>CAZYRM010000153.1:0-11604 GCA_964649705.1 uncultured Planctomycetia bacterium
GCGAGCACCGTCAGGCGGCGCATGGTTTCTCCTTTATCAAGCGACGAAGAAATCGGTCGGGCAAGAAGGATAGCAGACTCCGCCCCGTCCATCAATCGTGCAGCGCCTTCAGCACGTCCGCGGCGGGGACCGCGTACGCCGCGCCGCGAGAGAGCGTGAACAGGTTCAGGCCCAGCCAGCGACCCTTCCCGTCCAGGAGCGGCCCGCCCACCCCCTTGTTCGAGACGAAGGCGTCGTGGAAGAGCACGTTCGGGAAGTCGCGCGCGTCGAACAGCCCCATGTCCTGCCTCGCCGTCTCCAGCAGCTCGTCGAGCGTCAGCGGCACCGGCGTCACCGCGTCAATCCGCTTGCCCGCCGTCGAGAGGATCCCCACCCCCGCGGGGGCCTGGTCGCCCGTCACCGAGATCACCCACGAGCCGCGCACGGGCGCCTCCCCGTCCGACGGCTCCAGCGCCAAGGGAGCCTCGTCCTCGCCGTAGTGCACGTCCAGGAACGCCACGTCGATCCCCTCCGCCGTCTTGCGGATCTTCGCCGTGTAGACGCCCCCGTCGGCCGTCTCCACGGTGATCTTCCCCCGCTTCTGCCTCGGCAGCAGCGGGTCCAGGAGCTGTCGGAGCCCCGAGTCCTCGGGGAGCCCCTCCCGCACCTTCCCCCAGAGGAACGCGCCGATCCCCTTCCGCGCCAGCGCGTGGCTCGGCACCGCGACCACGCCATCCTCGTCAACGACCACGCCGAACGCCACCCGCTCGCCGCCGAGCCGGACCGAGACCACCGACGGCGAGGCCGTCTCCGCGGCCTGCTCGAACTCCTCCTTCATGCGGTCCACACGCGGGTCCACCTCCATCGCCTGCGCCTGCCCGCCCACCTCCTGCGCATACTCGATGAACTTCGTGAGGCGATCCAGCAGCCCCTTCGGCTCGTCGCCGTCGGAGGCGTCCTCCCCCTTCTCCAGCCTCGCGAGGAAGCCCTTCACCGTCGACATCGGCACCGAGAAGCTCCTGGGCTCCCCGCCCATGCGGATCGCCGCGTTGACGCCGACGAGCTTCCCCTCCATGTCGACGAGCGGTCCCCCGCTGTTCCCGAAGAAGAGCGGCAGGTCCGTCTCGATGGCGTCCGGGTAGAGCTTGAAGTCGAGCCCGCCGCTGTTCGCCATCATCTTCCGCCCGACGCCCATCACGATCCCGGCGGTCACCGCGGGGACGTCGTTGCCCGTGGACTCGCTCCCGATGATCCCCATCGGGTGTCCGAGGGCGACCACCCAGCTCCCCTTCTCGAGCGCACGGCTGTCCCCCAGCTCGTAGCAGGGCAGGTCCTGCGCGTCGATCTTGAGCACCGCGAAGTCGCGCTTCGAGTGCGACCCGAGGAGCTCCGCCTCGAACGAGCGCCCGTCGGTCAGCATCACGTTCAGCGACCGCCCGCCGATCTGGCCCAGGGCCTCGACGACGTGCGCGCACGTCAGCACGTAGCCGTCCGCACTGATGATCGACCCGCTCCCGAGCACGGCGAATTTGCCGACCAGGTCCGCTCGGATACAGACCGTCTTCGGCGTGCAGTCCTCCACCACGGAGATGATCCGCGGCTCGAGGTCGCGGGCCATCTCCTCCCCGAGGAGGGGAGCGAAGAGGGCGAGGCAGAGCACCCAGGCGAGGCGGGGCATGGTCCTACTCCATCGTCTTCAGGGCGTGGACGAGCATGTACTCGCCCAGCGACCCTTCGTCCTTGTTCCCTTCCACGAGCACCGCCACGCGGGCGACGCCGCCCTGGCCCACGCGGACCACGGCCTCCGTCCCTTGGATGTCGATCGCCGCCTCGTTGGCGGTGTCGCTCCCGACGATCGTCACCTTGTCGACGACCACTTCCGGTCCTCCGGCGGAGACGATCCACCCGATCGCCTTCCACTCGCCGCCCTTCGGCGACCTCAGGGCGAAGGCCCCCGTCTCGAGCGGCGGCGCAGCCGCGGACGACTGCCGGAAGGTCCACGGAGACACCTCGAGCGAGAGCCTCACGACCATGCCGCGCGCGCCGAGGGCGGTCCGCTCCGTGTACATCCCCTCGAGCGGCATCGGCTCGACGATCGTGACGACCCAGTCCTCCGTGGCGAACTTCGACTTGAAGCTGCGCCCGTCGCCGACCGAGATGGCGTCCGGCTTGCACCCCGGCGTCCGGTTCGTCCAGCCCGGCCCGATGACGCTCCCGGGCGCCGCGCTGGGCCGCTCCGCGGGCTTCGCGCCGAAGGCGACGTGCAGGCGGTACTCGGGCGGCTGACAGGGCGAGGGCAGCGGGAAGACGACCTCCATCACCCCCTCCTGCTTCGCCGCGACCGTCCGCTCGTAGTGGTCCGTGAAGGCCGCGAATTCGGAGTCGATCATCGTCCCCGTTTTCTCGCCCGGCTCACCGCACCGCATCTGGTACCACTCCGCGAAGATTGGCTTCGGGCCCGTCGGGGACTGGTAGCTCATGTACAGGGCGCCGACGGAGTCGAAGCTCTTCCCGGTGTCGTGCCACAGCTTGAAGTCGTTCGAGGCGATCGGCCACTGCGCGGCGGCGTCCGCCTGCGGGTAGAGCTTCACCTCGACCACAAGGAACTCCTTCCCGTCTCCCGCGGTCATCGTCTGGTAGATCATCCCGTTCGGGTTGTTCCCTCCCAGCTCGATGTGCCAGCCGTTGAGGTCGAGCGCGTTGCCGAGGACCATCGGGAGGGAGGCCTGCGGCGGCTGCGGAGGCCCCGTGGTCGAGTCGGGCGTGATCGGCGTGCCCGTCTCGCCGCCCGGCCCTGGGGTGGACCCCGGGTCGTGCGCAATCGGCTCACCGGCGGCCTCCGGACCGCTCGGCTTCCATTCGGGCCCCTGGACGAACGACTTGCTGGAGACGCGCGCGTAGTTCTGCGCGATCAGCGTGCGGCGGTAGTAGGATCCGTCGTTGTAGACGAGGTAGATCACGTCCATGTTCTTCCCCGGCACCGGCATGTACAGCCCGACCTTCATCTTCGACTTCGGGGGAACCGAGGTCTTCGACCAGGGCACCTCTTCGATCGTTTCGGCGAAGTTGATCTGGAAGGTCTCGTTGGACGGCCTGTAGAGCAGGTAGAAGTACTTCGGCTCCACGTCGATCGCCGAGACCAGGCCGTTCTGGACGTTCATCAGGACGAACAGGGTCTCCGCGCCTGTCGCGAGGAGCTGGGTCTGCACGACCCCGATCTCGGGGCCCGTCCCCGCGGGGGTGTTGGTCGCCTGCGCCTTCCGCTCCAGGTTCGCCTGTGCCAGGCGGAACTCGAGCTCCGGCCGCTCCGCGACGGCGCCGCCCTTGACCTGCTTCTCCAGCTCGGCGATGCACGGCTCCCACTTGCAGTGCTGGAAGGTCTCCTTCCATGCCGTGCTGATCCCCTTCCCGCGGAAGAAGAGGAACCACGCCAGGCCGATCACGACGATCGAGCCTACGCCGATGACGACCTTGAGGTTTTCCTGCACCCAGCTTCCCTGGACGGCCCCCGCGCCCCGAGAACGGGCGGACATGCGCGCGCCGAGGTCGGAGTTCCCGAGCGGGGCCTCCGTCGGCGCCGCGTCGAGGCCGGGCACGGCGGCGACGGTCGGGTCGGTCTGCTCGACCAGTTCGATCTCGTCTCCCCCGCCGCCCGCGGGCACCCCCGCGGCCACGACGGCCCGCCCGCAGTACGGGCAGCGTGCCTTCGGGCCGGGATTCACCATCCTTCCGCAGGCGCACTTCACCGCCAGCGGCCCGGCGACGTGCTTCGCGAGGACCGCGCAGACCTGGCCGCGCGCCCCCTGGCCATCGGTGAACTCCTCGAGGTGGATCGAGAAGCAGGCCTTGTCGAGGAAGTTGAGCTGCCGCTCCTCTCCGGCCTTCTTGAGCGACCCGCCGAAGAACGCCTGGTTCTGCGGTGCGCCGCGCGTGCAGAGGACTTTTGCTGTCGGGGGCACGGCCTGCCTGTAAATCGTCTGCAGGACCTTCTTCGCGTAGGCCGGGTCGGCGGCCGCGGCGGCGTTCGTGTGCACGTGGACGAAGCAGAGGTCCTTGACGCGGTTTGCGGGAATCGGCATGGACATCCTCCGGAACGCAGATTCTTCGCCGGTCGGGGCCGAAACTCAAGCGGATTCCGTGGAACGGGCGGATCGCCCAGGTCAGGGCGCGTGGTCCTTGAGGGCGTGAAGCGCGATCGCGCGGTTCACGAGGTGGGTGGGCTCCTCGGGGGAGAGCTCGATCGAGCGGTCGAAGCCGCGTCTTCCCCAAGGCGAAGGTAGTATACACGACGCCCGGCGCCGGCGTCAGAAACATCCGGCTGCCGGGCGAGGGAAGATGTCTCGGTGGCGGTGGCGTGCTCGTAATCGGGCTCGAAATCGTGCTCGTTCTCGGTCTCGTTCTCGAAACGCTGGCGTCGAGAACGAGACCGAGAACGAGCACGAGAACGATTTCGAGCCCGATTACGAGCACGCCACCGCCACCGATCCCCATGGTAGCTAGAGTTGTCGGACTACTTCCCCCCCTTCAACTTCTTGCACTCTTCCGCGTACCGTCGCGCCTTCTCGCGAAGGAGCGGCGACCGCTTCCCCACCTCCTCGAAGTCGGCCACGGCGCGGTCGTACTCCGCGGCATTCCCGTACGCAAGCCCCCGCCAGAAGAGCCTCTCCATGTCGTCGGGGCGGAGGTCGAGCGCCTTGGAGTAGTCGGACGCGGCGGCCAGGTACGGCTCGCGGCACGGCTCCTTCTTCTCCTGCGCGCGGGATCCGAGGTTGTAGTGGATGTCGCCGCGGCACGACCAGGCATCCGCGTCGTCGCCCTTCCTCGAGAGGGCCTCGTCCAGGTCCGCGATCGCGCTGGTCCACGACGGGGTCGGGTCCTTCCCCTGCCTCGCCAGCTCCTGTCCCAGGTTGAGCCATGCGACGCCGCGGAAGCGGTAGAACTGCGGGCGGGAGGTGTCGAGCGCGATGGCGCGGTCCGCGTCCTCTAGCGCCCCGCGGATGAGGGACTCGCCGTCGCCGGGCGGGCTCGCGTGGCCGGCCTGGGTGCGGACATCGCATCGAGTGGCCAGGGCATCGGGGTACTGCGGGTTCAGGCCATTGGCCTGGTCGAGGTCGGAGAGTGCCGCGCGGAAGTGCGGCATGGGGTCCGTGCCGCGATCGGAGGCGTGGTTCGCCCGGTTGAAGTGGACGAGGGCGCGCTCGTGCCACAAGAGGGCCTTCGTCGGCACGAGGCGGATCGCCAGCGAGTGGTGCTCGACGGCCCGCGCGTAGTGCGGCTCGGGGTCGCCGCCGCCGCGGGCGACGTACACGCCGCCGATCAGCGCTGACGTGCCGAGAAGCGACCTGGCCTCCGCGAAGGACGGGGCGCGCGACAGGACCTCCTCGGCCGCCGCGTCAGCGGCCGCCAGCTCCCCCGCGGGGTCCTGGCCGCGCTCCATGAGCCGACGGCCCTGGTGGAGCCGGAACTCGGCGAGGGCCATCCAGGTCGTGATGTCCCCTCGGTTCTGGTCGAGCGCGCGCTCGAAGTGGGAGACGACCCGCTCGGCGGCGTCTCCGAGGTCCTCTCCGCGCAGGGAACGGGCGCGAAGGATGGCGGTCCACGCGCTGGCGAGGCCCGCGTTCGCCGGCGCCCAACCGGGCCGGATGGTCAGCGCCCTCTCGAAGTCGCCGATCGCCTCGCGGAACGCCTCGTCCGGCGCCTTGCCCGAGGCGGCCTCGGTCTCGGCGACCCGGATCCGCAGGTACCCGCGGTCCATCCAGGTCTGCGCCCGCCCCTCGGCCAGCACGATGGCCCGTGTGAGCGCCTCCTCGGAGCGCCGCAGCGACTCGAGGATGGGCCGGCCGAACTCCCGAGCGATGACGCTCCGCTGCTCCTCGCGTTCCGCGACGTGGGCCCAGGCGCGCGGGTCGTCGGGGTGGTTCGCTTCGATCTGCCTCCGGAACTCGACGAGCGCCGCGTCGATCATCGCGAGGCGCTCGTCTGGGGGCTTCCGCGCCCATGCACCGATGAGCAGCTCGGCGAAGCAGAGCTGGTCGGCCGCCTCCAGGAACCAGCCGTGCGCGCCCGCGGCCCGCGCGTCGTCGGTGATCTCGAGTACCTCCTGGTCCGAAAGCGGGACCGACCGACGGCCCATCAGGACGAATGCGCGCAGGATCCGGGCGGAGAGCCGTCCGACCCGGGCGGGCACGAACCCGGCGTCGAGCGAGAGCGCCTTCCCGTGGGCCTCGACGGCCGCCTCGGCCCGCTGGAGCGCCTCGTCGGTGCGCCCGTGGGCGTCCAGCCACTCCGACCGGCCGCGGAGGACGCGCCCCCGCTGGAACCAGACGCCCGTGTCGTCCTCCTTCAGGCCGTCCAGGAGGGCTGCCGCGCGGTCGAGCTCGTCGCTCGCCTCGGGTCTCCCGTGCTCGTCGAGCCACTTCGCCTGCGACAGGCGGATCGACGACTCGGCGAGCCGGTCCCCGGGAGGGTCGAGCCTCCGCGCGGCGGCGATCGCCTCCTCGTGGATCGCGGACGGGTCGCGCCCACGGAGCTGCTCGTCGAGCCCCTCACCCTCCCGCGCACGGACGTACAGGTCGCGCGCGGCGGCGTCGAGGGGCGTGAGCAGGAGGCCCTTCGCGACGCTCGCCGCCTCCGCGAACCGACGGTCGAGGTAGTGGCACAGCGCCAGGGCATAGGACGCCTGGGTGTCGCGGGAAAGCGAGAGGGCGCGCTCCAGGTGGATGCGGGCCTGCGCGCGGTCCCCTCGGAAGCACTCCGCGATCCCGAGCGCGCACGGCTCCTCCCATCCTTCGAGGCCATCGCGAGCCAAGGTCCTCATCCGGTCGAGCCCCGCGAGTGCCTGCTCGCGCCCGTGACGCTGGGCGTCGGTCTCGGGGAAGTCGGGCGTGAATTCGATCATGCCCTCGGAGATCACGGCGATGGGCGTCCGACGGGATCGCACGTAGGCGTCGAGCGCGAGGCGGGCCTCCCAGAAGTAGCCCGCCGCGTGCTCGGGGGCGACGCGGATGGCCTCTTTGGCGTGACGCGCCACCGCGTCGAGGTCGTTCGTGGCGAAGGCGTACTTCGCCTCCGCCGCCGCGTGCGCCGCGGCCATCAGGCGGCGGTAGCGCGCCCGGGAGGAGACGAGCGTCGAGACGGACGCGACGATCACGACGAGGAGCAGGACGAGCAGCCCGGCCGCCAAGGGGCTGCGAGCGACGCGCCGACCGAGACGATAGAGGAGGCTCGCCGGCCGCGCGTGGATCGGCTCCCTCCGGAGCCACCGCTCCAGGTCGTCGGCGAATTCCCCCGCCGTGGGGTAGCGCCGCCTCGGGTCCTTCTCCAGGGCCTTGAGGCAGACGACCTCGGGGTCTCTCGGCGCGCGGGGATTGACGCGGCGCGGGGCCTGCGGCTCCTCGGCGAGGACGCGGCGCACCACGTCGAAGGCGGTCTCCCCGTGGAACGGCGGCCTCCCCGCGAGGGCCTGGTAGAGCACCGCGCCGAGCGAGTAGACGTCGGTGGCCGAGTCGACGACGCCGCCGCCCGCCTGCTCCGGCGACATGTACGACGGCGTCCCCATGATCTGCCCGGTCACGGTCGCCCCGTCGGCGGCGCTCACCTCGCGGGCGAGGCCGAAGTCCCCGACGAGCGCGCGGCCCCCCTCGACGAGGATGTTCGCGGGCTTCAGGTCGCGGTGGATGACGCCGTTGCGGTGCGCGTGGTCGACGCCGCGGGCCGCCTGAACGATCAGTCGGACCGACTCCTCGATCGGCAGCCCCGATCCCTCCAGCACGTCCTTGAGGCTGCGTCCCTCGACGAGGTCCATCGTGAAGAAGTGCCTCCCCTCCTCGATGCCGACCTCGTGGACGGCGACGATGTTCGGGTGGCGGAGGCGGGCCGCGGAGCGCGCCTCGCGGCCGAAGCGGAGGATCGCCTCCTCGGAGGCCATCTGGCCGCCGCGAAGCACCTTGAGCGCCACCTCGCGAGAGAGCGAGGGGTCCCACGCGCGGTAGACGACTCCCATCCCGCCGCTCCCGAGCTCGCCGCGGAGGTCGTATCTCCCGAAGCGCAGGCCGCCGGCGGGCAGCACCGTCTGCTCGGTCGCCCTCGACGCCCCCTCCTGGGAGGAGAGCACGGTGCGCGCCGTGCCCGAGTCGCGCATTCCGGAATCCTCGGGGCCCTCCGGCCACTCGACGGCGTCCAGTGCGCGCGAGGCCTCCCCCGCGTCGGGGAAGCGCTGCGCGGGGTCGATGCGCAGGCAGCGCAGCACGGCCTCTTCGACGCCCGCGGGGACTCCGCCCGTGCCTATCGGGGCCGGGACTGCGCCTTGCTCGTACAACGCCGCGAGCGCCTCCCGCGCACCGTCGCGGTCGGCCCGCTCGCCGAGGAAGGCGTGCCGCCCCGTCAGCGCCTCGTACAGCACGAGGCCAAGCGAGAACACGTCCGACGCCGGCGTGGCGCGCTCCCGCCTCCATTGCTCGGGAGACATGTACAGTGGAGTCCCGATCATCGCCCCGGACCCGGTGATCGTGACGTCCTCCGCGAGGCGCGCGAGGCCGAAGTCGGCGAGGAGGCCCGCACCGTCCTCCACGAGCACGTTGGTCGGCTTGAGGTCGCGATGGACCCCTCCGCGCGCGTGGAGCGCGGCGAGCCCGCGCGCCGCGTCGCGGGCCACGCGGAAGACGGCGCGGCGGGAGGCGCCGGACCGCGCCAGGTCGGCGAGCGTCCCTCCCTCCACCAGCTTCAGCGCGAGGTAGTGCAGGTCCCCGACCGACCCCGCGCCGTAGACGGGCACGATGTTCGGATGCTGGACCTGCGCGAGCGACTCCGCCTCGCGGCGCATGCGCGCGACGAGGTCGCCGGTGGAGAGGAGGTCGTCCTGGAACACCTTCAGCGCGACGGGGCGACGGAGCGAGACCTGGACCGCCCGGTAGACGCGCGACATGCTCCCGTGCCCGATCGGCTCGAGCACGCGGTAGTCGCCGAGGGTCTGCCCGATGAGTCGGTCCATGGCGAACGGCGGAGCTAGTCCGACATGATGATGCTGAAGGCCTCCTCGAGCGTGGTCTCCCCGCGGTTGACCATGTCGAGCACCTCGTCCTTCAGCGTGCGCATGCCCTCTTTGCGGGCGACGTGGGCGACCTGGATCTCCGTCCCCCCCTCGGTGATCACCCGCTTGATTTCCTTCGACTTGACGGTGAGGACCTCGAAGACCGGCATCCTTCCCAGGTAGCCGATCGCGCTGCAGGTCTCGCACCCCTTGCCCGCATAGAGGGTGGAGATGGAGGCGACCTCGGACTCGCTGAGGTTCGTCCGGTCGCCGTCGGAGAGCTGGGTCTCGGCCCGGCAGTCCGGGCAGATCTTCCTGACGAGGCGCTGGGCGATCACGACCTTCACGGCGCTCGCGACGAGGTACGGCTCGATCCCCATGTCGACCAGCCGCACGATCGTGCTGGGCGAATCGTTCGTGTGGAGCGTGGAGAGGACGAGGTGGCCCGTGAGGGCCGCCTTGACCGCGATCGCGGCCGTCTCGTAGTCGCGCATCTCCCCGACCATGATGATGTCGGGGTCCTGGCGCAGGAACGAGCGGAGGGCCATGTCGAACGTGAAGCCGATGCCCGGTCGGACGTTGACCTGCGTGATCCCCGGCAGGTTGTACTCGACGGGGTCCTCGGCCGTGACGATGTTCACGTCCATCTGGTTGAGCTGGGTGAGCATCGTGTAGAGCGTCGTCGACTTCCCGCTCCCCGTCGGCCCGGTCACGAGGATCATGCCGTAGGGGTTCCTGAGCGAGTCCTGCACATCCTGCATGGCGTGCTTGTTGAAGGGCAGCTCGTGGACGCCCGCCTTCAGGCTCCCCTGGCCGAGGACGCGGATGACGACCTTCTCGCCGTAGACGCCCGGAAGGACGGAGACGCGGAAGTCGATCGGCGTCTTCTTCTCGAGGAGGACCTTGACGCGGCCGTCCTGCGGGATGCGGCGCTCGGCGATGTCGAGCCCCGCCATGATCTTGATGCGGCTGCCGACGGAGTGGCGGAACTGCGGGGGGAGCTCGAGGATCTTGTGCAACACGCCGTCGACGCGGAGGCGGACGCGGAGCTCCTTCTCGAACGGCTCGACGTGGATGTCGCTCGCGCGCATCGAGACGGCCTTCATGAGGAGGCCGTTGATGAGCTTGATGATCGGCGGGTCGCTCGCGCCCATGTCGAGGTTGTGCGGGCCGGCGTCGTCCTTCTTCTGGTCGACGACCTCGACGGTGTCGACGGCGCCGCTGATGAACTTGTCGAGCTCCTTGAGCTCCGCCTTCCCGTTCGCGGCGTCGCTCTTGCCGCGCATCTGGGACTGTGAGAGCTCCTCGACGGCGCCCTTGGGGTAGAGCTTCCCCCAGGCCTTCTCGATCGACTGGGGGCCCGCGACGAGGCGCTTGATCGTGCGGCCGGTCTTGAAGGCGATGGCGTCGATGGCCCGGTCGTCCTCCGGGTTCGCCATCGCGACGTGGAGCATGTTGCCGTTTTCCTTCACGGGCACGCACTGGTACTTCCGCGCCATGTTCGCGGGGAGGAGGTCGGCGAGGACGGCGGGGAAGTCGATGGTCTCGAGGTCGACGGCGGGCGTGCCGGTCTGCCGGACGAGGACGTCGACGAGCTGTTTCTCGGAGAGGACCTTCTGGTGGATCAGGATGGCGCCCAGGAAGCCGCCGTCCTTCTGCTGGGCGGCCAGGGCGCGGTCGATCTGCTCCTTGGTGATGAGCCCCTCGGAGAGGAGCATCTCCCCCAGCTTGGCCATCCGTTGCAACCCCCGTTCATTGGGCGAGCGCGGTTGAGTATAGCACGCGAAGCGGGCCGAGGTCAGAACTCCAGTCGCTTGCCCTCGTGGATCGCCTGGACGAGACCGCGAACCTCCGGACCTCCGCCGGCGTACACCAGCTCCGCGAGTCGGGCCAGTCGGTCCACTTCCAGCTTCGGATTCGCCTCGACGATCCTGCGAAAGTCGACGCCATCCTGTTCCTTGTCGGAGATCTTGCGGTAGACGCCAACCATCGCGGCGAACTTCATGGCCGCCGCCATCTCCAGGTCCGGGATCCTGGTTGGCTGTCCCACCAGGACGATCTTGATGCTGTTGTCGAACACGGTCCTGATGAGGCGGTCCTTCGGCTTCATCAGATCGATGACGACGTCCTTCGTCTCGGGTTCTGCGAACCGCGTTACCAGATCGAGGTCCCTGGTCGTGAGGTGCGGGAAGGCGACCTGGATGGCGCGAATCGCCTTCCGGTGGCTGCGCGGCGCGATCACGACATCCACATCGACGGTCGCACGCGGCTGCTTCGTCCAGCCGCCGATCGAGTGCGCGCCCGCCAGGACGAATTCCACCCCCGCCGCATTCAGAGCGGCGAGGACCTGCTGGAGTGAGATCATGTGCTTGACGTGCCAAGAGGAGATGGCCGCGGAGGTCAGGATGGATCGCGCGTGGACCGCTGCGGACGGCATCGAGGGGGTCTCCAAAGGCACGCCATTCTACCATGCGCCTGGACAGCTCTGAAGCCCGACTCGCGCTACGGCTTGGGCTTGCCCTTCGCCTTGATGCGGCGCTTGCGCTCTTCCTCGACCTTGCGGCCCTTCGGGAAGAGGGCCTCGCGGCGCCTGACGC
>CAZYRM010000153.1:11704-14747 GCA_964649705.1 uncultured Planctomycetia bacterium
CGCTCTTCCTCGACCTTGCGGCCCTTCGGGAAGAGGGCCTCGCGGCGCCTGACGCGCTTCACGGCGAGGATCCCCTTGCGGTCGCCGATCTGCCTGAGCGCCGTCTCCGCGCGCGCGCGCAGGAAGGGGTTCTGGAGCGCGGCGACGATCGCCGGGACGGCCTCCTGGAACTTCGCGTTCCCCAGCGCCTCGATCGCCGCCTGGCGCACCGAGATGTCGCTGTAGGAGATGCACGCCAGGAGCTTCGACGAGACTCGCGGGTCGGAGGTGAAGTTCGCGAGCGCCCCGACGACCGCGCACTGGACCTCCGAGTCCTCGTCCTCCACGGCCGCCATGAGCGGGTCGAGCGCGCGCGTGTCCGTCTCCTCGCGGAGCCTCTCCGCGGCAAAGCGCCGTACCGAAGTCCACTTCGATTTGAGCGACTGCACGAGGAATGAGAGCGAACGGTGCTCGGGGTACTTCAAGATCAGCTTCCTCGCCTCGTGGACCATCGGCCCGCGGCACTCCTCGAGCGAGCGCACGAGCGGCACCAGGCCGCGAGGGTCCTGGGCCCGGCCCAGGCCGAGGGCCACCTTGCGCAAGATCGACTTGTCGGGCGTCTCGCGGAAGGCCGCGAGCGCGTCCCTGGCCCTGGGCTCCAGGATGATGTCCGGGTCATCCATGTTCGTGAGCTTCGCGAGGATCGCCTGCGCCTCCTCGGCGGTCATTTCGGGTCGATCTTCCTCCTGCGCGGCGGGCGAGAGCGCCTCCTCTTCGGGGGCGGGGGCCTTGTAGACGGCCCGGAGCGCCTCCGGGCCGCCGATCTTCAAGATCGCCTCGACCGCCATGCGCCTGAGCAGCACGCGGTCCTCGCCGGCGACCTGCGCCAGCACGGGGAGGGCGTCCTTGATTCCCGCCTCCCCCATCCACTGCACGATCTTCTGCCGCACCGTCGACCCCCACTCCTCGTCCTTGTCGGGGAACGGCCAGGAGAGGGCCGCGAGGTACGTCGGCACCATCCGCTCATCGTGAAGGCCCCTCGCGACGAGCTTCCTGACGGCCGCGCGGCGGACGTCGACCTCGGGGTCGGCAAAGGCACCCACGAGCGCGTCGGTCGCGCGCCGGTCTGAGAAGCGTCCGAGCTCCTCGACGACCTCTCTGCGGAGGTCGACGACCGGGTCGGCCGCGTGGGACAGGAGGGTCTCCAGCCACCCCTCGGGGGGCTTCTTCCTCAGGGCACGGAGCGCGGCGACGCGCACGGCCTCCGCCTCGTCGTCGAGCAGCCCGACGAGCGCGGCGGTCCCCGCGGCGAACGGCCGCGCGGACAGCTCGCCGATCACGCCGATGCGGATCTCCGGGTTGCGGTGCCTGGCGAGGGCGACGAGGGCCTTCTGCGCGTCCGGCGAGTCCGCCTGCCTCAGCGCGCGGAGGCACCCCTGGCGCACGTCGGCGATGCCCTCCTCGATGCCGCGCCTGAGGAGCGCGACGCACGCGCTGTCGGCTCGGCGCTGCAGCTCGTCCCGCACGAGGCCCCAGATTCCCGAGGCCGTGAGGCGCTCCTCGCCGTCCAGGGAGACCTCGACCAGGCGCGCCAGCTCCTCGACGCTCTGCTCGCGCAGCAGCGCGCCGATGTCCTCCGCCCCCGCCAGCAGGCCCCGCGCGCGGACCTCCCCGCATCGCAGCAGAAGCAGGTCGGTGCGGCCTCGCCCGTCGAGCTTCGTCACGCCGCCGAAGGCGAGGCCGCGTACCTGCAGGTCCCCGTCGAAGAGCTTCCAGAAGCAGGCGTCGCGCGCTGCGGGGTGGTCTCGCCCCGCGAGCGAGCGCACCGCGATCCTCCGCACGGCCACCTCGGAGTCGTCGGCGGCCTTCGCGAGCGGCTCGATCGCCGCGGGGCCTCGGGAGCGGGCGATCGCCTCCGTCGCGATCCGCCTCAGCAGCGGGTCGGTGTCCTCGAGGCCCTTCGCGAGGTGCGGGAGGGCCTCCTCGCCCATGGTGGAGATCGCGCGGAGCGCGGCCCGCCTCACGGAGGGGTCGGCGTCGCCGACGAGGGGCCCCACGCGCGGCAGGATCTCGGGGCCGACGTTCTGCGCGAACCAGCGCACCGCGCGCGCCCGGACCGTCGCGTCGGGGGCGTCCAGGACCTTCGTGATGGCCGACCGGGCGCAGGTCGAGTTCGCCTTCTCGATCGCCAGCCAGGCGCTCTCCTGGACCTCGGGGTCCGAGTCCATCAGGAGGCGCCAGAGGGCTTCGACGTCGCCCTTCTCCAGCAGCGCGGCGACTGTGGTCGTAATGGAAGCCATGCGAGCGGCGGCCCTGTCCGGCGGATTCGCCGGAGAGTATATCACGCCGCCCGCGACCGTCTGCTATCGCACGACGTCGAAGACGTGCACGCCCTGGCCGAGCACGCCGAGGATGGCCTCCTTGTCGCCGTCGCCGTCGAGGTCGCACGCCGAGAGGCCCACGCAGAAGGAGCCCATCGTCACGTCGCCGACCCCTTCGAACGGCTCGCTGATCCAAGCGGGGCGCCCCTTGGAGTCGATCAGGCAGAGGAAGCAGTGGTACACCTTGTCCCCTTCCCGCGTGAGCATCCCCGGTGAGAGCGATACCAGCACCTCGGCGCACTTGTCGCCGTCCAGGTCCTCCACCACGATCGCGTTCGGCTCACGGAGCGCGAATCCTTGGGGCAGCTCGTACTTCCAGATCTCCTTCCCATCCATCGAGGAGCGCGCGACGACGAAGTCCTTACCGTCGATCCAACCCTCCGCCGCCTCGCACAGGATCACCTCGTCGGTCCCGTCCCCGTCCAGGTCGCCCGCCGCGATCGCCTTCGCCTTCTTCACGGGCCAGGGCGTCTCGACCCCGCCGGCGTAGGCCAGCTCCTTCACCCCGCCGCCGAAGTGGTATCCGATGAGCCTCTTCCCGAGCGGGCGTCTCGCGACGCAGATGCCGCTGATGTCGTCGTCCTCCGCGTACAGTTCGGTCCCGTCCGTGTCGAACACCTGCACTCCCCCGCCGCCGTACGCCGCGACGATGACCTCCATGTCGCCGTCCCCGTCCATGTCGG
>CAZYRM010000154.1:0-14396 GCA_964649705.1 uncultured Planctomycetia bacterium
ACCAGCGAGAGGGACAGGAAGTAGAAGTTCGAGAGCAGCAGGCTCGACAGGCTCCTCTGCATGCCGCCGGGCACGCCCGCCCCGCCGATCCCTACGCCCAGCGCGAACGAGGCGGCCCCGAGCGCCACGAACGCCAGCAGGACCGCCGTCTGCCACGGGGCCAGGAGTGCGCGTCGCGTGTCGTTCACTTCTTGTACTCCTCTTCCCAGGACCTGAGGTAGGCGACGATCTTCTTGATCTCGTCCGCGGTCAGGTCCGTGATCCCGCCCGAACCCTTGGCGAACGACCTCATCGGGGTCCCCGGCCGTCCGATCGCGATCGTGGCGAGAAGGAACGAGTCCGAGGCCGCGCCCAGGAACTGCGGGTTGTTGATCGACGGGGCGAAGCCGGGCATCGACTGGCCCGGCGCCGGCCCCCGGCCGTCGCTCCCGTGGCAGCCCGCGCAGTTCGCCACGAACAGGACCTTCCCCTCGGCGATCGAGCTGGGGGAGCGATCGACCATCCGGTTCGCCGTCATCGGGCGGTGCTCGAAGGAGCGGAGGTACGCGACGACGTCCTCCACCTCCTCCTGGGAGAGCGCCACCGCTCCCGCCTTCGTGAAGGGGCGCATCTCCGTGCCGTCGCGACCGAGGATCACCGTCCCGATCAGGTAGCCGTCCGAGGCGACTCGCAGGAACTCCGGGTTCCCGAGCGCGGGCCCGCTCGCGCCCTCCCCCTCCTTCCCGTGGCACTTCATGCAGCCCGCGGCCTCTTCGAACACGTACTTCCCGCGGCTGATCGAGGTCGAATGCCACGAGCGCTTCAGGGGGTAGACCCGGCTGCGGAGCTGCCAGGACCGCATGTAGGCGATCAGGTGATCGATGTCCTGCGTCGACATCGGGGTCAGGGCCCCGGCGGCGCCGTCCTTCAGGAACCCCCGCATCGCCGTGTCCGGCTTCCCGTAGGCGATCGTCCTGTACAGGAACTCGTCCGACACGGAGTCGAGGAAGACGGGGTTCGCGAGCTGCGCTCCGACGCCGCCCTCCCCTTCGGCGCCGTGGCACGCCATGCACGACTGACGGTAGAGGACCTCCCCGAACTCCGCCTTGCCGCCCTTCCGTCGCGCGCGCGTGGGCGGCTCCGCCTTCCCCTTCTGCCAGGAGCGGATGAACGCCATGACGTCGGCGACGTCGCGCGCATCAAGGAAGCTCCAGGCCGGCATGGCCGTGTCCGGGCGGCCCTCCGCGATGGCCCGATACAGGTACAGGTCGTCCGCCAGGGCCAGGAACGTCTGGCTGTTCAGTCGGGACCCGATGCCGCCCTCGCCTTTCGTCCCATGGCAACCCGCGCAGTAGGAGGAGAAGACCTTCTTGCCGATCTTCGCCTCGGCCTTGGGCAGGAGGGCCTCGACGTCCTTCCAGGCGTGCTTGGGCGGGTTCCAGGAGCGGATGTACGCCAGGAGGTCGGCGACCTCCTCGGTGTCGAGCGTCGCCCCGGCGGGCATGGCCGTGTGCTTCCGGCCGAGCGTGATCGTGTCGCGCAGGAAGCTGTCGGAGGCGAGCGCCTGGAACGAGGCGCTCTTGAGCGAGTTCCCGATCCCGCCCTGTCCGCTCGTTCCGTGACACGCGGCGCAGTTCCCGCGGAACAGGGACTTCCCGCGCTTGACGTCTCCCTTGATGCTCGCGACGCGCGACGTGTCGGTCTCGTGAGGCTGCCACCCTCGGATGTACTGCACGAGGCTCCGGATCTGCGTCGGCGTAAGGACGGCGTCCCAGGCGATCATCGCCGTCCCCTTGCGCCCGTGCGTGATGATGTCGGCGTAGTAGTCATCGTCGGCGATGGCGAGCACGCGCGGATGGTTCAGCGTCGGCACGCCGCGCTGTGGCGTCCGTCCCTCCTCGCCGTGGCAGGTGGCGCAGTTCCCTCGGAAGACCTCCCGCCCGTACTCGGCCGAGACAAGGCCGTGGGGCCGCGGGTCCGCCTGCCCCTCGTACGCGAGTCCCGCCCTGCGAAGCCGCTCCATCTCCGTCCGCTGCATCTCCCGCAGGAAGTGGACGACCTTCCAACGGTCCGTGGAGCGGATCTGCGTGGCGTGGCCGGGCATGTTGTTCCGGCCGTACGTGATGATGTGGAAGATCTCGCCGTCGGGCAGGTCGAGCGTCGCCCTCCCCGAGATCGGCATCGAGAGCGTCGGGACGTTCCTGGCGACCGGACCGTCTCCCTTCCCCGACGCGCCGTGGCAGTGCGCGCAGTAGTTCTGGAAGACGTGCATCCCGTCCTGGAGGACGGCGGTGGTCACCGGCTGCGGGTTCACGAGCTCCCGCCCGGCCCGCTTCCGGTCCTCGGGCGTGTCGGCGTAGCGGAACGGCTCGAAGCCGCGCGGGATGGTCCCCGGGGGAGGGGGCTGCAGCGTGCGCCCTCCCGGGAGGACCGGGTTCGGGCTGAGCGACTGGTAGGCCGGCGAGTCCGCCATCTCGGGGAAGATCCGGACGTTCGGACGGGACAAGTCCCGTCGCGTCAACGTGATTCCCAGGAGGGCGACCAGCGCCAGGAAGGTCGCCGGGACGTAGGTCTTCAAGGCGTCACCTCGAGTTCGCGAATCTCCACGGCATGGTGCTGCTTCAGGACCTCCCTCGCCCGCCCCCCCGCGTCCGCGACCAGGGCGAGCGCGAACCTGTCGTTCGAGACCTCCGGGATCGCCACGCGAGGGCTCCTTCCGGGGTGCAGCCCCGCGCGGATGAAGAGGGCCAGCACCGTCCCCAACGCGGCGAAGAGCACGCCGAGCTCGAACGTCACCGGCCCCAGGGCCGGCAGCGCGAGGGCCGACTTGCCCCCGACGTTCATGGGCCAGTCGGAGGTGAACGTCCACGACTGGAAGCCCAGCGCGATCACAACCCCTGCCATCCCGAGCACGAAGCAGACGACCCCGAGCCTGGTGGGCTTGAGCCCCATCGCCTCGTCGAGGCCGTGCACCGGGTAGGGCGTATAGGCGTCGTGGACGACGCACCCCTTCGACCTGGCGGCGCGGGTCGCCTCGAGCAGGTCGTGCTCCTCGCGGTAGAGGCCGATCACGAACCTAGTGGACATGCTGCACCTCCTCGGCGCGGCGCGCGTACTTCAGGACGCCCTTCACCTCGGACACGGCCACCATCGGAAGCAGGCGGCAGAAGAGGAAGAAGCAGGTGAAGAACAGGCCAAAGCTCCCCAGCAGCGTCGCCAGCTCCACCCAGGTCGGGGCGTACATCGTCCAGCTCGAGGGCAGGAAGTCGCGGTGGAGGGAGACCGTGATGATCGTGAACCGCTCGAACCACATCCCGATGTTCACCACGATCGAGAGGAGGAACACGAAGAGCGGGGCACGACGCAGCCGAGGGAACCACAGAAGCTGCGGGATGAGGACGTTGCACAGGACCATGAGGCCGAAGGTCCAGCCGTACGGTCCGAAGAGCCTGTTCGCGAAGGCGAACCGCTCGTACGGGTTCCCGCTGTACCAGGACGTGAAGAGCTCGGTGAAATACGCGAGGCCGACGATGCACGACGTCAGGAGGGTGATCTTGCACATCGCGTCGATGTGTCGGAGCGTGATGTACGACTCGAACCGCATCGTCTTCCGGGCGATCAGCATGAGCGAGAGGACCATGCCGAACCCGGAGAAGATCGCCCCGCACACGAAGTAGGGCGGGAAGATCGTCGTGTGCCACCCCGGCACGACCGAGGTCGCGAAGTCGAAGCTCACGATGGTGTGGACCGAGAAGACCAGGGGCGTCGCGAGCCCCGCGAGCAGCATGTAGACCTTCTCGTAGCGGGACCACGTCCGGTTCGACCCGTCCCAGCCCAGGCACGCCACGGAGAAGATCCACTTCCGGATCCCCGTCGCGCGATCGCGGACGCTCGCGAGGTCGGGAAGGAGGCCGATGAACCAGAACGTCAGGGAGACGAGGAAGTAGGTGCTGATCGCGAAGACGTCCCACAGCAGCGGCGAGCGGAAGTTCACCCACAGCGGCCCGCGCGTGTTCGGGTAGGGGAGGCAGAAGTAGGCGAGCCACGGGCGCCCCATGTGGATGAGCGGGAAGATCCCCGCGCACATGACCGCGAAGATCGTCATCGCCTCGGCCGAGCGGTTGACCGAAGTCCTCCACCGTTGGCGGAAGAGGAACAGGATCGCGGAGATCAGCGTCCCCGCGTGCCCGATCCCGACCCAGAAGACGAAGTTCGTGATGTCGAACGCCCACCCGACGGAGCGGTTGAGCCCCCAGGTTCCGATCCCCGTCCAGATCTGGTGGGTCACCGTCACCACGCCGGTCAGGAGCATCGAGGCCGCGATGAGGAACCCCGCGTACCAGAGGACCGTCGGACGGGCCTCCAGCGCGCCGCAGACGTCGTCGTTGACCTGGGCGCAGGTCTTCCCGCCGTCGATGAGCGGCTCCCTCAGCTCCGAAACGATGGCCTGAGACATGGCTATCCTTCCTGCTGGCGGACGCGCTTGAGGTAGAACACGGCCGGCCGCGTGCCGATCTCCGGCAGCGCGGCGTACGCGCGCGGGTCCTTCCGCATGCGCGAGACCTTGCTCGACGGGTCCTTCATGTTCCCGAAGACGATCGCCTTCGCGGGGCAGCTCTGCGCGCAGGCCGGCTTCACCTCGCCGTCCTCAATCGAACGCCCCTCGCCCTTCGCCACCGTGCGGGCCTCCGCGATCCGCTGCACGCAGAACGAGCACTTTTCCATCACGCCGCGCGTGCGGACCGTGACGTCGGGGTTCAGGACGAGGTTCTGCACGAGGTCCTGGTGCGCGTAGTCGAACCAGTTGAAGCGGCGCACCTTGTACGGGCAGTTGTTCGCGCAGTAGCGCGTCCCCACGCAGCGGTTATAGACCTGCATGTTGATCCCGTCGGAGCTGTGCACGGTCGCGAGCACGGGGCACACGGTCTCGCACGGCGCGTGGTCGCAGTGCTGGCAGAGCATCGGCATGATCGAGACCTTGGGGTTGGCCGCGGGGGCCTCCTCGGACCCCTCGTAGTAGCGGTCCAGGCGCATCCAGGCCATGTCGCGGTTCTTCCGGACCTCGGCCTTGCCGACGACGGGCACGTTGTTCTCGGCCTGGCAGCCGATCACGCACGCGGAGCAGCCGGTGCAGGCGTTCAGGTCGATCGCCATGCCCCACTTGTAGTCGCCGTACTCCTGCTCGGGCCAGAGGCTCTCCTCGTGGCGGCCCTTCTCCCCGATCTTCTTCCGGTCCTCGCCCAGCTCCGCGGGGCTGGTCTCGAGGACCAGCGGCCTCGTCTGACCCGTGAACGGGACCGTCTGGTGGTCGTAGGTCTGCGTCTTCGCCAGCGCGACCAGGTCCGCGGTGACGGAGACGCTCACCGAGGCGACGCCCAGGAACGGGTAGAGGTCCGCGCCTCCGGGCTCCTCGTGGTCGATCGGGAACATCTTCCGCATCGGCTCGTTCGCCGCGATCCGCCCCGCGTGCGGGCGCCCGTACCCGAGCGCCGCGGCGACGACCCCGTCGGGCATCCCGAGCTGCACGTGCGCGGGCAGGCGGACCGTCTTCCCTCCCGCCGACAGCTCCAGCACGCGCCCCTCGACCACGCCGAGGCGCTTCGCCTCGGCCGGCGAGATCGAGGCGCAGTTCCCCCAGGCAATCTTCGAGATCGGGTCCGGCAGCTCCTGCAGCCACGGGTTGTTCGCCTGCTCCCCGTCGCCGATCGCCGTCCCCTCGTACAGGTCCAGCTCGAGCGCCCCCGCCGCCGCGGCGGGCGGAACCGCGTTCGCGGCGGACAGGGCGTCGAGCGAGACGCCCTCGGGCGCGGGACGGCTTTCGTCGGGCAGGACGAAGAAGCCGTCGCGGACCGAGCTCTCCCAGAGGTCCGCGAAGGACGCGTGCACGTGCTGCCGCGGGAAGATCTCCTCCTCCCAGGTCTTCTTCATGAACTCCAGGGCCGGCGCCGGCGTCCCGCTCCACGCCAGGAGGCTCTCCACGGCCGAGCGCGTGCCGTAGAGCGGGGTGAGGAGCGGCTGGGAGACGCCGTACACGCCGAGGTGCGGGTGGGAGTCCCCCCACGCCTCGAGGGCGTGGTGGTCGGGGCAGACGTACCGCGCGCCGCGCGCCGTCTCGTCGAGCCGCCCCGAGAGCGACACGGAGAGGGCCACCCGCTCCAGGCCCTTGCGGAAGTCGGCCGCGCGGGGGTGCGCGTAGGCCGGATTCCCGCCGAGGACGATCAGCGCGTCGACCTTTCCGTCGAGCATCGCGTCGACGAGGGCGTCGAGGTCCTCGTCGTTCCCCTGGCACTGCAGCGACGGCTGCGTCACATTCAGCGTCGTGCCGTAGTTCCCCAGGAGATAGTTGATCGCGTTCACTGCGACCTGCACGTCGGGGTCGGCCGAGCCGCTCACGACGAGGCACCTCCCCGCGTTGGCGGCGAGGCGACGGGCGACGGCGTCGATCGTCTTCGCCGGGACGCCCGAGGGACGAGGCGGGGCGGGCGGAGGGGCGACGCCGAGCTTCTCCGCGACGAAGCAGGCGACCTCGCGGACGGCCGCGGGGAGCCGCGACGGCGCCACGGGAACGCGCAGGTCCGCGTTCGCCCCCGTGACCGACATCCGCGCCTCGAACTGGGCGTGCCAGGGCATCGCGGACAGGTCCTTGCCGAGCTTCCTCCCCGAGGCCCACCCCTCGGTGAACTCCATCGGGGAGATCCAGTTGCCGAGGAAATCGGCGTCGAAGCCGACGAGGGCCCTCGCCTTCTCGAAGCGGTACCAGGGCAGCACGGCCTGCCCGTGCGTCCGCCGGTGCGCCTCGCGGATTGCGGAGCCGGCGGCGGAGTCGTGCACGACCTGCTTCGCGACGGCGTACCGCGTCGCGAACGTCGCGAGCGCCCGCTGCATCGTCGGGCCGTTCGTCGTGCGGGAGAGGATCCGGATCGCCCCGCCGCGCGCCTGGACCTCCTCCAGCCCCTTGCGGATCGCCTCGTCCACCAGCAGCCACGTGGCGGGCTTCCCCTCCGCGATCGGGCCCTTCAGCCTCTCCGAGTCGTACAGGTCGAGGACGGACGCCTGCCCGCGGGCGCACAGGCCACCACGGGTCAGGGGGTGCTCGGGGTTCCCCTCGAGCTTGATCGGCCTCCCGTCGCGGACCTTGCCGAGGATCCCGCACCCGCCGAGGCAGGCGCCGCAGGTGGAGGCGTACCACAGGGCGCGCCCCGGGACGGCCTCTTCGGGCTGGACGAGGTGCGGGATGCTGCGCGTCGGCGGCTCCTTCGAGTCGCACCCCGAGAGCGCGACGGCCGCGAACGACCCCGCGAGGATCTGCAGGAACTCGCGGCGGTCCACGCCGTCCTTGCGGTCCTCGTCCTCCAGCCTCTGACGTTCCTCTACGGACGACATTGCGTTTCCCCGCTACTGATGACAGGCCGAACAATCCAGGGGACCCGTGGAGCGCTTCCAGTGGGAGGGGGCGTCCTTGCCGCTCTTCCGGTGGCATGCGACGCACCAGCCCATCGAGAGGTCGCTCGCCTGCCGCAACCGGACCATCGTTTCCACCGGCCCGTGGCACTCCTGGCACTGGATGGAGTTCTGGACGTGGGAGCGGTGGTTGAAGAACACGAAGTCGGCCAGATTGTGGACGCGGACCCACTCGATCGATTTCGGAGACGAGGTGTTCCTCGTCTCCCAGATCGCCTCCAGCTTCGCCAGCTCGGGGGTGACCTTGTTCGACCCGTCCGGGTTCTTCACGATCCGGTGGCAGTTCATGCAGATGTTCACGGACGGGAGGCCCGCCACGGGCCCCTTCTCCGCGCCGTGATGGCAGTAGAGGCAGGCGATCCCGAGCTTCCCGGCATGCGTCTCGTGCGAGTAGGCGATCGGCTGGACGGGCTCGTATCCCTGCTGGTCGCCGGCGAGGCGGTGGAAGCCGTGCTCGCCGATCCCGCAATAGACGCCGCAGATCGCGAGGACCACCCCCGCCGCCGAGGTCCCGCGCCACCCCTGGTGCCTGAGGAAGAACGACCCCAGGGCGAGGGCCGCGGCGATGAAGAGCGCGGCCCACGAGACGCCGCGCCGCTCGTCGGGCATTTCGATCCGCCGCAGGATGGGCTCGTCCGCGTAGCGGCCGACCGGCTCGTCTCCGGTCGCGGGGCCCTTGGAGACCTCGTCGATATGCGCGAGCACGTCGTCGACCTGCTCCTTCGTCAGGGAGAGGTCTTCCATGCGGACGTTGTTGTACTTCGCGAGGAGCTCCTTCGCGACCGGGTCGGTGTCGAGCATCGCGGAGGGCCTGGCGATCAGGGACTGCAGCCAGGCGCGCGGGCGCCGATCGGTGACGCCCTTCAGGTCGGGGCCCACGCGGTCCCCCTTCCCGATCGTGTGGCACTTGGTGCACTTCGCCGAGAAGAGCGCGGCGCGCCGCTGAAACGCCGAGGCCTCGGCGTCGTCCTGCGCGCGAGCGACGCCTCCCGCCATCGCAAGGAGGAGCACGGGGAGCAGCCGTCTCCAGATGGGCAAGGAGCTCATGCCTTCACTTCCAATCGCGTGTCTTGGATCCGGACGGCCTTCGCAGGGCAAATCTGGGCGCACTCTCCGCAGCCGGTGCACGTCGCCGCGTCGACGACGGCCGGCACGCGGAACCCGCCGACCTTGATCGCGCGCGGACGGACCGGGCAGGACTTCTGGCAGTAGTCGCACGGCTGGCCGAGCGCCATGAAGCAGCGGTCCTTGTCGACCCTCGCGAGGCCGATGCGCGCCTTCGCGCCGGCCGCGGGCGCGACGAGGGCCCCTGGCTCGCAGGCCGCGATGCACGGCAGGCCGTCGCAGAAGCGGCAGGGGTTCTCGCGCGGGTCGAGGACGGGCGTCCCGCCGATCCGCGCTCCGAGCTCGGGGCCCGCCTTGCGGACCACGAAGTGCGGGCACGCCCGGATGCAGGCGTCGCAGCGGGTGCACTTGTCGAGGAAGGCTCGCTCCGGCAGGGCGCCCGGCGGGCGGACCAGCCCCCCCGGCGGGCGGACCAGCCCCTCCGGCGGCGGCGCGGTCCTCTCCCGCGCCGCGGCGACCACGCCGCGCGCGAGGTCGGCCGCGTCGGAGGCGGCGCCCACCAGGCGCGCCAGCCCCAGCCGCAGGAAGTCCTTTCTCGTGAATGCCTCGGTCATCGTCATTGCCGTCAAGACAAGCCCCGAAGGGGCAAAATCCACCAGCCCAGGGCGAAGCCCTGGGAACAGGGTTCACGAGGCGAATTGGAGCCCCGAAGGGGCGACATACCCGCGTTAGCCCCGTGCATGTCGCCCCTTCGGGGCTCCTGGTCAACGCAAACGACGTTTCCCAGGGCTTCGCCCTGGGCTGGTACATTGCGCCCCTTCGGGGCTCCCATTTACGGCCATGTCGGTCATCGTCCTTGGCGACGCGGGACGAGCCCTACATCGCGGACCTCATCTCCATCGGTTGCTTCAATAGCCACAGGCTGACCACGCTGAAGAGCACCATCGCCGCGAGCATCGGGAGCTGCGCCATGAAGGCCCGCCCGCGCTCGGGGACCCGCCGCCTCGTCGTCCGCGAGCAGATCCAGAGGCTGTAGACGTGCCCCACCAGCACCATGAGGACCTGGATCCACCAGAGCCCCTCGATCGTCACGAGCGGCGGGGGCGTCCAACCCGCCGTGCCGAAGAGGTTCCACCCCCATCCGAGCGGGTCGGAGGCGAGGGCGAGGACCTTGGGCCCCTCCATCAGGAAGTGCTCCGCGTTGTGCGCGAGGTGGTAGAAGAGGGCGATCGGCAGCAGGGCATACGAGTAGGCGATGAAGAGCTCCGTCGTCGACCTCGACCGGCTCCAGCGCGCCGCCGCCCAGCTCAGGACGGCGTAGAGGGCGATCGGCCCGGCGAGCATGCCGGCCATGATCACGCTGAACGCCACCCACTCGGACACCGAGAGGGCGCCCTGCACGGCCCCGCTCCACCGCGGCCAGACGGGCGTCATCGTGAGGCCGTGGAAGCTCGTCATCGAGAGGAGGATCACGGCGAGGATCGCCTCGTCCATCCGGGGCCTCCCCTCCTGGACGAGGTCGGACCCCCACGGGCGCAGCTTGAGCGAGATGTTCTCCTTCGGGCAGGTCCTCAGGCACTCGGCGCAGAGGATGCAGTAGGTGCTCGTCTCCATCGCCCGCGGGAACTCGAACGTCGGGCAGCCGTCGCCCCGCTCGTTCCCGCGGAAGCAGTCCGCCGTCTTGCACGAGGCGCACACGTCGGCGGAGTTGCGCCGGACCTCGACGCTCGAGAACATCGCGTAGAGCCCCGAGACGCGGCCGATCAGGCAGCCGTATCGGCAGAACGACTTCCGCTCGAACAGGAAGGCGCTGGCGATGGCGAGTCCGAGCATCCCGAGGCCGACCCAGGCGGTGGCGCGCGGGATGAGCGTGATCCCCATCCCGAGCTCGACCCAGGTCAGGGCGACGAAGAGGATCACGGCGAACCAGATGTTCCGCGCGAAGCGGGGCCACTTCAGGCCAAGCCCGGCGCCCGACCGCCTGGGGCCCCACAGCGACAGGCGCTCGAGCCACATCGCGATCGTGTCCCAGGGGCAGACGGAGCACCACAGCTTGCCGAAGAAGAGGATCACGAAGATCAGCCCCGCCCACCAGATGGTCCACGTGAGCAGCGGCGTGATGTTCATCGCGGGGTTCTGGTTCCCGAAGAGCCCCGCGGCAAGGAGGCCGAGGAAGAGGAGGGCCATCACCCCGCGCGCGGCGGCCTGGAGCGGCCCCGAGGAGAGGATCCGCCTCGCGAGCGGGGCGGCCGTCACGTCGATCCTCGCCGGCGCCGCGAGGGCGGCCGGGGCGCGACGGCTCCTCAGCCACTCGACCCCCTCGAACAGGCCGAAGGAGAGGACGAGGACGATCGCCACGCCGACCTGGAACATCCACGTCGGAACGCCCAGCATCAGGTGTCCCTCCCGGGGGGCCTGGACGCTCGCCGTGGGGGCCTTCTGGAACTGGTCGCGGCACGCCACGCAGCAGAACGAGTAGGCCTGCCCCTCCCAGGTCAGGGAGTACGAGGCCCCCGAGCGCACCTTCATGCCGCACACGGGGTCGATCGAGACGGTCCACCACTCGTCCCCGGCGGCCACGGGAGACGAGGGCGCGGGAGTCCCGCGGGCGCGGGTCTGGTCCCAGAGGATCAACCCCAGGATGAGGGCGAAAAAGACCCAGGGGAAGGCGAGGGCCGCGCGGTCCTTCACGCCTCCACCTCCGCGAGCCGTCTCGCCCGCTTGATCCGGATGGCGCGCACGACGACGAAGAAGAGCACGGCGCCGCCCACGAACAGGCCGACGGTCGTCCAGGGCGACCCGGGCTCGCCGACCACCATCGGAAAGCGGAGCGTCGACGTCACCGGCCCGTCCTCGAATGACAGGACGACCTCGTAGTTCCCGTCGGCGGGATACACCGGCTGGAACCGGAAGACGCCCTGGAACAGCTCAGCGGAAACAGGGCCGTAGATCCGGGTCCGCGAGCCGAAGGCGGGCTGGTCGTACACTTCGATGGTGACCGGTTTCGCGTACGGCGCCCGCGTGGCCACGTCGACAATGTAGACGCTGATGTTGGACCGCACGCCGGGCTCCGGGCGCCCTGGGAAGCCCGTGAGCTGGATCTCCCAGGTCCCGACCTTCTCGATGAGCTTCAAGACCGGGATCTGGGGGTACTTCTCATCGTAGGCGTAGTGGGGGAGGCCGAGGATGTGGTGCGCCTGGGCGACCCCGCCCATGGCCAGGACGAGCAGCGCGACCGCGGCCACCGGGACCGACGGAGTCGCGGGCTTCGTCGCCTTCGGCTCGATCGCTGCGCTCGTGAACGAGACGTGGTACTTCAGGCACTTCTCCGGGCAGACGTCGCGGCAGATCCCGCAGTTGTCGCACTCCATCCCGGTCCGATCGGTCATCGGGTGGAGCGCCATCGGGCAGGCGATGTCGCACTTCGCGCAGAGGGTGCACGCATCGGCGCGGCGGCGGACACGGACGGCGCGGAACCGCCCGAGGAGCGCGTACACCGCACCGCCGGGGCAGAGCGAGGCGCACCAGGCGCGCGGCGCGATGGCGACCTCGAAGAGCATGAGGGCAACCAGGAAGACGGCCGCGCCGGAGAGCCCGACGAGCGCGAAACCGAACGACCCCGCCTCGGCCCGGTCGAAGAGCGTCATCACGAAGGTATGCGACTCGCGGCCCAGGATCGCGGGGGGATAGATGTAGTGGAGGAGCGGGATCCCGCCGATGGCCCCCAGGACAAGCCCGACGACGAGCAGGACGTACTTGTTTCCGTGCCAGAGGCGGACGTTTCCCGGGTGGACCTCCAGAAAGCCGAGGACGCGGCGCAGCTTTTGCCCAAGCTCGAACAGCAGGCCCATCGGACAGATCCACGAGCAGAAGACCCGCCCCAGGAGGACCGTCCCCACGAGAGGGATGAGGAGGCCCACGAAGAGTACCATCGCCGCGTTGCGCGCGGCGGTGAGGCTCTCCAGCCCCGCGAGGAGGTCGGTGAAGTCGACTCCGAAGTAGCGCCCCGACCAGGGCGAGCCGTAGAACCCCTCGGTCCGCTTGAGGACCTCCTTCCGCGGCCTCCTCGTCGGGATGCCCGACTCGCCGTCGGGGATTCCCGCGCGCATCGCCCGGTCGGTGGCCTCGAGGGCCTTTCCCTGCGCGGCGCCGTCCCAGCGCTCGACCACGCGGTCGAGCTGGCGAGCCGTCAGGTAGTGGGCGTACCGCGCGATGAGCGGCATGGCGAGAAGGGAGGCCAGGACGGCGATCTGCACGATGCGCCTCCAGGGCCACATCGGGATCCTCATGCCCACCTCCGCGTGCTGTGGACACGGATGGCCTTGTCCCGCTTCACGATGCAGGCCTCTTCGCACATGCCGCACCCGACGCAGACGGCGGGCACGATGGTGGGGCGGTGGTGGCTCCCCTGCCGGATGGCCTTCCCGCGCAGGGGGCAGACGGTGTAGCAGGCCCCGCAGATCCCGGTGCCGTTGTGGCTGACGCAGAGCTGCTCGTCGATGACGGCGGTCCCCATGCCCGCGGAGGCCTTGTCGCGGCTGTAGGGGATCGCTCCCGTGGGGCAGGACTCGCCGCACTTCAGGCACAGTGTGCAGCCGGTAAGCTCCGGAACGAGGTACGGGGTCCCCTCCTGGACGCCCGTCCCCTCGCCGTACAAGCGGATCGCGCGCGGCTCGCAGACCTGGCTGCATCGCTGGCAGCGGATGCACTTCGCGAGGAACTCGGGCTCCGCGAGGGAGTGGGGGGGACGGATCCGACCGCGGGCCGCGAGCTGCGGGGTTGGGGCCGAGGGACCGGAGGTCCTGACGTTGCGCATGAGCGCGAGGACGCCCGCGGCGCCGAGCGCCCCCAGGATCGTCTGCGCGATGAACTCCCGGCGGTTCACGACGACCTCTCCGGGTTCGGCGCCACGGTGATGGCCTGGGGATACCGGATGCAGACGCGCTCGCAGAGGCCGCACCCGACGCAGGCGGAGGGGTCGAGGATCGGCTTTTCGTGGAGGCCTGCGCGGAGCGCGACGCGGTCGAACGGGCAGGCTCGCACGCAGACCCCGCAGGACATGTTGTTGTAGGAGTAGCAGAGGTTCGTGTCGATCTGGGCCCGCCCCATCCGGACCTTCGCCCGGATCTCGTCCATGTCCTTGCGGACGAGCCTCAGGGCGCCGCTGGGGCAGGCGGCCGTGCACAGCAGGTGCTCGGCGCCCTTGCGCGCGGCGCAGAGGTTGCACGCCTGCTGGCGCGGGAAGATGACGGGCGTCCCCTGCTCGCCGCGCCCGGGCGTCATCGAGAAGGGGCTGCCGGTCTCCTTCGTGAACGTCGTGATGCACCGGTTCGGACAGGCGTCCGCGCAGCGGCCGCAGCGGAGGCAGGTCGACAGGAACTCGTCCTCGGGGAGGGCGCCGGGAGGACGGATGCAGGAGGCGCCGGACTCCGAAGGGTCGAGGAAGGCCGCGGCGGTCGCCGCCGCGGCCCCCATCACGACCGTGTTCTTCAGGAACGTCCGGCGCGTCCACGACATTGCGTCGCTCCCGATCGACGGCTAGATCCGCTCGATCCGCGCCGCCAGCTTCTTGTAGTCCGCCTGGCCCGACACCGGGTCCCAGGCGCGGTGGCTGACGGCGTTCACGAGCCAACGGTTCTTCACCGGGTCCGCGCTGTCCGCCACCGAGAGGTTCCACGGGCTGAACAGGTACCCCGCGGGCACCTCGCTCCGGGCGGGCTTCACGACCGACTCGGTGCCGATCGAGACGCGCGCCTCGTACGACCCGCGCCGCGTCACGAGCCGGACGCGCTCCCCGTCCTCCAGCTCGTACCGCTCAGCGTCCTCCGCGCTGACTTCCACGTACTGCTCGGGCACGAGCTTGAGCGTCGACGACCCGCGGATCGTCTTCG
>CAZYRM010000155.1:0-14309 GCA_964649705.1 uncultured Planctomycetia bacterium
GCTACCTCGACCTGAGGCGCCGCAAGATGCAGGAGAACCTCCGCACGCGCCACAAGCTGATTCAGGTCTTCCGCGAGTACTTCGACCGGAACGAGTTCATCGACGTCGAGACGCCCACGATGACCCGGAGCACGCCGGGCGGCGCGCGAAACTACCTCGTGCCGAGCCGCCTCTTCCCGGGCTCGTTCTACGGCCTCTCCGAGTCGCCGCAGCTCTTCAAGCAGCTCCTCATGGTCAGCGGCTACGACCGGTACTTCCAGGTCGTGAAGTGCTTCCGCGACGAGGACCTCCGCGCCGACCGGCAGCCGGAGTTCACCCAGTTCGACGTCGAGATGTCGTTCGTGGACGAGGACGACGTCACCAACATGGTCGAGGGGGCCGTCTGCGAGGCGTTCCACCGCCTCAAGGGAGTCGATCTGCCCAGGCCGTTCCCGCGGATCCCGTTCGCGGAGTCGATGTCGCGCTTCGGCGTCGACAAGCCCGACCTCCGGTTCGGACTGGAGCTCGTCGACGTCACCTCGGTCGTGAAGGGGAGCGGCTTCAAGGTGTTCGCTGAGACCGCCGCCTCGGGCGGCGTCGTGAAGGGCCTCTGCGCCACCGGCTGCGGCGGCTACTCCCGCAAGGAGACCGACGTCCTGACCACGTTCGTGCAGGGGCTCGGCGCCAAGGGACTCGTCTCGCTCAAAGTCGAGGAGGCGGCGCTGTCGGGCGGGGTGGCGAAGTTCATCTCACCCACGGAGCAGGCGGCGCTCAGGGAGGCCCTGAAGGCGAACGCCGGCGACCTGCTGCTGTTCGTCGCCGACAAGCGGGCGACGGCGGACATGGCGCTCGGACAGCTCCGCAACCACCTCGGGGAGAAGCTCGGTCTCGCGAAGGCGGGGGAGTTCCGCCTGTGCTGGGTCGTCGACTTCCCGATGTTCGAGTGGAGCGAGGAGGAGAAGTCGATCGTCGCTCGGCACCACCCGTTCACGTCGCCGAAGCCGGAGCATCTGGAGAAGCTGGAGTCGGCCCCGCTCGAGGTCAACGCGCGGGCCTACGACCTGGTGCTGAACGGCGTGGAGCTCGGCGGCGGGTCGATCCGCATCCACAAGATGGACTTGCAGCGCCGCGTGTTCCGCCTGCTCGGGATCACCGACGAGGAGGCCAAGAACAAGTTCAGCTTCCTGCTGGAGGCGCTGGAGTACGGCGCCCCGCCGATGGGGGGGATCGCCCTCGGCGTGGACCGCTTCGTCATGCTGCTGCTCGGGCTCGACCACATCCGCGACGTGATCGCCTTTCCCAAGACTCAGAAGGCGATGTGCATGATGACGGGGGCGCCGGCGGCGGTCGCGGAAAGGCAGCTCAAGGACGCCCACGTCAAGAGCGTGGACCTCCCGTAGGCGGGCTACTTCCCCTCGGCGTAGCGGCGGATCGCCTGGCGCTCGCGCGCGTCGAGGCGGCGGAAGGCGATCCCCATTCCGGTTCCCTTCGTCACCGTGCCGCTCCAGACCACGCGGCCGTCGAGCTGCAGCGGGAGGACGCGGCGGGGGAGCGTGAACTCCAGCTCGACCCGCGTGTCCGTCGGGAAGTGCCACTTCGTCGGGACGAAGACGCCCGTGACGCTCACGTCGGCGTGGACGGGGGACGACTCGATGTGCGGGGCGTCCCCGTCCTCGCGGCGGCGGAAGCGGAAGGACGTCGTCAACGGCACACGGTCGAATTCGCGCTTCACCAAGGCTTCCTCCGGGCTCATGCGGACCTCGATGACCACCTGTTCGACCCAGGAAGGGGCAAGACCGATACCAGCCATGACGCACTGCGGCAATTTGTGCAACGCTCTGCCGCTGCGGGAGTTCCACACGGCGTCGTCCGGGGGCGTCGCCCGGGCTGTTGCATGGGTGCAACGGGGATGGCTCCGATGACATAGTCCGTGCAAGGCGCCGTGTTCGGCGGGAATCGGCCATCGTTTCCTCGGACGGACCGTATACCTCTCCCATCCACCTGATACTGGAGGGACCCACGTGAAGGCTCGCCGCCTCTTCCTTCTCCTTGTCCTGGCCCTGCCGCTCCGCGCGGCCGACCTGCCGGCCTACGTCACGGAGAAGGACGACTCCTACGCCTGGAAGGTCGTCTCGACGCCCGAGGTCCCCGGCGTGAAAGCGGCCGTGATCCACATGACCTCGCAGACGTGGCGCGGGATCCCCTGGACCCACTGGATCGGCGTCTTCCGCCCGGCCGAGTGCTCGCACCCCGAGGACGTCCTCCTCATCATCGAGGGGGGGAGCGTGAAGAAGGACCCGCCCGAGAAGATCTCAAAGGACTGGATCTTCCTCGCCACGCTGGCCGCGAGGACGGGGAGCACGATTGCGATCGTCGGACAGGTGCCGAACCAGCCGCTCTTCGACGGCCTCCGGGAGGACGCCCTCATCGCGAAGACGTTCGCCGAGTACATCGAGAGCGGCGACGAGTCCTGGCCGTGCCTCCTGCCCATGGTCAAGAGCGCGATCCGCGGGATGGACACCGTGCAGGCCTACGTCAAGGAGACCTTCGGCGCGGAGCTCAAGCGCTTCACGGTGACGGGGGCCTCCAAGCGCGGGTGGACGACGTGGCTCACGGGGGCCGCCGATCCGCGCGTCGTGGCGATCGCGCCGCTCGTCATCGACACGCTCAACATCCCCGAGCAGATGAAGCTCCAGGTTCGCTCGTTCGGCAGCTTCTCCGACGAGATCCGCGACTACACCGAGATCGACCTGCCGGGGAAGATCGCCACGCCGAACGGCAAGCGCCTCATCGAGATGGTCGACCCGTACTCCTACCTCGACCGGTACACGATGCCGAAGCTCATCGTCCTCGGGACGAACGACCGGTACTGGCCCGTCGACGCCGTGAAGATCTACTTCTCCGACCTGCCCGGCGAGAAGCATCTCCACTACGTCCCGAACGCGGGGCACGGCCTGGGGGCGGGGGCGATCGAGGCGGTGAGCGCCTTCTACCAGACGGTCCTGACCGGAGAGAAGCGCCCCGTCTTCTCGTGGAAGACGGAGAAGGCCGACGGCGAGCTGCGCGTGGTCGTCTCGGCCGAGGACAAGCCGATCAAGGTCGAGCTGTGGACGGCGCAGTCGGCCGACCGCGACTTCCGCGACGACACGTGGACGGGGTCGCCCGTCGAGGCCGTCGAGGGGTCCTGGACGGGCGCGCTCAAGCTGCCGGTCGGGTCCTACTCCGCGATGTTCCTCTCGCTGACCTACCAGAGCAGCCTCGGGCACGAGTACACGCTCTCGACGAACGTGGAGGTCCTCGGAGACGCCGAATAGCAGCGCCGGGGAGTCCGACCGGGGACGCCCACTCGCGGAAGCGGACAAGACGCCCCACGCCGCCCGGCGGGGGCATCACCCCAGAAGCCCGCGGAGGACCTCCCGGGCCGCGTCCACCGACTCGGCGCACCGAACGCATTGGCCGAAGTCGACGATGCGGATCGACTCCCGGACCTGCGGCGTCGCTACGACGACGAGAGCGGCCTCGCGCTCGGCCAGCCGCGCGGCGATTTCCAGGACCAAGCCAATCCCGGCGCTCGCCAGGTACGCGCAGCTCGAGAGGTCCAGCACGGCACCACGGACGGTCTCCCGCGCGGCCACCTCTTCGAGCGGTCCCTGCAGTTGCACGTAGTTGCTGGAATCGATGGTCCCCTCGACCGCCACGATGGGCACCTCCCCGGGACCGATCGAGACGGAGGACAGGGTGCCTCTCGACACGACGCGGGGACGATCACGCCGCAACATCGCCGAGACCGAGTTCCCCTTGGGAGTGAATTCGAGGCGATCCACGAGGCGCTTGACCAGCAGCAGGCCGCGTCCCCTCGGCCCGCTGGACGCGCCTGCCATCCTCCTCTCCTCGTCGGAGAGCACGCCGGCTGCGTCAAACCCGGGGCCGTTGTCCTCCACGCGGCACTTGAAGAAGGCCCTGCTCGCGAGGACGTCCACGATGACACGGACATCCTCGCGCCCGCGCCCGCCATGCTCGAACGCGTTTTCTGTCAGCTCCCGGACGACGCGCTCGGCCCTGTCCATCCAGTCCGAAACGTGCCCCAGCGAGGCGAGCGACTCCTTGCACTCCGCGACCACGTCCTCCACCAGGTCACGATGGTCCCGATCGAGGTCCCAGCGCCGCTGGAACGTCCCCGCGGAGGACGCCGGCGTCGCCGCGGCCGAGGGCCGGGCGAGGACCGTCTCCCCCTTCCGCCAGCGATCGAGGTCCTCCGCGAACGCGAGCGCGGATGCGTAGCGCCGGGCCGGGTCCTTCGCGAGGCTCATGAGGCAGATGGCCTCCAGGTCCTGGGGCACCTCCGCGCGATGACGCCGCGGGTAGACGAGCTCGCCGATGATGATGGCCTTCAGGAGGCCGTCGACCGAGAGCTGCGGGTAGGGCGGGGAGCCGACGAGCAGCTCGTAGAAGACAACGCCGAGGGAGTAGACATCGGTGCGCGCATCGGTCTGGTCGAGGTCGCCACGCGCCTGCTCCGGGGACATGTAGGCCAGCGTCCCCATGAGCTGGCCGTGGTCGCTGAGCTTCTCGCCGGCCCCGAAGTCCCGCGCGACCCCGAAGTCGAGGAGCTGCGGCTCACCGGTCACGGTCAGGACGATGTTCTCCGGCTTGACGTCCCGGTGAATGACCCCGCGCTGGTGCGCGAAGTGAAGCGCACGCGCGACCTTTTCCACGACCGCGGCCGCTTGGTCGAAACGGAACACCCGCTCCCGCAGGAGGTCTCGCAGCGAGTTCCCCTCGACAAGATCCATCGCGTAGTAGAGGACGCCGGCCTCGCGGCCCAGGTCGTGGACCGTGACGATGTTCGGGTGCTTTCCCAGCCTCGAGACCGCACCCGCCTCCCGTTCGAACCTGGCGAGCATCTCCGGCGATGCGCCCTCCCCGACCTGAAGCACCTTGACGGCGTAGTGCGTGCCAAGCCGCTCGTGTCGCGCACGGAACACGACGCCCATGCCCCCGTGTCCGATCTCCTCGATGAGCAGGTAGGGCCCGAGCTTCGACGGGTGGCGCGGGGACGTGGGCGGTGCGGGGGGCTCCCCGCTCACGGTCGGTGCATCCGGGCCCGAGGAGGCCTGCGCGGGAAGTTGCGCAGCAAGCCTCCGTAGCGCCGCGATGAACTCCGGCAAGGGATCGCCCTTCCCGACGACCGCGCGGAGCGCGGAAACGACGCTTCCGCCCACCCCCAGCCATTCCCCAACCTTGTCCGCCGCGAGGGTCTGATCCCCCCAGGACTCGAGCCGTCGGATGGCCTCGGCGGCGGCATCCGGAGTGCACAAGCCAATCTGCCGTGTCAGTCGGACCGTTGCTCGCCAATCGTCCAGCGCGGACAACATCGTCGTCCCTCTGCCGTTGGTGGGATTGTAGGGAAGTCCTCCCGAAACGGCCAGCGGACATTGGGGCCGGATCGTTGCCAGACCGGGACCGCCGACACCGGGCCGCAACTCCCCCGCGCCGTGCGGGGTTGATATCGGCAACCTTCGAGGGACCCCCATGACCCGACTCCTCACGACGTCCGTCCTGTTCCTGTTCGTCCTCTTCTTCGTCGGCGACCCGCTCGTCGACTCGGCGCCGCAGGCCGACAAGCCCGAGCTCGTCTCCCAGGCCTTCCGATACGACGGGCAGCCCGCAATCGCCGTCGACGCCGAGGGGCGCCCGTGGGTCGCCTGGGTCGGGTTCGAGGAGGAGAAGGGCGACGTCGTCCTCTGCTCGAGGCTCGTCGACGGGGCCTGGACGAAGCCCGAGGAGGTGAGCGGCCGCACGGGGAACTACGTCCGCCCGACGATCGCCGCGACCGCGGACCGGGTCGTCGTCGTCTGGACCGCGACGACCGAGGTGAAGACCTCGCTCTGGATGAGCGTCCACCACGGGGGCGAGTGGTCCTCGCCGGTCCAGGTCTCCCCGCACGAGGGCGTCCACCAGAACGCCGAGCTGTGCGCCGACGCGCAGGGCCGGCTGTGGATGGCGTGGCAGGGGCTTCGCGCCGAGAGCTACGACATCTTCCTCGCCTCGTTCGACGGCGAGGCGTGGAGCGACCCGATCGCCGTGTGCGCCGACCCGGGGAACGACTGGGACCCCGTCGTCGCAGCCGACTCCCAGGGCCGCGTCCACGTCGCGTGGAGCGGCTTTCGCGAGGCCGACTACGACGTGTTCCTCCGGACCCTCGACGGAGGGAAGCTCGGCGACGAGGCGCGCCTGACCGACCACGAGGCCTACGACCTGCACCCCTGGATCGCCGTCGACGCGAAGGACCGCGTGTGGGCCTGCTGGGACCGCGTCAGCGTCCCGAGGCACGCCGGGTCGGGGGGGACGACGATCGTGGGGAAGGACGCGGAGGCGGAGCCCGAGCACGGGCGGCGCCCCGACGCGTGGATCGAGGTCCGCTGCCTGGACGGCGCCCGCCGCCTCGCGCCCGCGGACGACGCGGTGAAGGTGCCGAAGGGGTACCGCGTGCTCCACTGCGGCTACCCGAAGCTCGCCGTCGACGCCTCCGGCGGCGTCTGGCTCGTCCACCGCGCGCTGACGAACGCCGCGGGAGGCGCGGCGGGGAAGAAGCAGAAGGGCGCGAAGGAGTACTGGTGGGACGTCCTTGCGTACTCCTACGACGGGGACTCCTGGAGCGAGCCGCGGGTCCTGGAGCGGAGCGACGGGTACCTGGAGGAGTCCGGTGTCGCGGTCTCCTCCGACAGGGTGTGGGTGGCGCACTCGATGGAGCACCGCGCGCCGTGGGCCGAGGATGGCTCGGAGGACGACCACCACAAGGGGCAGCGGCCGCTCGGGCGGAACGGGGACGTGCTCGTGACCGCGCTCGCGCCCTCGGACGGCGCGGAGCCGTCGCTCGTCGAGGCCACCGCGCTCGCGGAGGGGCGGAGCGCCCTGGCGGAGCGGCTCGTGCCGCGCTCCGAGGCCGAGCACGCCATCGAGCAGGACGGGACGACGTACACGCTCCTCTTCGGAGACCTGCACAAGCACTCGAACGTGTCGCGCTGCTCGGGGGGGAGCGAGCCGTCGCTCGATGACCACTACCGGTACTCCCACGACGTGTGCCAGTACGACTTCATGATGATGTCGGACCACTCGCAGCACACGACGGACTTCAACTGGTGGAAGCTGCAGAAGCTGGCGGACCTCTACTACGTGCCTGGGTGGTTCGTGACGCTCTTCGGATACGAGGCGTCTCTCAAGTTCCCGTACGGGCACCGGAACCTGGTCTTTCCCGAGCGCCCCGCGCCGATCGTTCGGCCCGGCGTCGACGGCGCGACGAGCGGCGAGGCGATCTGGAAGGCGCTGGGCGGCGTGGAGGCGCTCACGATCCCGCACACCTCGGCCGACCCGGGGATGGGGACGGACTGGAGCGAGCACGACGCGGAGTACGAGCGGCTCGTGGAGATGTTCCAGGCGTGCCGCGGGTCGTACGAGCACGAGGGGTGCCCGAGGCAGCACGGAAACGCCACGAATCAGGAGGGGTTCGTCTGGAACGCGCTGGCGAAGGGGTACCGCCTCGGCTTCATCTGCTCGACGGACCACGGCTACGGCGTGTCGTACGCCTGCGTCTACGCGAAGGAGAAGACGCGCGAGGGGGTCTACGAGGCGCTGCACGAGCGGCGCTGCTACGGGTCGACGGCGTACGGGATCGTCCTGGACGTGCGCTCCGACGGGCACCTGATGGGGACGGAGTACGCCGACGGCGACGGAGCGGCACTGGCGATCCACGCCCGAGGGTACGCCCCGATCCGCAGCGTCGAGGTGATTTCGAACGGCAAGGTGGTCCAATCGTGGGGGAGCGCCGAGGAGCCGCTGGGGGAGCGCGAGGTTGACCTCTCCTGGAAGGACAAGCCCCGCGCGAAGCTGCGCTACTACTACGTGCGGCTGATCCTCTCCGACGACGAGATGGCCTGGTCGAGCCCGATCTGGGTCCATCCCGCCGAGTAGGGGTCTCGGGAGGACCCTACGAGGAACGTGGGGTAGGAGCTCCTACGCTTGCCCTCCTTAAGCCGCCGTGCTATCCTCCGGCATGTCAGGAGGGTTGCCTATCGACACGCCCAACGAACCGCCGCATCTCGTGTGGGACGAGGCCCTCTACGGGACCGGCGTCCAGGAGGTCGACACCCAGCACCGGGCGCTCTTCGACCGCCTGAACACCCTGCTCACGGCCAGCAGGGGAGGGGAGGGGCGCCTCCACGTGGCCGAGTTCTTCCAGTTCCTGGCGGCCTACGCGGCGCAGCACTTCCGCTCCGAGGAGCAGGTCATGGACTGCCGGGGGTGCCGAGCCCGCGGGATCAACCGCGCGGCGCACGCCACCTTCCGGGACCAGTTGACGACCATCCGAAACGAGTTCGAGCGCGTCGGGGCGACCGAGGACGTCGCAAAGCGCATCGAGGTCCACCTCTGCGACTGGTTCCGCAACCACATCGCGCAGGTGGACGTGAAGCTCAGGGACGCCGCAGCGGCGGGCCCGGCGGCGACGGGCGCCTGAGCGCGGACCGCGAACCCCCTGCCGCGGTTGTTGTTGACACGTGCCGAGCGTTGTGGTTTATTCCTCCCGATTTTAATCGAGTACCTGTCGGCACGTATGGCGAAGGCGATCCTGCCGGACGGCTCCTCCCGAGAGTACCCGGACGGCACCACTCTTCTTGAAATCGCGGCCTCCATCGGCCCCCGGCTCGCCAAGGCGGCGATCGTCGGGGAGGTGAACGGCGAGCTGCGAGACCTTACCTTCCGTCTGGTGGGCGAGGCGAAAGTCCGTTTCATCACTGAGGATGCGCCCGAGGCCCTTCACGTGATGCGCCACTCGTGCGCCCACATCATGGCCGAGGCGGTCTGCAAGCTCTTCCCGAATACCAGGCTGGCGATCGGACCTCCCATCGACGACGGCTACTACTATGATTTCGAGGTCGATCGGCCGTTCGTGCCGGACGACCTCGCCGCCATCGACGCGGAGATGCGCAAGAGCATCTCGGCCAACGTCCCCTTCCAGCGGAGCGAGGCCCCGCGCGAGGAGGCCAGGCGGCGCATGGCCGAGGCGAACCAGCCCCTGAAGGTCGAGCTCGTCAACGAGCTCCCCGAGGGTCCGATCTCCTTCTACCAGCACGCGCAGTTCGTGGACCTCTGCAGCGGGCCGCACATCCCGAGCACGGGGCGGGCGCCCGCATTCAAGCTTACGCACGTCAGCGGCGCCTACTGGAAGGGCGACTCCAAGAACAAGATGCTCCAGCGGATCTACGCGGCGGCCTTCGCGAAGCCCAAGGAGCTCGAGGAGCACCTGAAGCGCGTCGAGGAGGCCAAGAAGCGCGATCACCGAGTCCTCGGCAAGGAGCTGGACCTCTTCAGCTTCCACGAGGAGGTCGGCGCGGGGCTCGTCCACTGGCACCCGAAGGGCGCGCTCGTGCGCAACCTGATCGAGCGTGTGTGGTACGACGAGCACCTCAAGCACGGGTACCAGCTCCTCTACACGCCGCACATCGCGAGCGAGGAGCTCTACAAGATCAGCGGCCACCTGCAGAACTACCTCGCGAACATGTACGCCCCCATGGACATCGACGGGCGCAACTTCCGCGCGAAGCCGATGAACTGCCCGGGGCACATCATGATCTACAAGACGCGCCTCCACTCGTACCGCGAGCTGCCGCTCCGGATGGCGGAGCTGGGGACGGTGTACCGCTACGAGGACCCGGGCGTGCTCGGCGGGCTGACCCGGGTGCGCGGCTTCACCCAGGACGACGCGCACATCTTCTGCCGCCCCGAGCAGGTCGAGGACGAGGTCCTGAACGTCTTCAACTTCGTCATCGAGATGCTCCAGCTCTTCGGGATGACGGAGTACGAGATCTTCGTCGCGACCCGCCCGGAGAAGGCGATGGGCTCGCCGGAGATGTGGGACAAGGCGACGGCGTCGCTCAAGAACGCGCTGGACCGCTCGAAGTACAAGTACCAGATGGACGAGGGGGGCGGGGCGTTCTACGGCCCGAAGATCGACCTCAAGATCAAGGACTGCCTCGGCCGCCCGTGGCAGTGCAGCACGATCCAGTTCGACTTCAACCTGCCCGAGCGCTTCGACGTCTACTACATCGCCGAGGACAGCTCGAAGCAGAGGCCGTACATGGTGCACCGCGCGCTCCTGGGGAGCATGGAGCGGTTCTTCGGGGTGCTGATCGAGCACTACGGCGGGGCGTTCCCGGCGTGGCTGGCGCCGGTGCAGGCGCGGGTCATCCCGATCGCGGACCGCCACAACGAGGCGTCGCGCAAGGTCGCGGCGACGCTCCGCGAGGCGGGCGTGCGGGTCGAGGTGGACGACTCCAGCGAGCGGACGAACTACAAGATCCGCGAGGCGACGCTTCAGAAGATTCCGTACATGCTCGTCGTCGGGGACCGCGAGGCGGCGAGCGGGCAGGTCTCGGTGCGCGAGCGCGTGCAGGGGGACCTCGGCGCGGTGTCGGTCGAGAAGTTCGTGGAGACCCTCACCCAGAGGGTCAAGGAACGGAAGTAGTCCCTTTAGGAGGACAGAGCTATTCCCAAGGGCGAGCATCGTATCAACGAGGAGATCCGTGTCCGGAAGGTGATGCTGGTCGATGACGAGGGCGGGCGCCGCGGCGAGGTCGCCACGGAGGATGCCCGCAGGATGGCCGACGAGCGCGGCCTGGACCTGGTCGAGGTCGCGCCGCAGTCGAATCCGCCCGTCTGCCGCCTGATGGACTACGGGAAGTTCAAGTACGAGCAGAAGAAGAAGAGCCAGGGCGCGAAGAAGAAGGCGCACACGTCCCACATCAAGGAGGTGCGCCTCCGCCCGCTGACGGACCATCACGACGTGGACATCAAGATTGCCCACGCGCGCGGATGGCTGACGCACGGGGACAAGGTTCTGATCACGATGACGTTCCGCGGCCGGGAGATGGCGCACCAGGAAATCGGCCGCGAGGTGATGGAAAAGATCATGGTGAAGTTCGAGGACATCGCGAAGGTGGAGAGCCCGATGCGCCGCGACGGGAACCGCCTGAACATGACCCTCGTCGCGAAGCCCGGCATCGTGGAGCGGGCCGAGAAGGAACGGGACAAGGCGAACAAGGAGCGCGCGGCGAGGGGCGAGGCCCCGCTGCCGGAGCCTCCCGAGCCGGAGCCCGAGCCGGAGGAGCCCGACGACGACGACGACGAGGGAGCGGAGGCCCAGGGCGGGTCGCCCGCGGCCGAGCCGACGCCTCCGCCGCCGCAGTAGTCGAGCCACAGGTTGGAGTCGCGCCCGTGAGGGCGCGGGGGCGTGTCGCCCGCGAGGGCGTCACGGATTCTGGAATCGAAAGGATCGACCGATGCCGAAGCTGAAGACGCACAAGTGTGTCACGAAGCGGATGAAGGTGACCGGCAAGAACCGGATCCGCCGCAGGAAGGGCGGACACAGCCACCTGATGTCCTGCAAGACCCCGGGGCAGCGCCGCCACAACCGGAAGTCGGTGATGCTCGAGGGGGCCCAGGAGAAGATGTACCGCAGGGCGCTGCACCTCTCCATCGAGAAGTAGACCGGGGCATGGTTCCGGAGCCAGGTTTGAAGACCGGGTAGGGGCGACCCGCGGGGTCGCCCGAGGCCGGGCCCTTCGATCGCGGAGTTTTCAGAGAGTCACCTAGAGGAGAGATTGGCCATGGCCCGTGCATCGAGCGGCGTAGCCCGTCATCGCCGCCAGAAGAAGACGCTCAAGGCCGCGAAGGGTTTCTTCGGCGGCCGGTCGAAGCTCTACCGTACGGCGAAAGAGGCCGTCCAGCGCGCCGGCCGCTACTCCTTCCACGGTCGGAAGCGCCGGAAGAGGGACTTCCGCGCCCTCTGGATCATGCGCATCAGCGCGGCGGCGCAGGCGCTCGGCTTCAACTACAACAAGCTGATCAACGGCTTGAAGAAGGCGAGCGTCCTCGTCGATCGCAAGATGCTCGCCGAGATGGCGGTCAACGACGCGGACGGCTTCGGCAAGATGGTCGAGACGGCCAAGGCCGCCCTCGATGCGGCGAAGGCCGCCCTCGAGGCCGCGAAGGCCGCCCTCGCGCCGGCGAAGGCCTAGCCGCGCGAGCTCCCATCCATTTGGCAGGCGCCAGAGCACAGAGATGGTCCGGTCGGTCCGAATCCGGAACTTCAAGTGCGTGCGAGACGTCACTCTCCCGCTCGGAAAGCTGACCGTCTTCATCGGGAGGAACGACACCGGGAAGAGCAGCATCCTGCAGGCGGTCTTCCTCCTCTCGCGGTTGTGCGCGGCCCCCACGGCAACGGACTCTCGCGAATGGGATGAGATTCGCCGGGTGGTGCCGCAAGAGACGGGCAAGCAGCCGCGACTCTCCTTTGAGGTCGAATTCACGCGACCCCTCGGAGCAGCCGAGGCGCGTTCGAGCGCGATCCTGACATTCGACCACGTGCTCTCGAGGGCGACCTGCCATATCGAGGGCATCGACCCCATCATCCACGACGATGACGCAGACTCCCTCGCCCAGCATCTCGTCCAGAAGGGCGCATGGGACCGCGAGGCAGCGGAACTCCGTAAGTGCGTGCTCTTTCAGATTGACCCTCGGAAGCTCTCGGAACCATCGACGCTCGGAGAGGAAGTCCCCGTTCCCTTCCTGAAATACGATGGCTACGGCCTTGCATCGGCTCTCCGCGAACTCGCGGTGCAGGACAGCCAGGCGTACGCTGATCTGAAGCAGGAACTCGCGCGAGCGACCGACGTCGTCGATATCGATTTCAAGCGGGTACAGGTCTGGAGAGAAGCGGAAGCAGAGAACGAGCGCGTGGTCCGCGTCCGAAAGTGGGCGGACGTCCTCGAGTGCACCCTCAAGTCCGGCGCCGTCGTGCAGGCACGGGACATGTCAGATGGCGTCCTGTACTACCTGGCCTTTCTCTGCGTAACATTCAGCCGCTCTGCACCCAGGCTGCTACTGATCGAGGAGCCGGAGAACGGTTTCCATCCGATGCGGCTACGAGAGGTCGTCCGGCTCCTGCGTCGTTGCTCCGAGCGCTTTCCCGAGACACGCATCCTCATGACGACTCACTCGCCCTATCTCCTCGACCAGGCGAAACCCGAGGAGGTGTTCGCGGTGCTTCGAGATCCGCAGACCGGCTCGTCCATTCATCGAGTCAGCGAAATGCCTGGGCTGGACGAGCTTATGGGACCATTCAGCCTCGGTGAGCTCTGGACGAACGTCGGAGAGGACCGAATTGCCAGAGGGGACCAGGATGCGTAGGGTCTTCTTCGCGGTCGATGGCGAGCGTGAGATCTGGCGGAATGACCCAGAACCGGGCTACTGGGCCCTCGTACACGTCAATGAGGACGGAGCGGCCGCGAAACTTGTTCAGAGGATACTCTCAGGCACATCTGAGGAGGCGATCGAATTCCAGGTGTGCGGAGGCGAGTTCCGGAGAATGCACACGCACGCCAGGGAGTCAGGTAAGCCGCTCGAGGCACTGAAGCGCAGCGGGTACGAAGGGAAGCTCCAGGGGACCTGGGCTCTCGCGAAAGACATGAAATGCTGCGGTGTTGTTGTGCTTGTCGACACCGACAGGAGCAAGCCGCGCTCGCGATGGCAGGAACTGAGCTCGGTAAGAGAGTGTGCCCAGCGGGCGGGTCACGAGATGGCCAGGTGGACCGCCCTCGGTGAGGCCACCAGGTGCTTCGAGGCATGGGTCCTGGGATCGGCCGAGTCAATCCACGAAGCGCTCGGCGGGCCGCCGTGTAGCCTCCCCCCTTCGCTAGAGAGCCAGCAGGATCCCAAGGCACTTCTGGAACAGTACTTGTCGCAAGAGGGACGACAGCGCTTGCCCGCGTCTCAAATGTATGCTGAGATTTGTGCACGAGCCAGGGTCAAGGAAATGGCGACGCGTTGCCCGGTGTCTTTTGCGCCCTTCGTAGAGGAGGTGATCGAAAGACTCGGCCCATCGTTCGGCCTGGACTCATCGGCGGCCTGAACGGGCTACGGCCCTGAGTGTTCCAAGGAGCAAACGAGAGACCCCGCTATGGCCCTCATCGACGATCTGAAGTCCCTCCGCGCCCAGGCCGAGGCGGAGCTGGCCCAGGTGAAGGACGCCCCCGCCCTGGAGGCGTGGCGGTCGAAGCACCTGGGCAAGCGCGGCTCGCTCAAGGACTACTCCGCCCGGATCGGGGCCCTCCCGGCCGAGGAGAAGGCCGCCGCGGGGCGGCTCTTCTCGGAGACCCGCTCGGCCCTCGATGCCCGCGCGGCCGACCACGAGAAGACCCTCTCCGCCGGCCCCGGCGTCGAGAAGGACGACTACGACCTCTCCGTCCCCGGGGAGCCGCCGGCCGTCGGCCGCA
>CAZYRM010000156.1:0-14284 GCA_964649705.1 uncultured Planctomycetia bacterium
CGTCGTAGAGCTCGATGTTGTGCGTCCCGGGGATCCCGAACGTGAACGGGATCCCTTCGTCCTCCAGGGCGCGGACGACGTGCTGCGCTCCCGTGCGGCTCATGCCCTCCTCCCAAGCAGCTCGCCGGCGTCGTTGCGGACCCCCTCCGCGACGCGATCGGCCAGGGCCATGATGGTGAGGTACGGGTTGATCTCGAGCGCGTCGGGGAAGAGGCTCGCATCCGCCACGCGGAGCCAGGGCACCCCGTGGACGCGGCCCCAGGCGTCCGTGACCGAGTCCGCGGCCGTCCTGCCCATCACGCACCCGCCCATCAGGTGGGCGGCGGCGACCGAGATGCGGCCCGGCAGGAAGTGCCTCGCGTCGATCCGCTCGTCGATGCGGTCCTTCTCCGCGCGCTCGATCAGCGGCGGATCGGCCGACGGCGCGTGGACGCGCACCGCCCCCGCCGCGAAGAAGATCCTCGCAGAGGCGCGCGTCGCCGCGACCAGGCCGCGGACCACCTCGTCCGTGAACTCGTAGTGCACGACCGGGTTCCCCGCGCGGTCCACCGTGATGCGGTTCCCCGCGACGGCGCGGTCGCAGGCGAGGACGAGGATCATCTGGAGCCGCGGGAAGGCGAGCATCAGGCGGCTGTGGTCCGCCCCGAATCCGGTCATGTTCTTCGCCGTGGTCACGGGGAAGTACATGCACGTCTCGAGGACGAACCGTTCCTCGGCGGCGCGGTCGACGTAGAAGCTCTTCGGGTGTCCGACGAAGTTCCTGATGGGACGTTCGTGCTCGGCCACGAGGATGTGCGCCGGGTGGCACGTGAACCGCTCGCCGATCTGCGGCAGGCGATCGCCGAACCCCGACCGCAGAAGCAGCGCGGGAGACCCGATCGACCCGCCGCACGACACGACGATCCCCGCCCGGATGCGATACTCCCCCGCCGCCCACGTGGACGGCTCACCCTTCCCGCCTGGCGGGCGATCGGAGACCCGCGCAACGACGGCCCTCTCTTCGATCCGCAGGACCTCCGCGCGCGTGACCACCTCGACACCGCTGCGCTCGGCCGCGGGGAGCTGCACCTTGTGCGTCCCCTGCTTCGCGCCGTTGGGGCAGCCGAGGTTGCAGAGGCTCGACCCCTTGCACCCTCGCAGGTTGAGCGGGAACTGCTCGGCGCGATACCCCGCCGCGCGGGCGCCGTCGCGGAACAGGCGGTTGTTGTCGTTGAGGAGGTCGTCCTCGAGCAGGTGGACGCCGTTCTCCTCGGCGAAGCGCCGGCTGCGGGCGACGATGTCCGCGTGATCGAGCCCGGGAATGCCCCACTGGCGGATGATGCGCTCGGGGGCGTGGAGCGAGGTGCCCGTGTAGACGACCGTGGACCCGCCGTACGCATGAGCGAAGGCCAGCGTCATCGTCCGCTGCGCCGTGAGGAAGCCCCCGCCGTCGGCGTAGAGCGCGGCGGCGCGCTCGAGCTCCGCGCCGCGAAAGTCCTCCTCGGTGAAGCGCGGTCCCTTCTCGAGGACGAGAATCCGCTTCCCCGCCTGCGCGAGCGGTCCGAGCTGCTCGGCGACGGTGCCTCCCCCCGCGCCGGAGCCGATGATGACGACGTCGTAGTCCCGCTCCGTCATCGCTTCGCCCCCCACCCGTCGGGGTGCGCGGCGTACCCCGTCGAGGCGGCGCCCCGCCGGCTGCCGTAGTACCCGAGGAAGACGAGCGAGCGGAGGCCCCAGAACCCGACTCGCAGGATGGTCACCGGCGCCCGCTGCATCCAGTGCAGGAACGCGGTGCGACGGACGGGGTCGAGCCCGGTCAGGCGCCGTCCGAAGCGGAGGAGCGGGAGCCACTGGAGGAGGCGCACGAACAGGCGGACCTGGCGGCGGAGTCCCTCGGGGCGCCCGGCGAGCTGCGCCTGGATCGACTGCTCCACCTCGCCCCAGCCCTCGTCGTCGAGGCCGACGGCCTCGGGGACGACGGTCGTCGCCACGGCGCGGAAGGCGTCGCGTACGGGGGCCAGGAAGAAGGGCTCCGAGGGCATCGTCAGCCGTCCACTCCCAAGGGCCGAGCATGGTACGGATCGGCCTCGGCGGTGGCAAGGAACGGGCGACCCTACGGCGAGCTGGGCACGCCGTGCTTGTGCGCGACCGCCTCGTAGAAGTCGATCACCTGACGGACGTAGGCCCGCTTTTCCTGGTAGGTGCCGGGGAAGAAGCTGCGCTTGAAGCCGTAGACGAGGATGTCGCGGAGCTGACGCGGCGAGATGTCGAAGTTGCGGAGCGCCAGGGAGACCTCCTGGCTGACCGTCGTGTTCGACACGAGGCGGTTGTCCGTGCAGAGCGTCACGGAGAGGCGTCCGTCGAGCATCTTGCGGAAGTTGTGCTGTCCGACCGATCCCAGGTCGGGCATGGTCTGCAGGTTGGAGGTCAGGCAGACCTCGATCGTGATCCTCCTCTCGGCGATGTACTGGGCCAGGCGGCTGACGTATCCCTCGCGGTCCTTGATCGAGGGGTCGGTGATGCGGTCCGCGCTGAACAGGTGGTACCCATGCCCGATGCGGTCGGCATGGAGGTTCGTGATTGCCTGGAAGATGCTCTCGGGCCCGTAGGCCTCCCCCGCGTGCACGGTCTTGTCGATGAAGTGCTCGTGGACATACTGGTAGGCGGCGACGTGGTCTCCCGCGGGGTAGCCGGCCTCGGGGCCGGCGAGGTCGAAGCCGACGATGGGGAGCCCTTCCTCGGTGCGGATGGCGACCACCGCCCGCGCCAGCTCGAGCGACGCGAGGCGGTAGGCGTCGTCGGGCTCGCTGAAGGCATGGACGTGCATGAAGTCGCGGTAGTAGGACGAGAACCCCGCGGTGAACATGCGCATGGCGCAGGCGATGATCCCGCACTCGAAGCGGGGCTCGCGGCCCTCGGCGATGGCCGGCGCGCGGTTGATCTCGGCCTTCGCGCGGGCAAGACCCTTCGCGACGCTGCGGACGACGGATCGCAGGTCGAAGGCGTCGTGCACGTGGAGCTGGGGCGCGAAGCGGACCTCCACGTACCGTACCCCTTCCGCTAAGCAGTCCAGCGCGAGCTCGTACGAGACCCGCTCGAGCGACTCCGGGTCCTGGAGGACGGCGCACGTGTACTTGAAGCCGTGCAGGTACTCGACGAGGTCCGCGTACTGGGCCTTGAAGACGGTCTGCCTCAGGCCGTCCTCGGTCCACGACGGCAGGTCGACGTGGCGCTCTCGGGCCAGATCGATGAGGGACCCGAGCCTGAGCGACCCGTCGAGGTGGACGTGCAGGTCGGTCTTGGGGACCTCGCGGACGAACTCGTCTGTATGCGGGAACATGCGGGCGCTCCGATTCGGGGGCGCATCGTACCGGGCGCCCGCGCGCGGGTCAATCGAGCGTCGCGGATCCGGCTCGTTCGTTGCCTGTCGCTTCCCGGGCGCGTAGAGTGACTCCCCCATGAAGTTCGACGCGAACTACTCCGAGGAGGTCTCCCTGCGCGACGGGACGCAGGTCCTCCTGCGCCCTATCCGCCCCGACGACGCGCCGATGCTCCTGCGGGCCTTCGAGCGGCTTTCGCCCCACTCGCGCTACCTGCGCTTCCTGGGTCCGAAGACCGCTCTGACGGCCTCGGAGCTGTCGTACCTGACGCACGTGGACGGCGTCAGGCACTTCGCGCTCGCCGCCATCCGCCTGGAGGTGGCCCGCGAGACGGACGGCCTGGGGATCGCGCGGTTCGTCACGACCTCGCCGGGCGTCGCCGAGCCCGCCGTGGCGGTGATCGACGAGGCGCAGGGGAAGGGCCTCGGCCGCGTCCTCCTGGAGCGCCTCCACGACGCGGCCGTCGAGCGCGGAATCGTCCGCTTCTCCGCCGAAGTGCTGGAGTCCAACACCCCGGTAATCGCCATCCTCGAGCACCTGGGACCCACGGCCGTGGCCCGCGAGGGGGACGGCGTGGTTCGCGTGGACATCTCCCTCGCGGGCGCCGTCCACGCCCCCTCCCCCGAGCCCGCGCACGGGACCCTCTACCGTTTCCTCACGCTCGCCGCGCGAGGCGCCATCGAGCTGCGGGGCGTGCTGAAGGACTCAACCGGCGCGCCCGACCGATGACGCCCCTTGGCGCCCTTGGCGGTTCCAAAGGACGCGCGGGGAGCGCTATTTCGGCGGGTCGCCTTCCTTCGGCGGCTCCACCTCTCCCCCCGGCTTCGGCGGCTCGACCTTCTTCCGAGCCAGGTCGGCGCGCGTCAGGCGGATCTTGCGGTAGGCGTCGGCGGGGATGACGTAGTACCACTTCGCGAAGCGCTCCGAGAGGGCCTTCGCGCGGTCCTTGCCCTTCTGGACCTCTCCCTCCCAGGGCTTCTTCTTGCGCTCGTACTCCTCCTGGAGCTTCTTCTTGTCCTCCTCGGTCGCGTCGGGCTTCGGCTCCTCAGGTTTCGGCTCGGGGACAAGCGTCGGGTCGAACTTCGCCGTGACCATCAGGTAGCGCCCCTCCGTCCCCTTCTTCTCGACGGGAGGCTTCCCCGGCTCGGGCGGCTTGTCCTCCCCCGTCCCCGTCTCCAGCTCCTCCCCCTCTCCCACGAGGACCTCGCCGAAGCGGAGCGTGTAGACGACCCCGTCCTTCATCTCGACGTTGAGCTCCCCTTCGCCCGAGTAGATCCCGCCGTCCTGGGTGAGGTAGTACCCCTTCCGCTGCAGCGACAGCGCGGCCTCGCGCGTGATCTCGATCCCCTGCTGCCTGGTCAGATTCTCCGTCAGCCCCACCGGCTTCAGCCGGACCCCGACGATCTTCAGGTCGTCCAGCGCGGAGGTCATCTCGCTCACCCGGTCCGAGGCCAGATCCTCGTCCTGCGCAAGCCCCTCCATCGTCCACGCGTCGCCGTCGCCCTTCGCGAGCGCGAACTGCTGGCGGTCCTTGAGCGTGCCCTGGGTCTCATCGATCGAGTAGCTGTCGATGCGGACCCTGGAGACCTGCCACGCATCGAGCTGGAGGAGGTCCGTCTCGATCCAGTCGGAGAACTTCGCGGAGACCTCCTCGCTGATCCGTGTCGCGTACACGCGGCCCTGTCCGGGCACGCGCGCGTAGCGCACGCCTTCGCGCCCGGAGGCCTTTCCGAGGATCAGGTCCGCCAGGACCCGTCCGTTCCTGTCGCGCAGCGTCACGCGCTTCCCGCGGCCCTTCAGCGACGCCTTCTCGTCCAGCGGGTCGAGGACGCCGAGCGCCTCGTGGTCCTCCTTCCGGTCGGAGCGCACCGAGTCCTTCAGGAGGTCGATCACCGCCGCCGCGGTCTTCTTCAGGCGGTCCTTGGCGTCGGCCGGGTAGTCGTGGTGCGACGGGATCGTCCAGCGGCCGTCCTTCCAGTGCACCTTGAACGGGCGTGGAATCCCCTGCAGCTCCTCGAATTCGATCACCTCGAGCGATGTCGCCACGAGCGGGTCGGTGAAGTCGGGGAAGAAGCGCTCCCCCTGGCCCTCGAAGACCCCGGGGTCGGTCCGTGACGGACTCGTCCCCCACGCCAGGAGCGCGAGGATCCCGGCGGCCACGACGAACGCGGCCGTCTTCGCGGCTTCCGTCATCTCCCCTCCTCCTGCACCCGCCCCATCCGCGCGCGGAGCGCCCCCGCCAGATAGACGAGTACGGTCAGGAAAGCCAGCGGGATGGGGAACACGCCCACGCTCAGCCACTGGAGCCATGCGTGGATCGAATGGACCTCCTGCTCATAGTTGTAGCGGCTCTTGTCCATCGCCTGCTTCTTGCGGTCCTCGATGTTCCGCTTCTCGACCTCGAGGCGGCGGTTCTCCACCTCCTCCAGGCTCTGGATCATGATGTCTCGCGACTGCTCGTCCACGTCCGTCCGCTCGCGCACCGCGGCGACCGCGGAGTTGAGGCGGGTCTGCGCCTGGGAGAGCTGGTCCTTCGCCGCGTTCTCGGCCCCCTCCTCTTCGTCCATGAGCTTGCGCTCGTGGACCCGGCGCTTCTCCTCGACGCGCTCGAGCGTGCGGTGGGCGGGGCGTCGCTTCCGGAGGGAGATGAACGTCTCGTCACCCGCCAGGGCGTCGACGGCGTTCAGCACGAACGTCACATTGTCCAGGCTGAGCTCCTCGCTCCCCTGCCGACGGAGCGAGAAGAAGATCTCCCCGATCATGTCCAGGTCCGCCGCCACGATGGCCCGCGCGGCGCCCCCGACGCGCGCCGCGAGGATCCGCTCCCCTTCCACCGCCCGGTGCCTGCGGTTCGGGTTGAGGCCGGATCCGAAGAAGGACCGCATGAGCAGCTCGTCGTACGGCACCGTGCCCGAGGGCGAGCCCACGGACAGGAGCGGCGTGAACGTCACCCCCGGCGTCCCGGCGTTCTCGAGGCGGCCGCCGAACAGGACCACGACCTCCTGCAGCCCCGAGGTCGTCGGGTCGCGCGGGCTGAACGGCTCCTGCGCCCCGCATCCCTTGGACACGAAGACCACCTCGTTGTCCTCGCGGATCTTCGGGTGCGGGTTGTACTGGCTCCAGACGATCTCGTCGACCGGGAAACGCACCCCGAGCTTCTCGTACAGCTTGGAGACGTCCCCCTTCGGAGGCTGCTGGCCGCGCTGTTGCTGCATGAAGGGATTCCCGCCGGCGCCCTTCTTCTCCTTCGGCGCGAGGCTCATGTCGAACCCGGGCAAGGGGTCGTCGAAGACGAGGAGGGGGCTCCCGGTCGCCGCGTAGGCGACGAGGCGGTCCATCTGCGGCTGCGTCAGGCTCGACGGCAGCGGGGCGAGGAGGACGTCGAGCGCGCCGGGATAGTCCTCGTCCGGCGAGACCTCCACCACCTCGTACTGCTTCTTCAGCTCCGTGACGATCGACCACTCGGGCGACTGCGAGAACTTCTCGAAGTCGAACCCGCCGGTGAGCTTCGCGTCGGTCTGGAGGAGGCCGACCCGGTGCCGCTTCGAGCGCGAGACGACCTGGATCGTGCGCGTCAGCTCGTACTCGAGCGGGAGGCCCGGGTGGAGGAAGGGCACGACGACCTCCTCCGCGCCGCTCGTCACGCCGAGCCCGAGGAAGACCTGGGCCTCCTGGGTCCGCCCCTCCTCATGGGCCATGCGCAGCTCGGGGCGGATGCCGAACCGCTCCTCGGCCTCGCGCGCCTCCGTCGAGAAGGGGACGGTGTCGTACAACTTCACCTGGACGGCGCCCCCGCTCCGGGCCTCAAATTCGCGCAAGAGCCCGAGGAGCGTCTCGCGCGTCTGGACGTACTCGCGCGGGACCTCGGGGCTGACGTAGGCCTGCACGTAGACCGGGCGGTCCTCGCGCAGCTTCCCGAGGATGGAGATCGTCTCGTCCGAAAGCGTGTGCAGCCGCTCGGCCGTCAGGTCGAGTCGCAGGGAGACCCGGGAGAGGAGGACGTGGACGCTCGCGGCCACGCAGAGGGCGCAGGCCACCCGGACCGCGGCGTGCAACGGTCGGAGGTGCTCCGCCCCGCCCCAGCGGCGCCTCCCGAGGAGGGCGAGGCTGAGGTAGAGCATCGACGCGGCGATCGCGGCGTAGTACCCGACCGCCCCGGGCGTGAGCATGCCTCGCGTGAAGTCCCGGAAGGGCTCGACGACGCCGAACGGCTCCGGCAGGAAGACGAGCGCCGCGTTCAGGACCGCCCCCAGGACGAAGCCGACGGGCATGCTCTCCGTCACGAACGAGCCGACCATTCCGACGGCGACCAGCGCGGAGCCCAGCAGGAAGTAGCCGAGGTAGTTGGCGAGCAGCAGGCCCCAGTCCGGGCGCCCGCAGTAACGAAGCAGCGCGACGTTCGAGAGGGAGCAGAGGAGCGCGACCCCGTAGATGGCCACGCAGGCCAGGTACTTCCCGAGCACGATCTGCGCATCGGTCACGGGGAGCGTGAGGAGCAGCTCGTCGGTCCCCTGCTTCCGCTCCTCGGCCCAGGCGCCCATCGTGATGGAGGGGACGAGGAACAGGAGGAGGTACGGAAACCAGGCGTTGAGCGGGTCGAGGTTCGCGAGGTTCCGCGCGAAGAAGGCGTCGCCGTACCAGAACTGGAACAGCGCGGTGCCCAGGACGAAGATCGAGCCGAAGACGAGGCCGGTCGGGTTCCGGAAGAACCCCAGGAAGTGCTGCTTGAAGATGGCTCGTGTCGCGTTCATGCCCGCAAGCTGGCGCTGCCAGCCGTGAGTCGATGGAAGGCCTGGTCCAGGGTCTCGCCGTCGGTCCGCATGGCCGCCGGCGTCCCGTCGAAGACGATCGACCCCTTGTCGATGAGGATGACGCGATCGGCGACGGCCTCGACCTCCTGCAGGATGTGCGTGGAGAGGAGCAGCGCCTTGGTCCGCGCGAGGTCGCGGAGGGTCTTCCTCACCTCCCGGATCTGGTTCGGGTCGAGCCCGCTCGTCGGCTCGTCGAGGATGAGCACGTCGGGGTCGTGGAGGAGGGCCTGGGCGAGGCCCGTGCGCTGGCGATACCCCTTCGAGAGCTTCCGCGCCGGCTTGTCGAGGACGGGCTCGAGGCCGCAGATGGTGGTGACCGCGTCGATCCGCTCGCGCATCCTCGCCGCCCAGAGCCCGCGCGCCTCGCCCATGAACCTGAGGAGCGTGCGGGGGGTCATGTCGGGGTAGAGCGGCCCGTTTTCGGGGAGGTAGCCGAGCCTGCGCGCCCCCTCGATTCGGTCGTCCTGCATGTCGTGCCCCGCGACGGCGCCCCGCCCGGAGGTCGGCGCGAGGAAGCCCGTCAGCAGCCGCATCGTGGTCGTCTTCCCGGCGCCGTTGCACCCGAGGAAGGCGCAGAGCTGCCCCGCGGGGACCTCGAAGGAGACCCCTCCGACGGCCTGGAAGCCGCCGAAGCGCTTCGTCAGGTTCTGGGCCTGGATCATCGGGGTCGGTGCGGCGTCCATGTTCGCGGTCCGTGGCTCCTCTCCGTTGCGGGCGGATCAAGTAGCCACGCGCCCCCGTGCCTGTCAACGAAATGAAGCGGCGATCTCCTCGATGCGAACGTTCGCCAGGGCGTCCTCCAAGGAGCAGATCCCCGCGCGCACCTTCTGCATCGCGTCGAGGAAGAGGGGGATCAGGCCGCAGCGCTCCACCCCCAGTCGCTTCAGGGTGTCCGCGCTCACCCCTCGCTCGTTCGCCGCCAGACGCACCGCCTCGTCAGGCACCAGGACCTCGTGGATCCCGATCCGCCCGTAGTAGCCGATCCCCGAACACTCGTCGCACGAGCCCGGGCGGTAGAGGACGACCTCCTCCTCGGGCCCGATCCCGACCAGCCGGCGCTCCGCCTCCCCGGGCGAGTACCCCTTCCTGCACTTCGGACACAGGCGCCGGAGCAGCCTCTGCGCGCAGACGAGCACGATCGAGGACGTCACGAGGTACGGCTCGATCCCCATCTCGATCAGGCGCACGAGCGTCGATGAGGCGTCGTTCGTGTGGAGCGTCGAGAGCAGGAGGTGCCCCGTCAGCGAGGCCTCCACGGCCACCTCCGCCGTCTCCCGGTCCCGGATCTCGCCGACCAGGATGACGTCGGGGTCCTGACGCAGGAACGAGCGGAGCGCCCGATGGAACGTCAGCCCGATCTCGCGGTGCACCTGCGCCTGGTGGACGCCCGGCAGGCCGTACTCGATTGGGTCCTCCACCGTCTGGATGTTGATCGCGTTCGACTGGATCTCGTTCAGCGCCGCGTACATCGTCATCGACTTCCCGGACCCGGTCGGCCCCACGTGCAGCACCATCCCCCACGGCGACCGGATCCCCTCGCGATAGCGCCGCAGGTTCTCCTCCGCGAACCCCAGGCTCTCCAGCGGCATCACCGACTTTTGCAGATCCAGCAGCCTGAGGACCGCCTTCTCCCCGAACCGCATCGGGAACGTGGAGACCCTGAGGTCGATCGGCGTGCCGCGCTGGGAGAAGTCGGCGAACCGGATGCGCCCGTCCTGGGGGAGGCGGTGCTCGGCGATGTCGAGCCTGGCCATCACCTTGATCCGCGACACGATGGGCCGGATGAGGCTGCCGGGAGAGAGCCTCTGCACGACGGTCAGCTCCCCGTCCACGCGATACCGGATGACGACCTCGTGCTCCCACGGCTCGACGTGGATGTCGGACGCCCGCATCGTGTAGGCCTTCTCGATCGTGTCCCTGACGAGGCGGATGATCGGCTCGTTCGACTCGTCCTGCTTCGCCTCCGCCTCGGCAGCGGCCTCGAACGGCCGGTAGCGCTCTCGCAGCTCCTCCTCCAGCGTCGGCGGCGCGGCGGGGTCCGAGGGCCAGGCGCGGCCCGTCAGCTCGAGCAGCGCGCCGGGTTCCGTGATGATCAGCTCGGCGCCCTCCGCCCCATCGACGAATTGGAGGAGGTCCTCGACCACCTCCCACCGGAACGGGTTGCTGAGGGCGAACGAGAGTTTCCGCGTGCCCTCCCCCAGCGGGAGCACGGAGTGGCTGCGGCAGAAGGCCGCGGGGAGCGTGTCCAGTCGGACCTCGGCGGGGTCGGGCGCCGGGAGGAACCGCAGGCCGAGGTGATCGGCGATCAGTCCGGCGACCCGGGCGGCCGGAATCCCCGCGAGGGCCGCCTCGGCGTAGAGATCCGCCGCGTCCGCCGCAAGGACGGCCGCGCGCTGCTTCGCCGAGAGGCCGGGCTCCTCCGCGAGCCGCCGACGGAACGCCGGATACGCATCGGGCAGGCGCCTGGCGACGCCGACGGGCACCGGCTCCTTGCGTTCCCGCTTGCGGAGCCGCTCCCACCGCGCGCGCGTCTGGACGTGCTGGCGGACCTTCGCGAGAAGCGTCGGGAGCTCGATCGGCTTGAGCAGGTAGTCGACCGCGCCCAGTGCGAGCGCGCGCGCCCGGTCCCGAGCGCGCCTCTCCGCCGTCACCAGTACGACGGGGATGTACGTCGTCTCGGGTTGGCCGTGGAGGTGGGAGCAGACGTGGCGCCCGTCCAGTTCAGGCAACGCCACGTCGAGGAGGATGAGGTCGGGTTTTGCCCTGGCTGCGGCCTCGATCCCCGTCTTCCCGCTCTCCGCGAGCAGGACCGTGTACCCCTCCCTCCCGAGGTGGACTCGGAGGAACTCGCGGAGCTCGGCGTCGTCGTCGATGCAGAGGACCCTCGCGGGCGGAGTCGGTGGCATCGCAGCACCCTCTCGCGGGGCGAAGGACACCGGGCATTCTGCGCGCCACCCCGGGTTCGCGTCGATGGGATGAGCCGGAAGGGGCGCCGGCTGAAGGAGGTAGTTCATCGGCGCCCGGAGGCCGAACGGGACGGTGTGCGTGCGCGTGTTCCGAAAGAGGAGAACCCCGGTTCGCCCCCGCGCGTGGCGGTCACTCACACCAGGACGGATTGTCGCCGTTCAGGACGCGGTCGACAGCCCGGGAGGGCCTCTGGCGCCCCCTGGAGGCCCCTGGGCGTGGCATGCCCCTTGCAACGAACCGGGCAGGGACGGCCTCTCCGCAGACAGTGTGAGTCATGTCGGAGGGAGAGGCCATGTCTCGACATCAAGCCAGGACCGCCTTCGTCCTCGTGATCGTCGTGTCCGTGGCGGCGATCCTCTCCGTCCTCGCCGTGACGTTCGCCATGGTGGCGGGCATCGAGCGGAACGTCAGCGCGAACTACGTCGACCTCGTCCGCGCACGGATGCTTGCGACCGCGGGCGTCGACGACGCCTTGCTCCGCCTCCGCTCGGACGCGCCCCGACGGCTGTACAACGCCCCCACGGACCCGTGGTTCTACGCGGGCACGTACGTGAACGGGGTCCCGCAGCCGGACACGCCCCTGGAGGACGCGGACTACCCCTCCTATCGCGCGGGCGCCCTGACCGTCGACGGACTGGCCCGAGGCTACAGCGGAGCCCTTGCCGGCACCTACGCCCGACTGGGAGACACCTACGCGCTCAGGATCACGGACCTCGCCTCGAAGTTCGACATCAACGGGCAGGAGACGCACCTCGCCGAGATGCTCAGCGCCCTGGGCCGCGGGATCCGCCGCCTCGACCACCGTCCGGACCCGATCCGCGAGCGGGGGGCGGCCATCCTCGCCCTGAGGAACGGCCGGTACGGAGGGCGGTTCCGTTCGCTCGCCGACCTTCTCTCGATCCTGACCCAGGACGAGCTCGATGTCCTCCGCGACTACGTCACGCTCGATTCCTGGCGCGATCGCTCCGTCATCGAGCCGCGGCCCCAGGACCCCGCCGAGTGGCCCGTTGAGCACTACGACTTCGAGCCCCCGGTCGGCTACCCGGGAAGGCATCCGGTCAACCTGAACACGGCGCCCCTCCCGGTCCTCTTCGCGTGCATCAGCGGGCTCTCGGCCCGCATCATGAAGGGAGACGACCTCCGCGACGTGCCGCCGATCACCGACGGGCAGGCGATGAACGTCGCCCGGCAGGTCGGCGAGGCGAGGCAGGCGCGGCCGTTCCAGACGTGGGAGGCCTTCGAGGAATGGTGCTGGGAGGACCTCGAGTCGATCTCGAAGGACCAGCGCGGCGCCCTCGTGGCGAACGCGAACCCGAACACGAGGCTCAACAAGTTCGTCCCCGACGCGACGGAGCGGACCGCGGGGCAGGCTCGGGAGCGGCCCGCGGACAAGACCGACCTGACCTACCACACGACCGAGTTCACGCTCTGGGACCTCGGGTGGTTCGAGGTCGAGTCCCTCGGTCGCGTGCTCGACCAAGAGGACCGCCTCGTCGCGTGCGCGAAGCTCCTCGCGGTGGTCAAGGTGTACGACATCGCGCGCCACACGACGCAGCGCGACTTCGTGATGGCCGCCGTTCGGCCGGAGACCTTCGACGCCGTGCGGACGTTCCCCGAGAGCATGGCCGACCAGGAGGGGGACCCGATGCGCGCGAGCATCGTCGACGGGCGGGTCCAGGCCCGAGAGGACGACGCCAGGGAGGGGGACGAGGTCTTCTGGGCCGACAACGACGATACGCTCGCCGCGCGCCTGCACCCGGGGCAGGTGGAGCAGCGGTGGTACACGAACCTGTACGACCAGGACCGGCGTGCCCGGCGGTGGGACCTGGCCGAGAATCATCCGGCCGACGAGGGCCTTCCCTACGTCCCGCGTCAGGACCCGTTCGAGCGGAGCCTGATGAACCCGACGTTGCCCCAGGCCTACCGGAACTCGCTGTGGGGGAGCAATCTCTACCCCGACGGGCACTTCGTGAGCTCGCGGTGCGAGCGGGTCTGCCTGTTCCCTGGCGTCGATCCGCACGACGGCCGCCCGTTCCTCGACCCCGAGCACTCGGTCTTCCAGTTCTGGATGAAGCAGGACCCCAGGGCCGACAAGGTGGACGGGCTGTTCGCCCACGTGATCCCCGGCGCGGGGCAGCCGATCCCCTCCGGGCCCGGCGGCGGCCAGGACCTCTACGCGTACTTCCTTGGCGGGGCGGGGCTGAACGGCGGGCACGCGTCCTGGCTCACCGGCGGGATCGTCCTTCCCCAGTGCCGCCGCGCGCCGATCGCCTATCCGTTCGATCGCGACTATCTCTGGCTGGACCTCACCCCGTTCGGCAACCGGCTCCCGCGGCCGGGGCAGTGGGTCCAGATCCGCGTGGAGCTGGAGGGGCACACGACCATGCGGCTCTACGTGGACGGGGAGCTCGAGCGGTCCTCGACCGCGGTCTTCCACGATGTGGCGCTCAACACGACCAATGTCCTCGACATGTTGCAGTTCGGGCACGCGTACGTGCACTCCTACCGGTCCGACTCCGACTGGATCGGCTGGTCGGACGCCATCGTGGACACGATCCGGGTCTACGACCACGTGGGCGGGGGACGCCAGCAGCCCGACAGGTTCCCGGTGTCGAGCGGCGGCACGTACTTCGAGGGCGCGTTCGTCTTCGGTCCCACGCCCGTGCGCGTGCTCGGCGTCGGGTTCTCCCAGACGCGGCCCAGGGTGATCGCCAGGCGCGGCGGGATCGCCCCCATCGCGGACCCTCCGTACGTCTCGCTCGAGGTCAGGGCGCCGGGCGGCGCGTGGGTCTCCGCGGGACCTGTCGGCGACGGGGCGCCGCTTGACCTCTCCATCGGCGCCGGAGAGGGGCTCGAATACCGCGCGAGGTTCCACGACAACGGCCTCTCCCCCAACAACGCCGCCGCGGTGCTGGAGGACGTCACGGTGCTCTACTCCACCGGCCCCGAGATCAAGGGCTGGGTGTTCCAGTCGCCATAGCGCGTGCCAGCCCGCCCCCGCGCCCTGCAGGTCGATCACCCGGAAGCCGCGAGCACGGCTCCCAGATCCCAGCGCGGGCGTTGCCCGCATCCCAGAGGCGGAGGATGTCCGTGCCGTGTATTCACCACAGAGTTACGGAGGACACGGAGGTCGCCGTCGTTGCTCCG
>CAZYRM010000157.1:0-14226 GCA_964649705.1 uncultured Planctomycetia bacterium
CGCGGCTGCGGAAGTGCCTCCGATGGATGTAGGTCAGCCCGCAGGGGACGACGCGCAGCGGCGCCTCGGGGCGCCTCCCCTTCGAGCCGAGGGCGATCCGCGCCGCGCCGGTCTTGAGGCGGGCGAGCTGCGCCTCGTCGTGGCTGATCCCCTCGGGGAAGATCCCGACGGCCCTCCCCTCTTCCAGGACCCCGAAGAGGGCGTCGAAGGCTGCGCTGTTGTCGAGCGACTCTCCCGCGTGATCCATCTTCCTGCGGATCGGGACGGCCCCGAGCGCGTTCAGGAAGACGCGGAGAAGGCGGCTCTCGAAGAGGGTGTCCTTCGCGGCGAACTGGACGATCCGCCCGCAGGTCGCGACGAGGAGCATCGGGTCGATCAGCGAGTTCGGGTGGTTGCCGGCGAAGATCACCGGCCCCTCGGCGGGCACGTTTTCGAGCCCGACGACCTCGACCTGGCGATAGAAGACGCGGACCGCGATCCGCAGGAGCGCTCGGAGGAGGCGGTAGGCCCACATCGCGGCGAACGACCTATCCCTTCGCCTCGGCGTCGGCGATCGCGAGGGCCGCGTCGAGGGCGGCGACGCCCGCGTCGATCTCGGCCTCGGTCACGATCAGCGGCGGCGCGATGACGAAGTGGCTGATCCAGGCCTGGCAGAAGACGCCCTGCTTCATCATCTCGCCCGCCACCTTGTCGACGACGAGGGGCTTGCCGCTCACCTTGTCGGCGCGGGTGTTGAACGGCGTCTTCGCCTTCCGGTCGCGGACGATCTCGACGGCCCAGAAGAGGCCAAGTCCCCGCACGTCGCCGATCGAGGGGTGCTTCGACGCGAGGGCCTTGAGCTTCGATCCGAGGTACTCCCCCATCCGCCGCGAGCGCTGGATCAGGTCCATGCGCCTGTACTCCTGGATCGTGGCGATCGCCGGCCCGAGCGTCATCGGATGCGCCTCGTAGGTATGGCCGAGCGGGAAGTAGTGGTCCTCGAAGTAGTCGGCGATCTTGCGGGTCGTCGCCGTCACCCCCAGCGGCACGTAGGCGGCCGTGACGCCCTTCGCGGTGCAGAGGATGTCCGGCTGGACCTTCCAGTGGTTCATGGCGAACCACTCCCCGGTGCGTCCCCAGCCGCTCATGACCTCGTCGGCGATCATGAGCACGCCGTTGTCGTCGCAGATCTTCCTGAGGCGCGGGAGGTACTCGTCCGGGGGCACGAGGATCCCGTTCGTCCCGACGACGGGTTCGATGATGATCGCCGCGACGTTCCCCTCGTTCTTGATCATGTACTCGACGTAGTCGGCGCAGGCGACGTTGCAGCCGGGGTAGTCCTGACCGAGCGGGCAGCGGTAGCAGTTGGCGTCCGGTGCGAAGATCACGCCCTCGATCTTCCCGGCCGGCTCGACCGGCCAGCGGCGGGGGTCGCCCGTCGCCGCGATGCTCCCCGCGGTCGACCCGTGGTAGCTGGCGTAGCGGGAGATGATCTTGTACTTCCCCGTCACGAGGCGCGCGATCTTGAAGGCGGCCTCGTTCGCCTCGGTGCCGCTGGTCGTGAAGAAGAACTTCTCGAGCCCCTTGGGCATGACCTCGAGGAGGAGCTTCGCGAGCTCGGCGCGCACGTCGCAGGCGAAGGCAGGCGAGAGGAAGGCCATCTTCCGGGCCTGTTCGGCGATCGACTCGATGACGGCCTTGTTGCCGTGCCCGAGGTTCGAGCACATGAGCTGGCTGGAGAAGTCGAGGTACTTCTTCCCGTTCGCGTCGGTGAAGTGGCACCCCTCCATGGAGACGACGTGGAGCGGCCTCCAGCCCTTCTGGAACCGCCAGGTCCCGTAGGTATGCTTCGCCGTGAAGTCGACGACGGGGTCCGTCTCGGGCATGGTGGGCGCTCCTTGGGATGCGGGAGCGGCGAGTCTAGGCCGCGGGCGTGGAGGTGTCAACCTCCTTCGCGGCCTTTCCGCGAGCCCCTTCCTCGGCCGCTCGATCTCGCCCAGAGGGCAGCAGGATGGTGCTCGCGCATCCTCTCTAACGGATGACCCCAGGAGGGAAGAAGAGGGCCGGAAGCTCTTCGACCCGCCGCCGAAGGGGGTTTCAACCAGCCGGACATGGACCTTTCAGATAGCAGACGACGAACCTTGCAATCAGCCGGCCCCACCGCCTACGATCCGCCGCGATGACGGCCGAGCGACTCTATCCCCGATTCGCCGAGCGCGTCGTCGCCAGGGGGGGTATCCCGCGGCGCTGGCACGGGCGACGCCGCGGCGCCGCGCGACCTGGTACCGAGACTACATCGACGTGGCCGTGCGGCGTGACGTGAAGGACCTGGCGCGCATCCAGTCCCTCGACGCCTTGCCGCGGCTCCTTGCGCTCGCGGCCAGCCAGACAGCCCACCTGCTCAACGTGAGCGACCTGTCGGCTCCGTTCCAGGTGAGCCGCCCGACGATCCGCGAATACGTGACGCTCCTTGCACGGATCTTCCTGCTGGAAGAACTCCCGCCCTGGCACGCGAATCGTCTAACGCGCCTGGTCAGGACGCCCAAGCTCCACGTGGGAGACACGGGCCTGTGCTGCTCGCTGCTCGGCCTGGACGCGGCGGGGCTTGCGCGAGACCAGGCCGCCTACGGCCAGCTTCTGGAGACGTTCGTCTTCCAGGAGCTGCGACGACAGGCGAGCTGGGAGGAGGACGACGTCCGCTTTCACCACTTCCGCAACCGTGGTGGATTCGAAGTGGACATCGTGCTCGACAGGGGCGCGAGAGGACTGACCGGCGTCGAGGTGAAGGCGGCGGCCAGCGTGTCGCCGGGCGACTTCCGGGGGTTGCGGAGACTCAAGGAGGTGGGTGGGAAACGCTTCATCGCCGGCGCGGTGCTCTGCGACGGGGAGACCTGCGCTGAGTTCGGCGAGGGGTTGTACGCCGTCCCGATTCGCCTCCTCTGGGAAACGACATGACCGGCCGATCGGATGCGAAGGAAGTGGCACCCCTCCATTGAGACGACGCGGAGCGGCCTCCACCCCTTCTGGAACCGTCAGATCCCGTAGGTGTGCTTCGCGGTGAAGTCGACGACGGGTTCCGTCTCGGGCATGGTGGGCGCTCCTTGGGATGCGGGACGGGCGCGTCCAGGCCGAGGGCGTTGAGGTGTCAACCTCCTTCGCGGCCTCTCCGCAACCCCTTTCCCCGGCCGTCCCAACTCGCTCGAGGGGCCTTCGACTCCGGCATTGAGGAGCCCTTGGCGCGCCACCCCGGCAGCGACACCAAGGCGATTCGTTTGAGGCGTCTCGTTCATGTGTTGCAGGGCGATCTGCCTTCGAGTACCTTGCTCAAAGCGCTAGACGCGAGCCAGCCTCAACTGGGGGAGAACCGCGAGACCTCCATGCTCGAATCAACCCAACTCTACAAGTGGTTAAACAAGCGGCACGCACCGCTCGCCCACCGCGCGAGATGCGTCAGAGACGAGCAAGCGAAGTGGCTGCCACTCATCATGGCGATGTTCTCGCATTATCCAGGCCATGGTGTGGAGCACAGCGACCGCATCGTTTCGCAGCTTTCACTGCTGCTCTTCAGCGGCGCCAGGCCTGTCGTGGCCTTTTCGGGCGCTGAGGTGTACTGCCTGATTTGTGCGGCCTATCTGCACGACATGGGAATGGTGATTCCTCCCGCGGAGATTGCCGCGATTCTTGCTTCGGAGCCATGGAAGGCGTTCGTGGCTGCGGGCGGCAAGGGACACGCTTCCTTCCAGCAGTACGAGGCGGTCCGCATGGACAGCGCTCAAGCTACGACAGCGCAAAGCGCATTCCTGGCCGATCAGGCGCTTCGCTACCTCGTGGCAGACTTCGTCCGCCGCATTCACCACGAGCGGGGGAGGACAGCGCTCGAATTGCACCCATTCGTGAAGCAGCTAGTGGACGATGGCGACTCGGTTGCCTTCGAGACGATTTCCAACTTGGGTGTCGGGCATGGACTCAGCGTCGCCGATCTAGCAGACGAATGCCGGTTCCCCGACGAGCGGACGGTCTTTGGCGAACAGGTGAATGTACGCTTCATTGCCCGGCTTCTGCGAATCGGTGATCTTCTCGACATGAGCAGCAAACGAGCAGACCCCATCGCGGCCACCGGCGTTGGTCCATTGCCGGCCGACTCGGTGCCACATTGGAAGCAATACGCGGCCAAGAGACACGAGAACATATCTCCCAAAGCGATTGAGTATGCCTTCGCGTGCAAAGACCAGGACACGCACCGCACTCTGCGTGATTGGTTCGCGATGCTTGAGGCCGAGGTCCATGCGGTTGGCCTGGAGCAATTGCATGCCATTCGACACGGCCAATGGAAGCCGCCGCGCTGCATCGTCGCTTGTCAGACCTCTGCAACAACACAATCGTCCAAGATCAAGCCGACGATCATCATTAGACCCGCAGAGAATGCCACGTACACCTTCCACGACTGGAAGCTCGAGCTCGATCATGACGAAGTGTTGCACCGACTCATCAGCGATCTCTACGGGGATCCGTACGCGTTCGTGCGCGAGCTTCTTCAGAACGCCTTGGATGCCACGCGCTGCCAGATGTACGCCGATTTCCAGGTAGAGAACGTCGGCACGCCCACCCCTCTGCGACCAACGCAGTTCACTCTCGAGTATCGCGAGCGCTACCCGATCGTGGTATCTTTCAGCCAGCAGGACGTGCAATTGTCGCCGGACGGTCCGACCGAGCCACGGCATGTCTTTGTCATCGAGGATCGCGGGACCGGGATGAATGAGAGGATCATCCGCCGATACTTCCTACAGGTCGGACGATCCTACTACCAGAGCGATGAGTTCCGCGAGCGATTCAAATTTGCCCCGACAAGCCGGTTCGGCATTGGGTTCCTCAGCGTATTTGGAGTTTCCAAGGACATCACGGTCGAGACGGCTAGACAGGACGAGGAGGCCGTCAAGCCCATAGGAATCAGGCTTCGCCTTCGCGAGCCGCGAAACTACCTGTTGACAGAACCGTGGGCACCCTTTGAGGACAGGGCGATCGGCCGCAGGATCGGCACGCGCATCCGTGTCGTACTCGACAAGTGGCCCCAGGAGCAGTCCCTGATCGATCTCATCCGCGACTGGTGTCCCTCGGTCGAGGTTCCCGTGGTTGTCCGTGCCGCGGATCAGGAAGCCGTAGTTCGCGCCGAGCCCCTAGTCGATCGGACCGTCCTAGCGGCCAGCAGTGTGGATGAGCACGGTCGATTCGTGGTTCGTACCTTCCGGGTCGATTCACACGGCGTTGAGGGGGAGATCGCCGTAATCGCCTATGAAGACTCCGCGGGTGAGGGTTGGTGCGACTGTTGGTCTAGGAAGAAATCCCTGAGTGGGGAGCGCTCAGATGTGCTACCGAAGGTCAGCCCTGGGTTTACAGCGTTGCATGGTGTGGCGCTAGGCCCCTCCCCCGTACGCATAGGACAACCGGAATCGCAGTGGATCCAGCGCTGCGACGTCCGTGCTGCGCGGGCGACCGTGACCGTCGCCCGCGCCGCGCACGTTGGACACCGACGGTCCATCGCCAATGGTGATGATAGCGCGATGGACCTAGCCGCCTTAGCAGTCGAGGAGACCGCATGGCGAGCAATTGAAACACACCTTGCGGGGTCCCCTCGTGCGCGCGGGTCTCGGGGTGCGCATTACGCCGGATCGGTACTCTCTACTGCTCCGGTTGACGATTCTCGGCGGGACGCGTTTCCTGGCACTGTCGTGACTTGGCAGGGCCGTTCGCGCCTGGACATCTCTGTAGCACAGCTGCTGAAGCTCGACGAGATCGCACTTGCACTGTGGGAACCTCCCCATCGATCGGCCGATGGATCCTACGAAGCGCCAAATCGGCACCCACGCGAGATGGAGTGCGCCCTTCCCATCGTGAGCTTTGCCGACATCCCCGGCTTCTCGGAAAAACGCTTCTCTGTCAAGCTGATAGGGATGAACCTCGCCGGGATCCGCGTCGATCAGGATCTTGTGCTCCTGATATTCTCGAGCATCAGGATGGCCGATGACTTTCACCGCGTGAGTGTGGACGGCCTATCGTGGATCGTGCCGGATGGTCTCCACAATTTCGCAGCAGTCGGGATCCCATCCATACGATCAATGGTAAGCCGTTCCTACCTGCTGACGGGTCCTCATCCGGTGGTGCAGTGGCTACAACGCCTCCGCTTCGCGAGTCAGCGCTCTCCTTCCATTATCAGTCCGTCCGTTGTCGAATCGGCGTGGAAGGTCGCGTCGACAAGGCCATACGACATGGACGCGTTGATGGAGAGATGGGATGCAGACCCACACGTTCCGGCAGACTTGAAGCCTCCTAGAGCCATCAACGGGCGGGTCGAGCCATTTGAGTATTGGGGGCTACAGGCGCACACCACCGTACCCATGGTCGCGTCATAGTCCACTTCCCGCTCCGTAAGAGTCGTGGGCTTGTCACGGCCGTATTCCCGCGGACCAGAGAACTGCCTCTCTGCACAAGTGAGGTTCACGGTGCGGCCAACGCCCTTCGGGCACGCATGTCATCGCCATAGGTCGGGTTGCGTGAATTCGCGGTCTGTCGCGGCGGCTTACCATGAGGCGCATGGCAGAGGACCGCCAGCTCGTTTCTCCGAGGCCTGTTCACCGATGCCGCGTCGCGAACTCCAGCCTGCAGGGGCGTGCGTGCTTGCGCGGGCTTCAATGTCGGGGGGCCAAGCCCTGAACACGTCGGACTACGATCTGAAGCCCGCGCGCCGAACGGCGAGATGGACGCCCGGAGGGGCGAACTCGGCGCGTCACGATCCGAGCTCGGAGCGCGAGGCTCGGAGGTCGGCGCGCCGAGTGGCGAGGCCGGTGCGCGAGCTTCGGAGTGCCGACGACGAGCATCAGAAGCTCGCGCGTGAGCCTCGGAACGTCAGCGACGAGCATCCGATGCCCGCGCGCCAGCATCGGAAGGTCAAGCGCGAGCCTCGGAAGGTCAACGGCGAGCTTCGGATGCTCGCGCGCCGGCACCGGAAGGTAAGCGACGGGCTTCCGAAGCTCGTCGATGAGCCTCGGAAGCCCGCGGATGTGCTTCGAGATGGCTCGGGCGGCCACCCGAGCCCGTTCCGCCGTCATCCGTTACGCGGCCGGGTTCTCCGCCGTGCCCTTCCTGGGGCCACGACGGAACCTCTTCCCCAGCTCCTTCATCGTGTCGTCGAGGCCAGGGATCGCCCTCGCCGAGCTCTGCAGGATGCCGTATAGGACCAGCGCGCTGCTGAGCGCCTCGCTGCCGGCGACCATCAGCGTATCCTCCACGGCCTCCGAGACCTGCGTCAGCTCCGGCTGGAACTGGCCCAGGACCTCGATCATGTCGGCGTCCTTGGCGAACTCCGGGAAGTCGATCGCCGACGGCACCAGCTCCGGATGCGCCGCCGCCAGCTTCCGGACGTCCGCCACGAACCTGGCGCTCTTCGGCCCGAGCTTCAGCATCGTCTTCCTCTGCTCGGGCGACAGCGCCACCAGGAATTTCAGGTTCTCGCGGATCGTCGCGATCGCCGCCACGATGGCCGTGATCGCCGAGGCCGCCAACGTCTCCGAGATTCGGCCCTTCATGATGTCCTCCTGCTCCCAAGGAGCGTCAGGATCCCCCTTCGTTCGCGACCGCCTCGGTCCCAAGACCACCCCAGGACCAGCGCCGCACCGCGGGACACTCTCCCCCGGCCCACTCAGTAGTCCGAGCCCCCCGTCCTTCCGGCCGAATTCCGGAAAAAACCGCACTTCGAGACCTCGCGCGGAGTTGTACAATCCCGCCCGTGAAGGACGACTACGACTGGATCCTGCTCGACGACGCCACCTCGAACGTCTTGAACACGCCGTGGGGGATGGTCGCCCTCGCGCGCGGGTGCGGCCCCGAGGCCGTCAAGGCCCGCGGGAACCTCGCCGAGCTGTACCGGGGCCAGATCGCCCTCACCATCCTCGGGATCGTCCGCGACCGCGACCGCGCCGACGAACTGACCCAGAGCTTCATGGTTCCCTTCCTCGAGGGGCGCATCTTCACCCTCGCCGACCAGAAGCGAGGCAGCTTCCGCACGTTCCTCAAGGTGTGGGTCAAGAACCACGTCCGCACGGAACAGAAGAAGGAGCGCCGGCGACGGGGACGGTCGCTCGACGGGATCGAGGTCGCCTCCGAGGGGGAGTCGCCGGACCAGGTCCTCGACCGGAGGATGACCCAGGTGGAGGTGACCGAGGCCCTCAGGCGGACGCGCGCGAAGTTCGCGAAGGACTCGGACCCGATGCGCGCGTTCGACGCGTGGGAGCTCGATCGCTCCGCCGACGATTGCCGCACTCAGGCCGAGATGGCGCGGGACATGGGCTTCGGGGCCCGCGAGTTCCACGACAACCTCTCCATCGCGCGGATGACCTTCAAGTTCCACCTGTGCCAGATCTTCTCCATCGAGGTCTCCTCGGTGGACCAGACGCAGGAGGAGCTGGGGCGCGTGCGGAGGGACCTGCGCGGCCCCCTCCGAGGGCGCTGGAAGGCGGAACGCTCGTACGCGTAGTCGGGCCCTATCGCGGGGCGGTGTGCCCGCTAGTCGATGTACGAGAGCCGCTCGGCGCTGGCCGAGGACGGCGCGTCGACCTGTTCGGCGAGGCGCGCGGCCACCGCAGGGTCGCCGATGAGCTTCGGGCTGAGGAGTTCACCCAAGGCCGACCTGGAAACGCTCGACAAGCACCTGGGGATCTGGCAGAAGGTCCAGACCCCTGGGCGCAGCAGCCCTTCGCGCAGGTCGCAATCCTCGATGAGCAGTTCCCCATGGAGGATCGAGGCTGAACGCAGCCGCCAGTCGCCCTCGACTCGTGTTGCAGCTCGCCGCGCTCGCGGGCGCCGCCGCGGCGGCCTACGGCGGAACGGCCGCCTGGTTGTGGGACCGGTGGCTGGTCGACCCGTACTACTCGCACGGCCCGCTGGTCCCCCTCGTCTCCGCCGCGTTGCTCTGGACCCGCCGCTCCTCCCTCCGCCTCGGCTCCGGCCGGACCACGCTCGCCGCCGCCGCCCTCCTGGCGTCCGGGGCCATCCTGCTCGTCGGGACCCGCCTGAGATTCGAGATGCTCGGCGCCCTCGCACTCGTCGGAACCCTCCTGGCGCTCGCGTCGGCCCTCGGCGGGGGCGCCCTCCTGCGAGCCTGCGCCTTCCCGATTCTCTACCTGCTGTTCGCCGTGCCCCTCCCGCTCTTCTTCGTCCAGGCGCTGAGCCTGCCGCTCCAGCGGCTCTCGTCGGCCGCGGCGGGGACACTCCTCCAGTGGCTCGGCGCCGACTGCGTCCGGAACGGCGTCCACCTGCAGTTCCCCGGGTTCGCGCTCACGATCGCGGACGCCTGCAGCGGCCTTCGCTCCCTCGTCACGGTTCTCGCCCTCGCCGCGTTGTTCGCCGGAGTGCTCCCCGCAAGCCGCTCCAGGAGGCTCCTCCTCGTGTGCGCCGCAGTCCCGCTGGCCATCGTGGCAAACGTCCTTCGGATCGCCGCGACGGCCGTGGTCGGCCTGGCGCTCTCGGGCGAGGCCGCGGCCGGGTTCTTCGAGCAGGGGTCCGGCGTGATCTTCTTCCTCCTCGTAACGCTCGGCCTTTGCGCGCTCCTGCCCCCGTCCCGTCCGAGAGCCCCCGACGCGCGGCGGGACCCCTCCCCCATGGGATCGCTCCTCCCCCCGCTCCTCGCCCTGGCAGCCGTCGCAGCCTCCTCGTTGGGCCTGCGCCACTCCCTCCCCCGCCCGCGGATCTGGGACCTGCGCGAGTGGGCCCCGTCCGTGCAGGGCTGGAACGCGGCGCGTCTGACCCCCGAAGGCCAGTCGCTCGATCGGAGCGGCGCGGCGCTTCGATTCTCGCGGCCCGGCGTCCCCCCCGTCGACGTCCTGGTGCGCATCGAAGACGACCCGCGGTACCTCCACACCCCCGAGCTCTGCTCGACCGCCGCCGGCTGGCTGCCGGATCGGAGGCGGACGGCAGGGATCCCCTTCGGGGGCCACCCTGTCGAGCTGACCGTGCTCCAGGCGTCCCGAGGACGGGACCGCGTGCTCGTCGCGTCGTGGGCGATGGTCGACGGCCGTGCGGTTGACGACACCCTGGACTACCACCTGGAAGTCGTCCGCGCGCGGTGGCGGCGTGGCCGGTGCACGGTCCTGCAGGTCGAGGCCGCGACCGGCTTCCGTAACGAGGCGGAGTCCGAGGCCATGGAACGACTCACCTCCGTCCTCAAGGGGATCCACGAGGAGGTCGGGCGCCTCCTGGCGCGCTGATCGGTCACCTCCCCGAGGGCGAGCGCACGGCCTCCTCCAGGTGCCCGGCGATGGTCCGGTTGGCCGGAGCGCGCCTCGCCGCCTCCTCCAGGTACCACAGCGCCTCCCGTGTCCTCCCCGCCCTGTACAGCCCCCACCCAAGGGTGTCGAGGTAGGAGGGATGGCCGGGGTCCAGGTCGACGGCGCCGCGGGCCAGCTCCAGCGCCTCCTCCGAGACGTCCCCCGAGCCGATGTGGGACCAGGCCACGTTGTTGAGGGCCGTCGCCGGAGGGAGCGGACCGAGGAGGAGCCCCTCGTAGATCTGCAGCGCCGACGGCCGGTCGCCCAGTGCGATCAGCGCCTCGGCCAGGCCGAGACTCGCGGCGCACGAGGCGGGCGAGAGTTCCAGCGCACGACGGAACCGCTCCCTCGCCGTCACCGCGTCCCCGGCCTCGATCGCGGCCCAGCCGGCCCCGATCGGGGCCGGCGCCCATGCGGGGGCAAGCCGTTCCGCCTCGGCGAAGGCGTCCAGCGCCTCGCGCGGCCTGCCGCCGGCACGGAGAGCGCGGCCGAGCGCCTCGCGTGCCCTGGCGTCTTCCGGGCGGTCGCGTGCAAGCGACTCCGCCGCGGAGATCGCCTTCGCGGTCCGACCCGTCAGGAGCCACAAGTCGATGCCCAGGATCCTCGGGGCGCTCGCCCCGGGAGAGATGGCGGTCGCTCGGGCGAGGTGTTCCTCCGCGGCCATGACGTCCCCCGCCCGCGTCCGCGCCATCGCGGCGTGGAGTCGGAGGGCGAGGTCGGAGGGGGCGCGTTCGATGGCGTGCTCCAGGAGAAGCGCGGCGTCGACCGGGAGACCGCCCTGGAGCAGCAGCCGGGCCGCGACGATCGCCACCCGCGGGTTTCCGGGGGCGCTGCGCCACGCGGCCGTCGCCAGGACGAGCGCGGCCTCGTCCTCGCCCGCTCGTGATGCGACGACCGCGAGCCCCAGGAGGGCGTCCGCGCAGGCGGCGTCGGCATGGAGCGCGGAGCGGAAGGCCTCCGCGGCCTCCGCGAGGCGGTCCGCCGCGAGGTGCCTGGCCCCGAGCGCGACGCGCGCCTGCGCGCCGTCCAGCGAGGACGGAGACACCGCCGCGGAGCGAGGGCGGGCGGTACCCGCGGTCCAGCGCGGATCGACGCGCGCGCATCCGAGCGCCAGCAGGCAGGCCCCCACGGCGACCGCGGCGCGACGAGGCGGCCGACTCATCGCGGCTCCCCCTTACGGATCCGGCAGGCGCCTCCGTTGGGCGTCGGTCCCGCCGGACCCAGATCGCGGTAGACCCCGCGTGGCGAGACGAGCCAGACCCACCAGGCGGCTCGCTCCCCGGGCGGGACGGCGGCGAGGCCTGGCGTCACGTAGGCGGCGTCCACCGGCCCGCAGACGGACTCGATCCGGTCCCAGTCCTTGTCCCGCCAGGGAAGCCAGAGGGCCCGACGCTCTCCGCGCCAGGCCATGAGCGCCGGGCGATCGGTGACCACCGTCGCCCCCGCCGGCACCAGGTGTTTCATCGCCTGGACGTGCGGACCGAGCGTCGCGTCCGGCGTCGTCTTCGGCCCGAGGATCCAGATCGCGAGCGGCGCCCCGACCGCCAGGAGCGCGGCAGCGTAGAGGGCGACGAAACGCCAACGGAGTTCCCAGGGTCCCAGCCCCTCCAGGCGGCGGATGAGATGCAGGTCCCAGGTGTCCGTGGAGGACACGGGCGTGCCCGGCGACAACCGCCGCCTCGCCCAGGCGGCGATCTGGGCCGCGGCGATCGTGGCGAGCAGGGGCGACCACGCGGCCACCACCTCCATCCCCGGGCGGAGGAGCCAGGAGGCCAGGACGGCCAGCAGGAGCGTCCAACACGTGACGCCCACGACCCGGCGCCAGGGCTTCGCCCCCGCGGTCTCCAGCAGGGCGGCGAAGAAGAGGATGGCGACGAGAGGGTCCACGCCTCGAGGCAGGTGGTCCCGCAGCCGGAGGAACCCGTTCGCGAACTTGCGTACGACCTCCTGCGGGTTCTCGAAGAGGATCGCCGCGGGCCCCCCGGACGGCGGCGTGGGGGAGCGGAAAACGGAGTCCCCCGGCCGGTCCTGCGTCCCCGCGATGGACTCGTATGCGTAGACGGAGAACACGGGGGAGCCGGTCCAGGCGGCGGTCCGCAGCATCCATGGGAGGAGGACGAGGAGCGCGCCGCCGACGAAGCAGGCCAGGCGGAGCGTACGCCGCCTCCCGCGCGCCACGATGGCGACGAGGACGAGCGGAAGCCCGATCGCGCGGTAGTCGGCGAGCATGGCGACCGACGAGAGGAGTCCTGCCGCGGCAGCGCGGAGCGGCGAAGGGGCGTCCGTCCCCTCCATCGAGCCCGACGGACATGCGGCCCATACGGCGAGGAGCGCCGCGCAGGCGAGGTACGGCGCGCCGAGACCCGCGAGCGCGGCCTGGAGGAGCGGCAGGTCGATCGTCAGGAAGAGGGCCGCGAGCGCGGCGATCCCGGGACCGAACCGTCCATGCGCGAAGGCGAACGTCAGCCAGACGGCGATGACCCACGCGGCGCAGCCGACCGCCGAGACGACGCGGTCCGAGGCGTGATGGCTCCGGAAGGCCAGGGACAGGAGGATGGGCTGGACGGGCGCGTTGTACAGGTCCGGGTGCCCGTCGAACGAAGCGTGGTACGCGAGCGACAGGGGACGCACGTTGTCCGTCGTGAAGCCCTTCCCCTCCGCCAGCCGCCGCGCCACCTGGGCGCGGTCCATCGCCTCGTCCGCCTCGAGGCCGGGGAAACGCGTGCCGAGGAGCAGCATCGCGAGGAAGGGCGGGAAGAGGAGGACGACCGAGCAGGCGAGAAGGCGGGCCGGCCAGGTCGGGCCGGACGCCTCAGGATGGTGCGGGGAGGGGTCCATTCGGGAGCTTCCAAACCTGCCGCGGGACCCGTCCGGTTCTAGGCGATCCTGGCGCCACGGCGGCGGTGGACCGCCGCCGCAATCAGGCCGACCCCGAAGAGCACCCAGGTCGCGGGCTCGGGATTCCCGTAGAGGTGGACCTCGGTGTCGACGTCGGCCACGGTCAGGACACGACGGGCCTGACCCGCGCCGATCGCCGGAAGCATGACCGAGCCCGGCTCCGTACCGCCGTCGGCGTGCCCCAGGCCGATGGAGTGCCCCATCTCGTGCAGCATGACGGACCAGTAGTCGAACTCGCCGCCGCCGGGCGCGCCGGTCCCCGTGTACCAGGTCTCCCTGTCCATCTCGATGTCGACGTCGGCGATCTGGTGGAGGGTGTGGCCGTCCGAGAACGTCTGCGCACCGTGGCCGAAGAACGTGACGAGCGCCCGGCCCAGCGTCCCGCCCGGTCCGTCGATCGGGGCATTGTGGATGTGGATCCCGTTCAGCGGATCCGCGACGGTCTCGACGAGGTCCAGGTAGGCTCCGGAATTCGCCACGTCCCACGTGGCCGCCGAGTCACGGATGCGATCGGCCATCTCGCCCGTGATCGCGTCGAGGCCGCCGTGGTCGTGGATGAAGAACAGCACGGTGGCCATGCTCTCGTCGGGAGGGGTGGCGCGCCATGTCCAATGCGAGTCGTGGCCGTGTGTCGCCGGGGCCTCCAAGGACTCGTGCTGTGGCAGGGTGATCGTCGAGCCCAGGTACGCCTCGTCGGCGGGCAGAGAGGCCCCCAGGAAGAGGGCCAGCCACCCGGCGAGGAGCCAGGTCCGAGCTACGAAGCAGCCTGCCGGCGACATCGCGAGTCCCTTCGCATCAAGTGGGCCAAGCGATGATCCCATCGACACGCCTGGGAGTCAATCGCCTCTTGAAGGCATCGGCTCGCCACCTCCTGCGGCTTGACGGTCTTGTCCTCGCAGCGGGCGAGCGGGGTGGAGCCGTCGGGACTGCAGGCGAGCGCGAGCGCGCTGGGATCTGGGTTCTGGGATTTGGATCCCCATCGCTCAACAGCTGCGCGGCGCGCGCAGTTGTTTCGGCGTGGACGAACCAAGCC
>CAZYRM010000158.1:0-14202 GCA_964649705.1 uncultured Planctomycetia bacterium
CGGCTTCACGCGCAGCCCCGCGACGGGGGAGAAGCGGTTCTACGGCGAGTACCTCCCGAACGCGCAGGGCGAGGACGTCGTCGCGGGGATCCGCACGCCGAAGCCGATCGAGAAGCTGCAGGAGGACCAGCCGGCGGTCTACGACCAGCTCCGCGAGATCACCTCGCGGCTGGAGAAGCACTACCGCGACGTGCAGGACTTCGAGTTCACCATCCAGCAGGGCACGCTGTACATGCTCCAGACGCGCAACGGGAAGCGCACGGGGCACGCTGCGGTGAAGATCGCCTGCGACATGGTCAAGGAGAAGCTGATCACGCCGCGCGAGGCGGTGATGAGGGTGACGCCGGACCAGCTCGAGCAGCTCCTCCACCCGATCTTCGACATGACGAAGCGCAAGGAGCACGCGGTCATCGCGAAGGGGCTGAACGCGAGCCCCGGCGCGGCGGCGGGAAAGGTGGTCTTCCACGCGGACGACGCGGTCGCGTGGACGAACCGCGGCGAGCGCGTGCTGCTGGTGCGCGGGGAGACCTGCCCGGACGACATCCACGGGATGGCGGCGGCGAAGGGGGTTCTCACGGCGATCGGCGGGGCGACGAGCCATGCGACGGTGGTCGGGAGGCAGATGGGGAAGCCGACAGTCGTCGGATGCTCGATGATCAAGGTGGACGAGGACGCCCGGCTGTTCCGCGTCGGCGAGCGGGTCGTCCGGGAGGGGGACGCCCTCTCGATCGACGGATCGACGGGCGAGGTGATGCTCGGCGACGTCCCGACGCGGTCGAGCGAGGTGGTGCAGGTCCTGCGGGGCGAGATGAAGCCGGAACAGTCGCAGGGGTACCAGGACTTCACCATGCTCCTCTCGTGGGCGGACAAGTACCGCCGCCTGAAGGTCAGGGCGAACGCGGACATCCCGCGCGACGCGGAGGCGGCGATCGCCTTCGGCGCGGAGGGGATCGGGCTCTGCCGCACGGAGCACATGTTCTTCGCGGAGGAGCGCCTGCCGCACGTCGTCGAGATGATCATGGCGAACACGACGGAGAAGCGGCGCGCGGCGCTCGCGGCGCTCCTGCCGTTCCAGAAGGTGGACTTCAAGGGGCTGTTCCGGACGATGATCGGGAAGCCGGTCACGATCCGGACGCTTGACCCGCCGCTCCATGAGTTCCTCCCCAAGCGCGAGGAGCTGATGGTCGAGGTGGCGCTCCTCAAGCACAAGGGGAGCGACCCGGCGGCTATCGCGGAGAAGGAGAGGATCCTGGCCCGCGTCAACGAGCTGCACGAGTTCAACCCGATGCTGGGGCACCGGGGGTGCCGGCTGGGGATCACGTACCCCGAGATCACGGAGATGCAGGCGAGGGCGATCTTCGAGGCGGCGTGCGAGCTGGCCGCGGAGGGGAAGACGATCGAGCCCGAGGTGATGATCCCCCTCGTCGGTCACGTGAAGGAGCTCGCGAACCAGAAGAAGATTGTGATCGACGTCGCGGAAGAGGTGATCGCGAAGTCGGGGCGGAAGCTCAAGTACACGGTCGGGACGATGATCGAGGTCCCGAGGGCGGCCGTCACGTCGGACCGGATCGCGGAGGAGGCGGACTTCTTCAGCTTCGGGACGAACGACCTGACCCAGATGGGCGGCGGCTTCTCGCGGGATGACAGCGGGAAGTTCATGGCGGACTACATCCGGCTGCAGATCTACGACAAGGACGTCTTCCAGTCGCTGGACGTGGACGGGATCGGGGAGCTGATCCGGATCTCGGTGCAGCGGGGGAGGGCGACGAAGCCGAACCTGAAGATCGGGATCTGCGGCGAGCACGGCGGCGACCCGGACTCGGTCTACTTCTGCCACCGGGTGGGGATGGACTACGTCTCCTGCTCGCCGTTCCGCGTCCCCGTGGCGCGTCTGGCGGCGGCGCGGGTGGCGATCATGGACGAGGACGCGGGGAGGAAGCCGGCGGGCGGGACCACGAAACCCGCGAAGGGAACCACGAAGCCCACGAAGGGGGCCACGAAGCCCACGAAGGGGACGCCGAAGCGCACGAAGGCGGACGCGCGGCGCGCCACCGTGGCCGCGCGGCGCTGATCGCTCCACCCGCCGCCTCTTCGGGGAATCGGAGGCGGCGGAGTCGCGGACCCTGCGACTTCGCCTCTTGCACGCCTATCGCGTGAACGCCGGCCAGGTCTCGCCGCTGGCCGCGTCATAGGCCGGCCAGCGGAGGCGAGCCCAACCGGTACGCGTGAACGCGCGGCCCGCGTCGTCGTGGAGCGCGACCCACCCGCCTGACTGAGGGAAGGGCCCCATGGCGAGCGCAACCTCCGCGCGGCCGTCCCCGGCGAACGTGCGCCCGGCGAGGCGCGAGAACGGCTCGGCGGGGACGTGATCGCGCCCGTACCAGCCGTTCACGTCGTGCAGGAACCCGGGGCCGGGGGCTCGCAGCAGGACTGGCGTCCCGTCCGGGCTGATGAGCCGGATCCGGAGGTCCGAGGGCCGATCGTGGGAGACCTCCACGAACACGGCGAGGTCGGGGACGTTGCCTGCCTCCGCGAGGCGGATGCGAGACCGCGCCGGCGCGCTGTCCAGGAGGGCGAGGGCTTCAGTGGTCCCCCCATCCGCCCTCCCGATGCCGGACGCCGCGAAGCGAACCACGACGTCGTCACGGAGATCGAGACGAACCGTCGGCGGCGAGAAGGTCCACCCTTCGAGCTCCACGCGGACGTCGTAGGCCCCCTCGACGAGGTCGGTGAACAGGAAGCCTCCCTCCGGAACGGTCACGCGGGATTGCGAGAGCTCCCCGGTCAGGGTGACGCGCGCTCCGACGATGGGGATGTCGCCGTCAAGGACGGTACCGGAGATCCTCCGCGGGGGGACGGGCCGACCGTCGAACAGCGGGACCGCCTCGCTGGCCCCGCGCAGTGTCACGGTCCGCGATGCGGGCGTGAAGACGAAGCCGCGCCTCGACGGGGTGATGGTGTAGGTCCCGTCGCGGAGGGAGTGGAACGCCCACGTCCCCTCCGCTCCCGAAAAGGTGGATCGCGAGCCGCCCTCCGAGAGCGTGATCTTCACGCCTGGCAGACGGCCCCAGGACCACCAGACCGACCCGAAGAGGCTAATCCGGCCTGCCTCGTCGAAGGCACGCAGGAACTTCGGCAAGTTGAGGCGGCCCCCCGTGACGCACTTCCCCTCGAGGGACGGCAGCGAGTCCACGCCGTCGATCAGCGCACCACGCAGCTCCGCGACCGTGGGACGGCCGTCGCTGTGGTGGGTGTACCTCCACAGCCCGATGGCGAGCGCCACGGCGCCGGTGACCTGCGGGGCCGAGAACGAAGTGCCGGCGACGGTGTCGCACTTCCCGCGGAGCATCGTCGTGCCGACCTCGTTGCCGGGGGCCGCCAGGAGGACGCGGGTCGCTCCGTACCCGAAGGATGGGATGAAGCGGTCCCACTGGTCCGTCCCGGTCACGGTGATGATGTTGGGGAAAGGCCTCGTCCTTGGGAAGTGGAGGGGATCGACGGTCTCCAGATCGATCGGCCGGTTCCCCGCGGTGCAAACGACCAGGATTCCCGCGGCATTCGCCTCGGAGAGGACCGCCGGCATCCAGTCCAACTGGGAGGAGTAGCCGAAAGAGCAGTTGATCACATCGACACGGCTCCGAATGGCATACCGAAACGCCTTGTCCAAGGACAGGATCCCGTTCGTTCCCTCGTGGAAGGCGCGAATGGGGAGGATGACGATTTCACGACAGAGGCCGGCGGTGCCCTGTTGGTTGTAGGCTGAGGCCGCGATGACTCCCGCGACTTGCGTCCCGTGGCCATCTTCATCCATCGGGTCACCATCGCCGTCAATGAAGTCCCAGCCGTAGATGTCGTCCGTGTACCCGTTGCCATCGTCGTCCACGCCGGGCAGACCGATGTACTCACGGTGGTTGACCCACCGGCACCCTTCGAGCTCAGGATGATGGAAGTCGATCCCCGTGTCGATCACGGCGACCTTCTCACGCATGAACGGTGCGTTCCAGATGTCCCACCCCTCCGGCGCGTCGATGTCGGCATCGAAGATCCCGCGCGTCTGGCCGGTGTTGTCGAAGGCCGAGTTGTTCGGAAAGTCGGGGTCGTCCGGGTACTCGTCGAGCTCAACCGGTTCCACGCAGACAGGGTCAACCCAGGAGATCGAAGGATCGTCGAAGAGGGAGTGGAACGCACCCCGCAGGTCGCTCCCCGTAGGCAGCGTCACACGGTAGGTGCTCGCATTCGGGTTGTCGCTCGCGAAAACGGGGAGTTCCTCTTCGACCGTGACGGCGCGAAGGGTCTGAAAGACCCTCTCACGGTCCTCCGACGTTGCGTCGCGACGGAAGAAGACCACGAGGACGTCCGGAGCGAGCTTGAGCTTGAGCCACCTCTCCACTTGGTCTTTCCACAGACTTTCGGGGTTCGCGGCCCATTGATCCCAGCCGGGAGGCGCTTCGAGCTGAGCGAGCTTTCTGCAACGGATCTCCCGAGTCGGACGAGGAGTCTCCGAGGCCGAGTCCGAGGCGCTCGGAGCATCGCCCTTCGGTGCCGATGGCGCATCCGCTCGTTGACACGGCGGCATTGATGAAGAAGCTTCCTCAATCCTCCTTTCGGGCGGCTGTGACGGCTTCAGCGTCCGGCAGAGGGTGAGAGCGAGCACGGCCGCGACGGCGACCACAGGGACGAGCCAGGTCTTGCGCATGATGCCCTCCATTCAAGAAGCGCCTATGGAAGGGCATGCGGCATGCCAACCGCCACGAGTGGCGGCAACACACTACGGCATATGGCGTTATACAGTCTTCCGCCAGGAGACCCCCTCGGAGAACTGCTGGATTTCACCCCACATGCGAGGGGTGACTGCTGGGAATTCCAGCAGTTCACGATGGCAGGATCGGAAGTGACAACGATCGTGCCGGCAGCGCGGGCTGGGCGCGGACTGGGTGCACTTCTTCGACGAAGTGCTGGCTATGCACGAATTCCTCCTCGCTTTCCAGCTCCAGGACGGCTCGACACCCCCGTGGCCGAAGCCGATCGGCCACCCGATCTCCATCTCGAAACTCGTCGCCGGGGGACGCTGACCATGCCTCCTCCGGGCCTCCGCGACGCGTTTCGCAAGATGTTCCGCACCGTCGTCGAAGTCCTCAATGCCGATCAGGTGGTCGCCCTCGCCGAAGCGAGGCGGGTGGCAGTCGCCAGGACGCGGAGCACCTCGTCCTCGCCCAGGCCCATCTCTCGCCGAAGACGTCCATATTCGCTTCGGACGTCCGTCCCGAGGACGAGGGGGTCGTCCGTGTTCACCGTGACGGGCACCCCCGCGGTCAGGAGCGTTCGCAGGGGGTGCTCGGCGTACGAGGGCGCCACGCCGAGCATCACGTTCGACGTGGGGCACACGTGGAGCGGGATGTTCCGTGAGGCCAGCGCCCGCACCAGGACGGGGTCGTCCACCGCGCGGACCCCGTGGTTGATCGACGTTGCTCCGAGGACGTCGATCGCCTCCCACACGTCGCGCGCCGTGCCGTGCTCTCCCGCGTGGGCGCGAAGCTCCAGCCCAGCGGCCCTCGCCACGTCGAACGCGGGCCTCTGCCGCGCCGTAGGCCCCTCCAGCTCGTAGCTGTGCAGGTCGATCCCCGCGAGCCTCCCGCCCACGAGCGCAAGCCACTGCTCGACCTGCCTCGCGTTCTCCTCGGGCTCCTCCCTCCTCGAGATCGCCGCGAAGATGCGCACGCGGAGGCCCGCGGCCTCGCCCGACTCCTGAAGGACGCGGCAGACCGCGGGAAGCGTCTCCTCCACGCGGTGCCCGAGACGCTCCATGAGGTACGCAGTCACGCCGATCTCGGCATGCCTCACGCCGAGCCCCGCGAGCCATCGTACGGAGGCCTCGGCCCACCGCTCGTACATCCCCGGCCGCCTGAGCGTCTCGGCGATGCAGCCGCGGAACGGCTTCGCGAAGTCATCGAACGAGGCGAACCTCCCCGACCCGTCGAGCCATGGCGCGCGCTCGCCGTCCATCCCCGCGAGCCCGCGGAAGACCTCCCACGGCAGCGCCGCCTCGAAGTGGAGGTGGAACTCGGCAAGCGGCTCTGTGGACAGGTCGATCATGCGGGCCCCGAATGGGAGAGACACCTGCATACCTGGATCCGCAGACTCCGTCAATGCGTCGATCGCACGGGAGGCCGGGTGTCCTTGCCTCCCTCGCCCCGCGCGGGGCAGCTTCCCGACACGTGAAGCGGGTCGCCCGGCGGTGCACTCCGCGCATGCCCCCGACCGACGTGTACGGGCTCGACGGAGAGCGCGGGCGCCCGATCGACGAGGAGAGGGACCCCGCCCGCAGGGCCTTCCTGCGGACCTCCCTCGACCGGTGGAAGGCCCGCTGACGGCTTGCCCGGGGGGCCTCCCGGGGCTAGAATCCGCCCTGGACGGCTCACGAGGGAATCATGTCAAAGCGCGGGCTGGGCCTCTTCGGGCAGATTGCCATCCAGAAGGGGTTCATCAACCAGGAACAGCTCGACGACACGCTCCGCATCCAGGAGGAGAAGTTCCCGACCGTCCCGATCGGCCTCCTCATGGTCAAGCAGGGGTACCTCACCCTCGCCGAGGCCCAGGCGATCAGCGGCTTCCAGGACCACGTCCTCAACGAGCGCTCCCAGGACGCCCGCCTCAAGCGGCGCGAGTACCGCTTCGGGGGGCTGCTCATCGAGTATGGCCTCGCGTCGAAGGAGCAGGTCAACGAGTGCGCCCGCATCCAGGCCCAGGAGGGCTCTAAGGGCGTGCAGCTCCGCCTCGGCGAGGTCATGGTCAAGAGGGGGTACGTCTCCGCCGAGGACGTCCGCACCGTCCTGACCCTCCAGGACAAGAAGATCCTCGCCTGCCGCACCTGCAAGACGCAGACGAATGTCGCGGGGTACTCCCCCGGCGCGAAGGTCACCTGCGCGAAGTGCGGGGAGTCGATGATCGTCCCCCCGAAGGAGGCGTGGATCCACGCCGATGAGACGGTCTTCCTCCCCGGCGCGGCCCCGGAGGCGATCTCCGCGGTCGGCCCGTCCGTCGAGCCCGCGCCGGCGCGGGGCGTGCCGTTCGGGAAGTTCGACCTGGTGCGGGAGCTGGGCTCGTCGCGGGGGGCCCGGGTGTACCAGGCGATGGAGAAGGAGAGCCGCCGCGTGGTCGCGCTGAAGGTCTACGACCCGACGGCCGCCGACCCGGGCGAGGTCGAGGCGGCGATCGCGGGGGCCAGGGCGGTGAAGGGGGTCGATCACCCCGGCGTGGCGCGCGTGTTCGAGGTGGGGGAGGTCGAGGGGCGCTCGTACATCTCGATGGAGCAGGTGGAGGGGAGGACGCTCGAGTCGTGGCTCAGGGACCGTCGCGCCTTCGAGGACATCCTGCGCGTCATCCGCGGCGTCGCGGAGGCGCTCGACGCGGCGCACCGCGCGGGCGTCGTCCACTGCGACGTGAAGCCGGGGAACATCCTGGTAGATGAGGCGGGCCGGCCGCGCCTCACCGACTTCGGTCTCGCGAGGAGCGTCGAGGCGGAGGCGAGGCAGGGCATGTTCGGGACGCCGAGCTACATGTCCCCCGAGCAGGCGGGGGGCGGCGCGGCGAGGCTGACGCCCGCGAGCGACGTCTGGTCGCTCGGCGTGGTGCTCTACCAGGCGGCGACGGGGAAGCTGCCGTTCGACGGGCCCGACCCCGCGGAGGTCCTCAGGCTGGTCAGGGAGGAGGACCCGACGCCGCCCTCGAAGGTTGACGCGAGGGTCTCCGAGGCGCTGGAGCGGGTGATCCTCAGGGCGCTGGAGAAGGAGCCGTCGTCGCGGTACCCGAGCGCGGCGGAGTTCGCCGCGGACCTCGCCAGGCTGTCCACGGGCCACGAGGTCAAGGCGCGCGCGAGGGAGGGGTTCACGAGGCGGATGGTGCGCGCGTCGAAGGCGCGGCCCGCGGTGGCGATCGCGGTGGTGCTGGGGATCGTCGCGGCGGTGGCGCTGGTGTTCGCGCTGCTCTTGAGATACCGCTGACCGGTGGCCTACCTGGATCCTATGTGATATGACCTTTTCGATATGTGGTATCTGATATGGGCCTCCATATCAGATATCACATATCAAATACGTCATATCACATAGGATCCGGTGCTCCGACGTAGAAGCCCTCGATCCCTCTTGCGCGTGACGGGACCGAGGTCTAGGATCCCCGCCGATGGACTCGGACGATACCCTTCCCTTCACCCCCGCCCGCCCCGACGGGGAAACCCTACCCCTCGCGCCGCCTCCGGCACGGCCTGACGCGGACACGCTGCCCGTCGGCCGCCCGGTCCGCCCGGGCGACGATACCCTGGCCGCCGAGGCCGAGCCGGCCGCGCCGCGGACCACCGTGGTCCCCGGCCCTCGCCACGCCCTCGGCGCCGTCTGCCTCGACCCGCTCGAAGACCCGCCGGAGCTCTCCGCGTACGCCGTCCGCCGCCTCCTCGGCCGCGGGGGGACGGGAAGCGTCTACGAGGCCGTCGAGTGCTCGACAGGCACCGTCGTCGCGCTCAAGGTCCTCCACTCCGCCCTCGCGACGGTCCCCGAGGCGCGGGAGCGCTTCCTCCGCGAGGCCCGCGCCGCGACGACGCTCGATCACCCGAACATCGTGCGCGTCCGGGCGGCGGGGGAGGAGAACGGCGTCCACTACATCGCCTTCGACCGCGTCGCGGGTCGTCCGCTCCTGCAGTTCGTCGATTCGGCCCCGCTCCCCGCCGAGCGGGCGGCGAAGTGGACTCGAGACCTCGCCGACGCGCTCGTCCACGCGCACTCGCGGGGCGTCCTGCACCGCGACGTGAAGCCCGGGAACGTCTTCGTCACGGCGGATTGGAAGGTCCTCCTCCTCGATTTCGGCCTGGCCCGGCCCGCGGACGCCTCACGGCTGACGGGGACGAACGATATCCTGGGCACGCCGGGCTATATGGCGCCCGAGCAGATCCACGGCCGTCCGTGCGACGAGCGGACCGACGTGTACGGCCTGGGCGGGACGCTGTTCGCCATGCTGGAGGGTCGATCGCCGTATCCCAACTTCAACCTGCTGGTCCACCGAGACGAACTCGGGCGCGGGGAGGGACCACGGCTGACGGACTCGATCCCCGGGGGCCTGGCCGCGATCGCGCTGACCTGCCTGGCGGGGGAGCCGGAGGCGAGGTACGCCTCGGCGGAGGCCCTGCGCGACGACCTGGACCGCTTCCTTCGGGGGGACCGGACCAGGGCGGAGGGGAGGCGATCGAGCGCGCGGCGGCGTCGGTGGGCGGCGGTCGGGGCGCTCGGCGTGGCCGTGATCCTGGCGGGAGCGCTGCTGGCAAGGTGGATCCGACACGAGGAGGCCTCGCCGCCGCAGGCGGTCCCCAGGGTCGCGCTCGACCCCTCGGTGGAGCTGCTTGGGAGCGGGGAGGCGCGCCTGTACGACCTCCGGAATCGGGCGGCGACGGACCTCGGAGTGCCCCGCTGGAGCGGCGCGTTGCCCGCGAGGGTCAGGCTGCCCGAGGGGAGCTGGCTGATCGAGGGGACGTGCCGCGGGACGTTTGTGACCCCGTGCGAGGTGCCCATCGAGCTGCCGCCGGCGAAGGCTCCGGAGGGGTACGTCGTGGTGGCCGTGCACGGCCGCCGTCCGTTCCTGATCGCGCGGACGGAGGCAACGGTGGGGGAGTACTACGCCTTCCTGGCGACGCTGGGGCCGGAGGAGGCGACGGCGAGGCAGGCTCGGAACCACAAAGGGAGCCCGCTCTGGCGGCGCCACGAGGTGACGGACGACATGCCCGTGCGAGGGCTCTCGTGGGACGACGCGCGGGCGTTTGCGGCGTGGAAGGGGGCAAGGCTGCCGACGATGGCGGAGTGGACGCTGGCATGCGAGGGGGCGGACGGGAGGCCGTACCCGTGGGGGAGGGGGGCGCGGAAGGAGCGCTCGGCGGGGACGAGCGCGACCTCGGCGCCGCAGTTCGAGCGGGTCGGAACGGCGGCGTGGAATGTGGCGCCGTGCGGGGCGCTGGACATGTTCGGGAACGCGGCGGAGTGGGTGGAGGACGGCGAGGGGGAGGGGGTGAAGTACGTGCGCGGGTGGATCTGGACGGGGGACCCCGAGCGCTGGTGCGAGTACGACATGTTGGCCATCCCGAAGGGCGGCCCCGGCGTCCAGACGGGCGTCCGCTTCGCGAAGGACCTGGAGTAGCGCCCGTGAGGGCGCTCTGGAGTAGCGCCCGTAAGGGCGCCTGGGAGTAGCGCCCGTGAGGGCGCGTCTCGCTATCCGCATGGATCGTGACCGAGACATCGCGATTGCGCTCCTCGCCGCCCAGAGCGGCCTGATCAGCGACGGCCAGCTCCGCGAGGCCCTCACGTCCTCGCTCTCGGAGCCTCGCCCCGACGCTGTAACGGACACGCTGGTCGCGAGGGGATTCCTCAAGCCGCACGACCTGGCGCGCCTGCGATCGATGGCCGGCACGACTCCCACGGTCCTCGCCGGCGCGCGGCAGGGTGGCTCGACTCCGCTTGACGTTCACCCCTCCGCTCCCACGATTGCGAATTCGGCGGGCTCGACGAGCGGCGACGGCGCGCCGTCGTCCTCGGACTCGACGGTGGCGCACGTCCCTGGGACAAGCCACGGATCCACGGCCACGGTCCCCGCCGGGCGGGTCGGCGAGGCCTCCTCCGCGGAGCCGCCCCCCTCGCAGCACGGACGCTCGCCGTGGGAGCCCTCCGACGTGGCTCCGCCCGGAAAGGCGCAGGTCTATAACGAGATGTCCGAGGACGCGAGGAACGCGGACGCCCCGCTCTCCGGGCGCTTCGCCGACTACCACATCCTCCGCGAGCTGGGGCGGGGCGGAATGGGGGTGGTCTACGAGGCGGAGCAGGGCACGCTGGGGCGGCGTGTGGCGCTGAAGGTCCTCCCGCCGGCACTTGCGAGGGGGGACTTCCTGGAGCGTTTCCACACCGAGGCTCGGGCGGCGGCGAAGCTGCGCCACGCGAACATCGTGCAGGTCTACGAGACGGGGCGATTCGGGGGGCACCACTTCATCGCGATGGAGCTGGTCGCGGGAAAGTCGCTTCACGACGTGATCAAGACGGAGCGCATTACGCCTCGTCGGGCGGCGACGCTGACGCACGCGCTGGCGGACGCGCTGGCGTATGCGCACGCGAACGGGGTGATCCACCGCGACGTGAAGCCGACGAACGTGATCGTGGGGCAGGGGGACCACGTCTACCTGATGGACTTCGGGCTGGCGCGAGAGGGCGAGGGCGAGGGGCTGACGCGGACGGACATGGTGATTGGGACGCCGTCGTACATGCCTCCGGAGCAGGCCAAGGGGGAACGGGGAGCGACGGACGCGCAATCGGACGTGTACTCGCTGGGGGCGACGCTGTACGAGCTGTTGACGGGGCAGCCTCCGTTCGTGGCGGCGACGTGGCAGAGCATCATCCCGAAGGTGATGAACGAGGAGCCGTCTCCGCCCCGGAAGCTGGTGGCGGCGATCCCGCGGGACCTGGAGACGATCGTCCTGAAGGCGATGGAGAAGACGAAGCTGCGCCGCTACAGCTCGATGGCTTCGCTGCGTGCGGACCTGAAGAGGTGGCTGGAGGGGGAGCCGATCCAGGCGCGGCCGGTGAGCATCGCGGAGCGCCTGATGCGGAAGGCGCGGAAGAACCGCGCGGCGACGGGGCTGGGGACGGCGGTGCTGGTTGTGCTGTTGGCGGCAGTCGGGCTGTGGTGGAGGGGTCGGGAGCGGGATTGGGCCGCGGCGCGGGAGAAGCTGGCGGAGTTCAAGGCGCTGCGGGCGAAGGGGGACGCGGGGAGCGTGCGTGCGTCGTGGGACCGGCTCTCGGAGGCGATCTCGTTGTCGCGGGAAGGGCGGGAGTTTCTGGAGGCGAAGTCGGACGCGCGTTACGAGGACCTGAAGGCGGCGATCGCGAAGGAGCAGTACGACGTGGCGCTACTGGACCTGCTGAAGGACGCGGACGCGAAGGTCGGGAAGTACGCGGGGGAGATCCCTAAGCTGGACGAGCTGATCACGGGGATTGGGTCGCTGGAGATCCACACGGACCCCGAGGGGGCGTCGTACAAGATCTACGACTTCAACGAGAAGGGCCTTTGGGACATCCAGCAGTCGGGCGACAAGTACCTGCTCGCCTCAGGCACGACCCCCATGCCCAAGCGCCCCTGGCCGATGGGGGAGTACCTCATCATCTACGATCCAGGGGACTTCGCATCCACCAACTACCCCATTGCTGTCGAGCGGAACGAGGCGCAGGTCGTCAACGTGAAGCTTCTGCCGGCGGAGGGAGTTCCAAAGGGGTTTGTCTACATTCCGGAGGGACTGATAGTAATGCCATCATCGAAGCTCCACGCCGACGAGAAGCGAGTCGTGCACGCCTTCCTCGTTGCCAGCTCAGAAGTTCGACAGTGCGACTACTCCGCCGTTTTGCTCGCCGCCGGAGACGACGGTACAACTCGCATTCCCAAGCGGGTAGATGGAAGTCCCGCGTGGTCCGGACCAGAGCCTCCAAGAGGACACGAGGTTCTTCCCATCAGCGGGATTACCAGCGAGGACGCAGCGTTCTATTGCACGGCCGTTGGAGGTCGGCTGCCTACGCGCGACGAGTTCCTCAGATTGGCGGCGGGCGAGACTGAGAGAAGGTACTGTTGGGGCAATCAGTGGCTCCCAGGGCGAGTTGCATGCCTGCCGTCAATCGCCTCACGCGTTCCAGTCAGGGATTCCTCGTTCTGTGAGGGAGAGTCACCGTTTGGATGCTGGCATGTCCTCGGGAACGTGTCGGAGTGGATTGCTGTGACCCGCGACGAAACACATCCAGTGTACGTTGCAGCCGGTGGGAGCATTGCCGACACGTACGAACAGTCCTTCTCAGTCCGCGCTACATCGTCGGGGCTGTCGGGTGATACGAGCAGAGGGATGGTCGGCCTGCGTGTCGTGCGCGACCTTCAGCGCTGAGTGTCGGACCGCCCGCGACTCCGCGGTCGGTTACCGAGTCCAGTCCTCTACTATGCGGCTCGTTGTGGCGCCCTGAACTGCTATCTGTCGAGAAAACTCCACGCCGCCGGCCACAAATGCGATGTTCACCTTGCTGGTTGACTGCCCCCGCACCTCCAGGACTGCGCCGGTGGCCAAGTCGATGTCGATGGTCTCCTGGTCCTCGCCGGCGAGGTCGATGGTATCTCGACTTGCCCCTAGGGCGGACCGGTCGAAGGAGGGCGTGACAATGGACCGAATGGTCGCCACCACTCTGCCCGCCTTGAGCGAGATGGAGAGCAGTTCATTCTCACGACGGGTACTACATGAAAAACCGAGCGTGTTTGACAGATTGGCCTGCGAACTCCACTTATCGCCAGCTGCCAGTGGCCAGCGAGGGTAGATGACGAACATGATGGCGACCGCATGCTTCAGTACATCCGGTGTTACGAGCCCACGGGACGCGCTGTTCTCGGGGACCGCTTCGAGAGCCCCGCTCGCGATCGCCTCCCAACCGGTGGCGTCGACTACGAAATTCGACCGATCGAGGGTAAGTCGGACCACTTTTCCAACAAGCGTTGATGCCGCAAATGCCGGCGTCTCCCGAAGCTCCAGCGGCAACGAACCTGAGGCGCTATCGTACTGCATTTCGAGATCCGCATAGCGCCCACTCACCCGAACGCGTCGAACGACTCGCTCGATGATTGCCCTATCGCCTTCCACTGAAACCACACTCTCCGTCACCCACGTCTCGGAGTCGTACTCGTCGGATGTCTCACCGCCCGGTGTTGAGACCGTCCGGGCGACGACATGTTTGGCCGTGAGGTAGACAGTCTCGACCCCGGTCGACCGACTCTGGCGAATCTGAATTCGTTCGGCGAAAACGCCGAGCGAAGGGACCAGCACTGCCAGCAGAAGAAGGCTCTGAGTCATGAGGTTAAACGAAACAAGGAGCTCGCCGTGGCGAACTCCTTGCTTGGTTGTTCCTTGCAAAGGTGCGTTTCTACGCAACGAAGAGGATGATCCCCAGGAGCTCGAACCAGCTGCTGCCGAAGGCGCTCGCGAGGGCGCCGCCGACCTGCTGACCAATCTGGACGAAGCTGTTCATGTCCTGGTCGAGGAACCACGCCAGCTTCGGGTTGGAGACGAACGCACTGGCGACGGTGGCGACCGACAGGCCCGCGAGCGTCAGGGCCGCATTCTTCTTCGACATCAGATGACCTCCCGTAGGAAGACTA
>CAZYRM010000159.1:0-14191 GCA_964649705.1 uncultured Planctomycetia bacterium
CGATTTCGAGCCCGATTACGAGCACGCCACCGCCACCGAGACCGCTCTCCCCGTCGTGTTCAGTAGAGTTGTGGGATTAGCGTTCGCTTCCCCGGGGCGGCGCGAGCCTCGCCTTCATCTGCCCGAGCGCCGCCTCCACGGTGGGGTTTCCCGGCGAGAGGCGCAGGGCCTCCTCCATGCACCGGACCGCCTCCTGCGCGCGCCCGAGCGAGCCGAGGATCCCTCCCCTCGTGAGGTGCGTCTGCCAGCGGCCCGGGTCGATCCGCAGCGCGGCGTCGGTCGCCGCCAGCGCCTTCTCGTAGGCGGCCGCGGGATCCTCCTCGAAGGCCTCCTGCGCGTTCGCGAGCCACATCCACGCCAGGGCGCCGTTCGAGGCCGCGCCGAGGTCGTCCGCGCGCACCGCCAGCGCCGCCCCGTAGTCCTCCGCCGCCCCGCGGAACTCGGGGCGGGGGTCGATCCCCTCGTCCGCCTCCAGCTTCCCCAGGCGCAGCCTCCCTGTCGCCCGCCCGTAGAGCGCGTCGACGCAGGACGGGGCGCGGCCGACGACCTCGCCGTAGGCGGCGATCGCGCGCCTGAGCTCTTCGGATGGCTCCTCCCCCGCCGTCGCAAGGTGGCGGGCGATCTCCAGGTGCGCCCAGCCGATGGCGCATGGCGCCACCGTGCGCGACGGACGGAGCGTCGCCGCCTTCTCGAGCTCCGCGAGCGCCGTGCGGGCGATCGGGAGCGGGTCCTCTCCCCGCTCCGCCGAGGCCCCCGCGAGTTCGAGGCGCACCCTCCCGCGCTCGTACCAGGCGTCGTCGTCCGCCGGGTTCCGCTTTACGCCCTCGTCGTACCGCGCGATCGCCTCCGCGAGCCCCGGTCGGGGATCCTCGTCGCGTGCCGCGAGGAGGGCCAGGAGGTTCCCCTGCTGCACGTACGGCCCCGAGGCGGACGGGTCGATGGCGATCGCCTTCGCGAGGTCGTCGAGGCCGTCCCGCCAGGCGGGCCTCGGATCCTCCCCGGCGGCCTCGATCGCGTCTCCGAGCGCCCCCCGCGCCATCGCGCGCGAGACGTAGGCGTCGGCGGCCTGCGGCGAGAGCGCGATCGCCTGCGTCTGGTCCTCGATGGCCTTCGCGAGCGCCCCTCTCGGGTCGCCCCCGCGCCGCTTCTCCGCCGCGGCCGTCTGCTTCCAGGCGTTTCCCCTGACGAAGCGCTCCCGGGGCGAGCTCGGCGACCTGGACACGGCCTGGTCGAGGTCCGCGATCGCCTTCGCGTACGACTCGCGCGGGTCGGCTCCCAGCGCGGCCTCGGCGTCCCCGAGCGAGCGCCACGCGGAGCCGCGGCTCGTGAGGGCCGGCAGGCACTCGGGATCGAGGCGGAGCGCCTCGCCGTAGTCCTCGATCGCCGCGCGGCACGCCTCGCGGGCGTCCTCGCCGCGCAGGATGGCCTCCTCCGCTGCGAGACGCCGCGCGTTCCCCCGCTCCGCCCGGGCGTCGGCGTCGCCCGCGTCCACGCGGACCGCCTCCTCGGCGCAGGCGAGGGCCTTCGCGTACGCCTCCCTCGGGTCCTCTCCCCGCTTGTCGAGCGCCATGCCCATCTGCTGCCAGACGAACGAGGCCTCCGCGATGGAGAGGCGATCGTCGGGCTGGTGCGCGCGGGCCTTCTCGAGGGCATCGAGCGCGGCCTGGAAGGCAGGCGTCGGGTCCTGCCCGCGGGCGGCGAGGGCGGCGCCGCGCGAGACGTGAAACGACCCGCGCGTGGAGAGGACGACCTGGTATCCGGGGCGCGCCGCGAGGACCTCGTCGATGTCGGCGATGGCGCCGTCGAAGTCCTTCCTCGCGTACCGCGCCTTCGCGCGGGCGTAGAGGAGCCAAGTAGCAAATGCCCGTAGATCCGGCGACCCGAGCGCCCGCGTGAGCGCGGCCTCCGCCGTGGCGGGGTCGCCCCGGCCGAGCGCGCGGGCGCCCGCGACGACGTCCTCGAAGTCCTTCGCGCCCTCGCGTCCCCACACCTTCGCGCCCTGGGCGCGGGCGAGGAGGAGCTCGAAGCGCTCCCTCAGCGCCGCCTGGCGCTCCGTCTCGGGGGCCTCCCCCTCGAACTCCAGCCCGAACGGCGTCGCGACCGCTCGGGGGAGCGTCTGGCGCTCCACGTACTCCCCGAGGAGGCTCAGGGCGGCCATCAGGTCGCCGAACGGGACCTCGGCGTCGATCGAGGCGGCGCGCGCCATCCACTCCGCCCCCTCCTCCCGCCGCCCCGCCAGGCACCTCGCCCACCCCGCGAGGGCGCGCATGGTGGCCTGCGAGGCCGAGTCCGACGGCGTCGCCTCGATGAACTCCTGCACCGCGCGCCAGTCCTGCGCGGTGCGCGCCTCGACTTCGGCGGCGGGGACTTGCGAGTCGAACGTCACCGCCTCCATCCGCCCCAGCGCCGGGAGGAGCCGCGTCCAGCGGGCGAACACGGCGCTCACGAGGCGGGACTTCTCGAGCGTGCCGAGCGCCGAGGCCGCCTTCTCCTCCGCCTGGGTCGTCCGCCGGGCCGAGACCAGCGCGTACACCCCGAATGCCAGTCCCAAGATCACGGTCGCGCACGTCGACAGGACGACCCAGCGGTGCCTCGCCGCCCTCCTGAGCACGCGGCGGATCCCGCTCTCCGGGCGGGCCTCGATCGGCTCCCCCTCCAGCCAGCGCCCCGCGTCCGCGGCGAGGGCGCCGATCGTGGCGTAACGGCGTCCAGGGTCCTTCTCCATCGCCTTGAGGCAGATCGTCTCGACGTCCCGCTGGACCTTCGGGTTTTTCGACGTCGGCCGGACGGGCTCCTGGTCGAGGATGGCCCCCAGCAGGCCGTGGAGACTCTCAGCCTCGAACGGTCGGCTCCCCGTCAGGAGCTCGTAGAGGAGCGAGCCCACGGAGAACTGGTCGCTCGCCGGGCCGACCTCCTCCATCGAGCCGCGCGCCTGCTCGGGGCTCATGTAGGCGGGGGTGCCGAGGAGGTCCCCGCTCATCGTCAGTCCCGAGCCGGTCATCTCCTTGACGTCCTTCGCGAGGCCGAAGTCCATGATGTAGGGCTTTCCTGCGGCGTCGACGAGGACGTTCGCCGGCTTCACGTCGCGGTGGACGATCCCCTGGTCGTGGGCGTACTGGAGGGCCTCGGCGATCGCCTTGACGAGCTCCATCGCGCGGCGCGCCGGGAGGGGCTTTTCGACTGCGTCGAGGGACCGGCCCTCGATGTAGTCGCAGGTGAAGTAGTGCTGGTCGTCGACGACGCCGACGTCGTGAACGGCAACGATGTTCGGGTGCCTGAGGCGGGCGGCCGCCTGGGCCTCGCGCATGAACCGCTGCACCTGGTCGGCCTGGGCGTCGCCCGCGGAGAGGATCCCCTTCAGCGCGACGACGCGGCGGAGGCGGGTGTCGAAGGCCTTCCAGACGACGCCCATGCCGCCGTGGCCCAGCTCGGAGAGGATCTCGTACGGCCCGAGGGTGCGGAGGGGGGGCGTGGAGGCGCCGGGCGCCGCGCCGGCGACGACCGTGGGCTCGCTCGCCCCCTCCGCGCGGAGGACCGTGCGGTCGGAGGACGAGGGCGGGCGGGAGGCGGGAACGACGGTCGGCTCGGTCGCGGCGGAGGCCCGAAGCGGGGCGCCGCACCTCGCGCACGAGGCGCCCATGTCGGGGGGCTGGGCCAGGCCGCAGTTCGTGCAGGTGTCCATCGCGACGAGGCATTCTAGGCCGCGCGTCGGGACCGCGCAACGGCGCCCTGCCCCGCTCCTGAACCGCGGGGCGATTTGCCGATGATCGGGTGGGATGCCAAGGGGAGGACTCGCGCCTATGCGTACCGCCATTCTCTGTCTCATCGCCCTCGCGCCCCTCTGGGCGCAGGATCAGGGGGCATCGACCACGGCGACACCGTCCACAGAGGTCTCGATCCAGTCCGTGAAGGGCGAGGTCGAGATGGAGTCGGCCGCCGGGAAGGCCTGGACGACGCCTGCGAAGGGGACGAAGGTCCCGATCGGCGTGAAGGTCTGCACCGGGGCGGGCGCCGAGGCCGTGATTGGCTTCGGAACCACGGGCATCGCCATCATCGGCGAGAACACGCTGCTCCGCGTCGACCAGTGCGCCGTGCAGGGGAGCAGCGTCGTCATCCGCCTGTTCATCGACCCGGGCCTCGCCACCGCCTCCGTGAAGAAGCTGCCCTCGTTCGCGACCGACTTCCAGGTCTCCACGCCGAGGTTGACGTGCTCCGTGCGAGGCTCGGCAATGCGCGTGATCGCGAACGGGGACGAGATCCCCGACAGCGCGCTGTGTGTCGAGGACGAGACGACCGTCGGGGTGCTACGGCTCTGGCTGGAGTTCCTGTCCGAGGGAGAGCGCACCGACTCCCGTCGCACGTCGCACCACGACCTCAGCGCGCGCGACCACCAGGGGCGGGTCTCCCCCTTCGCCGGGGACCCGAACGGCGAGGCCTACGAGCTCGACGACGGCCGCCTGACCGCGGACCAGATCGCCGCCCTCGCGGGGAGCGTCGACGTGCTCTACTCGGACCTGTCGCGCGACGGGTCGAACCCGAGCCGCCTGGTCGACTCGCGCCTCTGTCGGGCGGACACGATCGCTCGGGACGAGGCGCTGCTCAACTCTCGGAACTTCGACATCGTCGTCGACTTCCTGCGCACGGGGGACCCGCAGCTCCTGCCCTCCGCCCAGTCGGATCTCGACTTCCTTCACAACTCGCGGGCGAGCGACCCGACACTGACCCTGGTGGACGAGGCCCTGCACCGCCTGGAGCACTGCTCCCCCTACGGTGACCAGCTTCAGGACCCGACGCGCCCCTGACCGGCGTCAGTCGTGGGGGTGGATCCAGAATCCGCTGGGGACCCACGCGGCGAACCTCCCACCGCCCTTGGGCATGTCGACGTGCAGATGGCGCCGTTCGCGGTCGATTCCCTCGATCAGGTCCGGGTCGTACGCACTTCCCGCGGTCTCGATGCGGCTCGCCTCCTCGGGGGTGATGGGCAGCACCGAGATGGCCTGAGGGTCGTCGCTGTCGACCCAGTCGACCGTCTCGGTGAAGACCGAGACGCAGGCCTGACCGCAGCGCGGGCAGGCCAAGAGCTGGATCATGAGGTGGCTCTCGTCCGCGAGGGTGGCGATGTGACGGAACTCGCGGCGCGCCAGGTACGCCTCGTCCGGCGAGGCCTGGAAGCAGCGTTCGCAGCCGAAACCGTCCGGAAAGAGAGGCATCCTGGTCTCCACGCGTCGACGCATCCTATCACGGTCCCATGCCGCGGGAAATCGCGGCGTCCGTGGCCGGAATTCGTGGGCAATAGGATGGAGGCAGTCCCGTTCTCCCCACCGAAGCCAGCATGGGAGTCCACCGCATGAACCCCGCACGCCTCGGCGCCCTGGCCGTCCTCCTCCTCTCGATCGCCGCGAGCGCCGAAGACCAGGCCGTGAAGAAGGCCTTGGCGCGGTACCGCGACCTGAGGCCCTCCGACGAGGACCTCGTCATGTACCGCCTGGACTGGGAGCCCGACTACGACGCGGCCCTGCGCCGCGCTGCGAAGGAGAAGCGCCCGGTCTTCGTGGTCGTCATCTACGCGAAGTACGGCGAGTTGTACTCGGGCCACTGCTGAGCGACCGCGACGCAGGTGAGGGGAAACGCCCTCGCCGACCCGACGGTCGTCGGGCTTCTGCAGCCGTTCATCGTGACGTTCTGGTACGGCCACCGCGACGACGAACAGCCGGACGAGGTGAGCGACAACGTCACCCGCCGCAAGGGACCTCCGGGCGGGAAGCCGGGCGGGATGAGCAACGTGAAGTCGATGGTCCTGGACGCGAGCGGCGAGTGCGTCGAGGTGTTCGACTCGATGCCCGAGAGGGGGTCCGAACGCGGGCCGATGGGCTCCACGCTGGCCGGACACTTCGAGGAGCGCCTCCGCGACGTCTGCAAGCGGCTGGGGCTCAAGGAGGCGCGCTCGATGCGCGACCTCGCCGTCCCCGGCGACGACGCGAAGGAGCTCGCGCTCAGGACTTTCGTCCGGCTCGACGACCCCGGGATGAAGGCCTACAACGCGCCCGTCGTCGAAGTGGAGGCGCCGACGCAGGAGGAGTGGCGCGCCCTCTCCTATCCGAAGGCGGCGCGCGAGGTGGACGCCTCGGCGCTGTTCTGCTCCTGGAAGCACGTCTACCCCCCTGGCGTGATGGAGAGGCAGGACAAGACGACCTACGTCGAGTACCGCGTTGCCAGTTGCGAGGGGACGCTCAACCTGCGCCCCGCGGGGACGGTCGGCGGGAAGCGCTGCGCGATCCTGACGGGCCGCGTGAAGCTGACCGACGAGGGCCCCGACGACTTCTCGTGGGAGGGCGACTTCCAGGCGGTCCTGACGTACGCGAGCGGCTCCGAAGTGCCCGAGACGTTGCGGGGCACCTACGAGGCCATCTACACGCGCTACGACAGGGCGCAGGGCTTCGAGAGGAAGATGCCGCTGACCGCGGTCATTGAGTCGCTCCCCATGCGCCGCTCCGAGTAGCCCTCGCGGCCTGACGGGAGATTGTCACCGCACCAGGCCGCGAGTGACACTTTGCGCGCATCGTCGTTGGAGCCGAGGCGACCGATCCCATCCGTCGCGACGCCAGCATAGGGGCGCGTGATCAGCTCCGCGCACGACGGGATCGACACCCTGGCCGCCCGCTTGCACGTCCCCTTCGCTCGCTGGGGATCAGTGCTCTTCCGCGCCGGCTCCAGCGGCTCGCCCGACACACGGGCACGAGCCAACGGCTGTCTCCACGGCTCTCCATCCAGGAGATGAGTCATGAGTGGGACCAGCGTCATCGCCTTCGGCGTCACGGCCGTCGTCATCGCGGTGGCAGGCAGCAGCTCCCGACCCTGGTTCGGAGAGGAGCCGGAGCCGCCGCCGTTCACGCTCCGCTCGAAGGGCGTGAGCATCACTGCCGTGAAGAGAGAGATTGAGGTCGGCGGGAAGATGGAGCCCCACCTCTTCCTGATCACCACAGGAGAGGGCCGCGGGTCGGTCTCGGTGCACTTCGAGATGAATCGGAGCCTCCAGGTTTACCGGATGTCGTACCCGGAGCCCCTGATGGAGCAGACGATCACCTTTGACCAGGACGGGGGCTCGCGACGGACCGACCTCGGGCCGCTGCCGGAGAATCCGTACGACTACCCGGGCTCCGAGGGAGTCTCGCGGCAGCTGGTGGGGACCACGGACCCGAAGGACGGCAGGTCTTACGTAACGCTCTGGACGGAGAGTCCGCAGATCGACGAGCTGATCAAGAAGTCGGGGTTCGAGGTCAATTACAGGAGTGAACGCCAATGAGGAACACCGCGCGCTCCATCGCAAAGGGATTCCTCGCAGCCCTCGCGCTCCACGCGCTCGTCGCATGGGTCCCTCCGGTGACGCGGCCCGAGCCCGCTCTCGACGAAGGGGCGGGGAGGGTACGCGAGGTGCTGCTGCACTATGAGCCATCGGCCTCGTTCGTCCATCGCACGTACGCGGACTTCTTGGCGTCGCTGCCGGGCGATGTGAAGGTGTACGTCGCCGTGGAGAAGGCCGAGCACGCCGCGGAGTTCGAGCGCGCATTCGGGCGCACGGCGACGCCCATCGTGGTCGGGAGGCCGATCACGACCTGGTCGCGCGACCGCTTCGTAGCGCGCGCGGACGGATCGGTCGTGGTCCCGCCCGAGGCGCATGGTGGGACGCAGGCGCGGCTGAACGATGCCTTCGTGCCGATCGCGTTCGCGGCCCTTGATGGGCGCGAGCTGGGCAGCGCGCCGTTCCGCTTCGACGGGGGAGACTTCCTTGCGGCAAGCGGGCGGCTGATCGCCTCATCGGTGTGGGCGAGGCGGAACTCGGAGTGGACGGTGGCCGAGCTCGTCTCGTCGGCCGAGCGGGTCTTCGGGCAGCCCATCGTCTACCTGCCGAGTGCGCCGGAGCACCACGTCGGCATGGCGATCGCGCCGGTCGGCAAGGACCACGTCCTCGTCGGCGACGCGCGCTGGGGCGCACGGCTGAGTCCCGAGGAGTCCGACGCGGATCGCTCCGAGGAGACGGCGGCGCTCTTCGACGCCTGCGCCTCGGCGCTCCACGACGCGGGCTTCCGCGTGGATCGCATCCCGGTCCTTCCGACGAAGACTCGGTACGTGTGGCTGACGTACACGAACGGGATCCACGAGGACGGCGTGGTCTACATGCCCACCTACGGCCGAACGGCTCTCGACGCCGCGGCGACGGACGTCTACCGCAAGCTCGGCTTCGAGGTGCGCCCCGTGGACGCCAGCCAGGTGTATGTGAACGGCGGGACGCTCCACTGCCTGGTCCACGTCGTCCGCAGGGGATTTTGACTGCGTGACGGCGGGAAACGCGGGCCGGCGACGGGCAGGTCGCCAAACCGCCGGATCCGGGATCGGAGTCTGGCGTCCCCTTCGTGCACAGCGATGAGCTCGTCGATGGCTTCGGGAGGACAGCTCGTGCACGCCCTCGGAAGTCCTCAGGGCCTGGCGGCTTCGTTTGCCCTCGCCGACTTGGACACCACAGAGCCACGGAGATCACAGAGGCGTGCTGCAACGGGGCATCCTTCTCCGGATGCCCTCGTTCAAGACGGGGACGTTTGGGTTGAGAGCAACCCGATCTTCCAGCCACCAAGCTAGAGGTAGCCTGGAAGCTGCGCCGAGAGAGTCCGTTGGATGGACGTCGCCGCCCTGATCTCCACCACGACCGCACCCGCAACCAAGAGGTCAAGCCGATGCCCGCAGTCGAGCTTGATGCCCTCTCGCTTCACGTGCAGGGGTCGTTGTCGCTCAAACGGGATTCCACGCAGACTCGGCTCGTGGCAGAAGCACTCTTCGTATCCGGACTTCAACAGTCCTGGCCCGATGTGTTTGTGGACCTCGATAGCCGCGCCAGTGACATGTTCCGTCACTCCTCTCGGACCCATCTCCGTGTCCTCCGTCCTCTGTGGTGACCACGACGCGCGACGCCCCTCGTCACTCTCAAGCGCCGGCGCAGTAGAATATCGCCATTCCGTATCCCTTCATCCCGCGTCGGCACTGGCTTGGACCCCGAGCCGTGATGGGGCGCATGATCATCAGTGGGCGTTGTGGTGAGCGTCTTCATTCCAATGGCGACTGTACCGGAGACGAGGTGCAGGCGACAAGGGCAGAGAGGGGTTACTTCCGCTCGCGCGGGGGGCGGCGCGGAGGGCGCTGAGGGGCCGGGTCGCCGGCCGTCTCGCGGAGCGAGGGGACCTCGCCGGCTGCCACCCAGGCCTCGGCGGTCTCCTCGATCGTCGCCCAGCGCACCGAGGCGTTCCGCGACACCCGCGCGGCCCACGCCTCGATCGCGTCGATGCCGTCCTCCGTGCCCTGCACGCAGAGCGACTTGGGCTGCACCATGATCGACGCCGCGAGCACGGGCGGGCCGTCGCTCGCCACTTCGGACGCCAGCTTCTCCGCCTCCGCGAGGTCGAGGTGCCCTCCCCCCACCGCGATCAGCGTGCCACTCCCGTCGTGCTCCGAGAACGCCTCGCCGCTCCGTGGCCGCCACACGCCGATCTGGTTCAGGTCCGACCCGAGTCCGTGCCGCGGGTGCACCACCGCCCCCCAGAGGACCTCCGCCTGCCAGCGGTTCCCCTCCGCGTCCACCACCGGATCGCGCAGCAGGTCCACCTCGTCCAGCGTCACCCCCGAGGCGACCGAGGTGGGGCTCCCGCCGAGCCGCCGGATCGCCGCCGCGCACGACGCGCGGTCCTCGTGACGGTGCGCGTGCACGTCCCACTGCACGCCCAGCGCCTCCGTAGCCTTGATCACCTCGCCAGCGCGCGGCTCCCCCTCCAGCCAGCCGATGTCCGCGCCGATCGACCAGCGCATCCCCGTCTTCGTCGCCCGCTCGAAGAAGGCGATCAGCGCGTCCGGGTCGGGCCAGCTCTGACGCTTCGTCTCGATGTGCATCGTCCCCGACAGGCACAGCACCGCCTGCCCGTCCTCGCGGGGCGTCGCGGAGCCCTCCTCGAGCCTCTCCACGAGCCGCGGCGCGTTCACCGCCTCCAGGCGCGCCTTCTGCGACGCCACGTACTCGACCGTCGCCTCGTAGAGCTCCCACGTCGAGGCCTGTCGCTCCTCCGCCAGGACCCCCGCCTCGATCGTCGGGTCCCAGGGCGGCATCCGCTTCCTGCGCATGTACACCGTCGTCCACGCCGACTTCTCCGCGAAGAAGTCGTTGTCGTGCATCTTGACGCCCACGAACCACGGAGCCCGCGCGCCGGGCGTCCTGCGCGCCTCGGCCACCGCCGCCTCGACCAGGTCCGAGGCCTCCTCGCCGACGTGCTCGAAGAGCTTCAGGTCGTGGTGCTCGGGACGGAGCCACGCCCCGCCCTTCTTGTCGCCCAGGTTGACCGCCCGTCCGTGCACCGCGAACATCCGGGCCCCGAGCCCCTCGAAGACCTCCTGGACGGTCGCCCCGATGCCAGCCTCCGACTGGAGCGAGGCCGCAACGGGGGCGTAGCCGAGCAGCTTCGTGAGCTTCGCGTACCCGCCGGGCTCCTCCGTCGGCCTCCCCGTCGCGAGGTCCAGGCCGTGGGTCTCGTATTCGCGGATCGTCTTGCGGAGCTCCTCCTCGCCCATCTTCGACAGCCCCGCCCAGTCGAACTTCGTGTAGTACGGGCACGGCGGGCGCACGTGGTACGAGACCGAGGCGAACTTTGACGACTTGAGCCTTTCCAGGAGGTCCGGCGCGGACTCCTCGCAGAGGTCGACCATCGTGGTCGTGAGGTAGAGGTCGACGGGGACGCCGAGCTTCTCGTGGAGGTCGATGATCCGGCGCAGCACGTCGGCGCTGCGGTCGGGGTAGGTGAAGTCCTGGACGTTGATCGAGAAGACGACGTACGCCTCGGGATCAGCAAGGGCGCACGAGGACAGGGCGAGGATGAGGGCGAGGTTCCGCATGGGCTCCTCCAGGGAATCGGGCCACCGCTCGGAAGCCTCGGCTCACCTGGGGATGGTAACCCATGCGGCGGAAGGAGGACTCGCGGAATCTCCGCGCTACCGGCGGTTTCCCGCGACGTAGGAGGCGCCCGCGAGGGCGGCGGAGTCCCCGCCCGACTGCAACTCCTGGTCGGTCGTGGTCACGAATCCCAAGTCCACCGCCGTAGAGACTGCGCCGGCGAGCGGGACCAGGAGGATGGCCACGAGAGGCGCCACGGCGCCGCCTTGAACCTGGCCGGCCTCGATCTCAGACATCTCGTGCACGTCCGTCATTGCAGCACCTCCACGCAACCTCACACGTGTACATCACGGGCCGGTGCGCGAGCCTCCGGAATGGAAACGGGCGGCGGACCCTGGAGCCCGCCGCCCGTTCGGAACTCGTTGTTGGACGACTACTTGTTGAAGTTCTCCGCCACCCCGGCCATCTGCCTCGCCGCCTTCTCCGGGTCGCGGCTCTCGAGGTCGCCGATCTTGTCTCCGCTCCCCTTCGCGAAGACGCACGCGGGCGGAGAGTCCACGCCGAACTTCTTCATGGCCTCCTCGTCCTTGTCGCAGTCGACACGGATGCAGACGAACTTCGCCGACTCGGCGACGACGCGCTCGTCCCCCAGGACGGTCTCCTCGAACTTGGAGCAGATTCCGTCCCCGGGCGTGAAGAAGTAGATGAACGCCGGCTTGCCCGCCTCCTGCGCGGCCTTGAGGCCGTCCGCGACGCTCTCGGTCCACGAGATCTTGTCCCCGGCGACGCACACCCCCCCGATGAGGAGCGCAAACAGTGCCACCTTGCGCATGGTCTCTCCTTTCAGACGTGTCCCCCTTTTCGAGGAATCATAGCCCGCCGGGTGTGCGCGGTCCAGCGATCACGCACCGTCGACGACAATCTCAGTCCACTCGGATGGGACCTCGGGGTCGTCGTGATCGAAGACGACGTACGCGCGCCCCGGGTCGCCTGGTGGGAACGCGAGCCCCTCCGCCTTCCCGCGGATCGGTCGCCCGCGCTCGTCGAGGATCCGCGTCCACCGCGCGTGATCGTCGCCGATCCGCCCCAGCACGGACCCGGCGACGGGGCCGTCCCGCACGGCGTCGGGGGAGGCCTCCGCGGCCGCGAGGAACCACACCTCGCTCCCCCTCAGCGCCGCGTCGGTGAACCCGAGCCGAACGCCGTCGATCGCGCCCAGATCGTAGCGCGACACGCGGCCGGGCGTCGGCGGCGGAGTCCCCCTCGCGACGTGGTCCAGGAGAGGCCTCCAGTCGACGTCGCACGTCGCATCGCACGGCGACTGCCCCGCTCGCGGGGCGTCGTTTCCGCGGTGAAAGAGGCGGAGCACGTCGCCGAGGAGGATCGCCCCCTCGATGTTGAGGCCGCTCCCTGCGAAGTCCCCGTGCGCGCGCAGCCCCTCGTACCACCGTGGGACGTGCGCAAGGGACGCCTCCGTCCCGCGGAGGAGCACGAGCCTCTCGCGTTCCCTCGTCGACCCCGAACCGAACGCCACGAGGAGGTCCCCGTCGGCGACGCAGGCCTCCAGGTCGAGCTTCCTGGCCTTGTTGCCGCGACGATCGTCGAAGAGGCGCTCCCCGCCGGCGCCCGCGGGGAGCGGCAGGGCCTCCACGCGACGGCACGTCGGGTCCACGAACGCGACGAAGAGGGCGTCGTCCTGGACGATGGCGAGGCGTCCTCCCGCCCACGCGGCGCCCGAGGCGGCGCGGACGTGCGCGGGGCGGTCGAGCGAGGCGTCGGGCCCGGCGCCGTAGAGCAGCGGCGTGCGCGAGACCACGCGCGCCGTCAGCGTCCGGTCCTCCTCGCCTCGCACGACCTCCATGCTACTTCCTCGGAATGGTAAGCGCGATCACCTGGCCATCGACGGCCGCGACCACGTCGAGCCTCCCGTTTCCGTCGAGGTCGGCCACGACGGGGCGCACCCTGGAAATCTCATGAGGCAGGACCCTGGCAAGCTGCGATCCGGAGCGTGCCGCGCGGACGGCAATGCCGGCGGCGTCGGCCACGACGCACTCGGCTGGCCCGCCTCCCTCGATATCGCAGACGATCGGGGCGAGCATCAGCGACGCGGAGGACCAGAGCCTGGAGCCGTCCTTGCCCGAGAGGACGACCAGCCAGACGTAGCCCACGACGAAGATGTCGAGAGCGCCATCGGCGTCCGCGTCTGCGAGCTCCGTCGTCGTGCCCGTCTGGCCCTCCATCGCATATCGGCGCACTTCCCTCCCGGTCCCCCCCTGGAGAACGAGTACGTCGCCGCTCGCGGCTGAAACGTAGACGCACTCCTGCCTGCCATCGAGATCGAGGTCGCCGATCGACGGCACGGTGAGGACCTCCTCCCCCATTTGCCTCATCCAGAGCGTCGAGGCGTCCCTTCCCGACACGCCTCTCGTGTGGAACTCGGCCTCCTTGTAGTTCGCCACCCAGTCGGTCGTCCCGTCTCCGTCGAGGTCGCCGAGGGCGAAGTGGACCTCCCCTGGCCGCGGGTACTCGATGAGGGCGATCTGCGTCGCCGTCCTGCCCGAGAGGGCCTTCACGCCGCGCGGGTACGCGATGACGGCGTCGGCCGCGCCGTCGTGGTCGAGATCAGCCGCGCCGACCTGAAAGACCCTCTCGAGCGCTCGGTGGATCCAGAGGACACTTCCGTCGCCGGCGAGGGCGATTGCCCGTCCGTCCTCCGTTCCCACGAGGAGGTCCATGCGCCCGTCCCCGTCGAGGTCGGCGATGGCGGGGGGCGTCAGCCGGGACTTCGCCTCGAAGGTCCATGTGGTGGAGCCGTCCGCTCCAGAGAGGGCGAGCACGTCGCCGTTCTCGCAGCACGCGACGATGTCGGCCCGTCCGTCTCCATCGAGGTCCGCGGCGGCCAGGGCGAGGACCCTTCCAGCGACGGCGGCCTCCCAGAGACGCGGCGGCGGTTCCTTGGGGACCGGCGGCGAGGCCTGCCGGACGGGAGGCGTCGGCGGCGGGACGGATGGGGAACCGGGCACGTCAGCCTGGTGCGGGCGGATGAACGTCCGCCAACCGAACGCCGCGAGCGCGAGCACGATCAGCCCCGCGAGAAGCAGCCTTGCGGCGAGGCAGCGGGCATCGCGGCGATCGGGCAGTTCATCGGCCATGCGGGCGATAGCCTACCCGCGCGCCACTCCCGCGCCTACTCCGCCACGTCCATTCGCCACAGGTTCCAGCCGCCGCCGCGGTTCGATCGGAAGATGATGTTCCCCTTCTTGTCGA
>CAZYRM010000160.1:0-14029 GCA_964649705.1 uncultured Planctomycetia bacterium
GAGCGGGATCCCGCGTCCCGTGGCGACCGTCGGCTCGAATCCGCAGTGCATCAGGCAGTTCGTGCACTTCGGGTTCCCGCTCTTCGGGCCGTAGTTCTCCCACGTGATCGCGTTCACCATCTCGTGGTACGACTTGTAGAACCCGTCCGCGATCATGTAGCAGGGCCCCTGCCATCCCTTCGGCGTGCGCGTCGGGTTCCCCCACGCCGTGCAGTCGAGGTCGATGTCCCCCTTCAGGAACTGCAGGTAGAGCGACGAGTTCCCGTACCACCGCTCGTTCGTCATCGAGAGCAGCTTCCGGAACCGCTCGTGCACCATCTGCTTCTTCATGAACAGGTCGCTGCCCGTGTGGTCGTAGTCGTACCCGGCGCTCACCAGGATCCCGTCGACCTTCAGCGTCTGCACGTAGCGGAACAGCTCCACCAGCTCGTCGATGTTGCTCTGCGCGTAGACCGTGCAGTTGATCATCGTCCGCCAGCCCGCCTTCTTCGCGAGCTTCGTCGCCTCGATCGCCTTCTTCCAGCACCCGGGGCTCTTCGTGATCCAGTCGTGCGTCTTCTCCATCCCGTCGATGTGGACCGCGAACGAGAGCTTCGGCGTGTAGGGCATCTTCTTCAGGAACGCCGGCATGCAGATCGCGTTCGTGCAGACGATCCCGTACTTCCCCCGCTTCACGATCCCCTGGCAGAGCGGGACGATGTCCTTGTAGATGAGCGGCTCGCCGCCGCAGATGCTGACGATCGGCGCCCCGCACTCGTCCACCGAGTCGAAGCACTCCTCGAGCGACATCCACTCCGACTTCGGCCTCGCCCAGCGCTCCGGGGGGCAGCCGATGCACGACAGGTTGCACGTGTGGAGCGGCTCGAGCATCATCACGACCGCGTACTTGTCGTTCCCGGCCAGCTTCTGGCCGATCACGTAGGACGCGAGCTTGAGCGGCAGGCCTACGGGCTGTCGCATGACTCCCTCCGTTCAACGCCCTCGCGGGCGTCGCCACCATGAATGTCGCCCCTGCGGGGCTGCGAACTCCGTGCGGGCCGGTTTCCCCAGGGCTGCGCCCTGGGCTGTTTCCTTGCGCCCCTTCGGGGCTTGGCCCTGGATTGACGCCCTCACGGGCGTCGACCCAACGCGCCCTTACGGGCGCGACTCCAGCGTGCGCAGGCGCGCGCGGTACATCGAAAGGGCCATCAGCGGGAAGTAGTCCCGGTACATCGAGTAGACCAGGTAGAAGACGCCCGGGAACCCCGTCCCCGTCGTCGCCTGCTCGTCCCAGCCGCCGTCCGGCCGCTGGTTCAGGAGCAGATACCTGAGGCCCCGCACCACCGACGGGTCTTCGGGCCCCGCCACGGAGAGGAGCCCCATCACGCCCCACGCGGTCTGCGACGGCGTGCTCGGCCCCTTCCCCTTCATCGTGTCGTCTTCGTACGTCGCGCAGGTCTCTCCCCAGCCCCCGTCCTCGCGCTGGACCGAGCGGAGCCACGCCGCGCCGCGCTCCGTCTCGGCGCGCATCGCCGACGAGGCGCCGACCTCCTCGATCCCCCGCAGGACCGCCCACGTCCCGTAGACGTAGTTCACTCCCCACCGCCCGTACCACGACCCGTCCGCCCCCTGCTCGCGGCGGATGAACTCCAGCGCCCGCTTCACCTCCGGACGGTCCGCCGTGAACCCGACCTTCCCCAGCGCCTCGAGGATCCGCCCCGTCAAGTCCACCGTCGGCGGGTCGATCAGCGCGTTGTGGTCCGCGTACGGAAGCCACGTCAGGAACTCGTTGTCGTTATTCTTGTCGAACGCCCCCCAGCCGCCGTTGGCGCTCTGCATCGAGAGGAGCCAGTCGAGGCCGCGCCGCTGCACCACCTGGAGCCGCGGGTCCGCCGGGTCGGCCGCCCCCGCAAGCGCCATGAGCACCGCGCACGTGTCGTCCGTGTCGGGGAACAGGTCGTTGTCGAACTCGAAGTACCACCCGCCCGGCGCCCCGTCGGGGTTCCGTCGCTTCCAGTCCCCCTCGCGGCGGACTTCTTTCGCGGCCAGCCACTCGACGGCGCGCGCAAGCGCCGGGTGGCCCTTCGCGACGCCCGCGTCGACGAGCGAGATCACGCCCCACGCCGTGTCCCACACCGGCGAGAAGCACGGTTGGATCCGCATGACGTCGCCGTCGGGGACCTCGAGCTTCGCCAGCTCCCCGCGGGTCTTCAGGAGCAGCGCGTCGTCCTTCGGCGTCCCCAGCGCGAGGAGCGCGTAGAGGGAGTTCAGGATCCCCGGGAAGATCGCCCCGTTGCCTCCCTCGATCATCCGCTCCTTCATCCAGGCCTCGGCGTGCGAGATCGCCTTCCTGCGGAGGTTCCTGAGCGGCCTCCCTGCGTGGCGCAGGATGAGGTGCTTCGCCTTCTTGAGGCCCGCCTTCCAGAGGCTCCGCTGGTGGTGCGGCGCGGTCCCCAGCAGCCACAGGGACTCCACGTCGATCTCGGGCGGGAGCGGGTAGACCGGCTTCTTCGCGTAGATGATGCAGAGCGGGACGATGATCGCCCGGCTCCACGAGGAGATCTCGTTGACGTTCAGGTAGAACCAGTCGGGCAGGAGGAGCAGCTCGGGGAGGGGGGCGACGATGTCCTCCCAGCGGACCTGGCCGAGCATGGCGAGGAGGAAGAAGAGGTAGCTGTTCCCCTTCGCGATCCCGCCGAGGGAGAGGACCTTGTTGCGGGCCCTGACGAGCCTCGGGTCGGTCGCCGCGTACCCCGCGACGCGCAGCGCGAGCCACGCCTTGACCGTCGCGTTGAGCTCGCTCGGCCCGTCGACGTAGATGTTCCACCCGCCGTCGGGGAGCTGCCGGGAGAGGATGTACCTCGCGAGCCGCTCGACCTTCCCCGGGTCGCTCTCCCCGAGGATGTGCTTCATGAGGATGTAGTCGCTCTCCAGCGTCGTGTCGGCGATCAGCTCGCCGACCCAGCCGCCCCACGGGGTCTGGAGGCCGAGCATCCGGTCGCGTGAGCGCTCAACGGCTGTTCCAATCTCCGCGGACGTCGGCGGCGCGGGGGGAGGGGTCGTCTGGACGGGGCGGGAGGGGGCCTTCGGCCCGCGGGAAACGAGTCCGGAGAGGGACAGCTTCCGTCGGAGCCGCGCGAGCCTCGAGAAGACGGCGCGCGAGCGGTCCGACCGTGCGATCCCGATTCCGAAGACGCGAGCCATGCCCTACCGCACCGCCGCGGGCGCTTCAAGGAGCGCCCTGCGGAACTCCAGGAGCCTCTGGATCGTCTCCCCGACCGTATGGTTCGAGGTGCTCGCGCCGGCCGTGATCCCGATCCGGAGCGCCCCGCGCGGCAGCCACCCCTTCGTGACGACCTCCTTCTTGGTCCCCACGGGGAGGTGTCGGATCGTCTCCACGTCCATCAGGCAGCTCGAGTCCTCGATGTGGTACGAGGGAACAGGTTTGATCGCGATCTCGGCCAGATGGGTCGTGTTGCTGGAGTTGTATCCGCCGATGACGAGGATCATGTCCGGCTTCTCGGCGACGAGCTTGTACATCGCGTCCTGCCGCTCCTGCGTCGCGGAGCAGATCGTGTCGAACGCGCGGAACCGAGTGGGGAGCTCCGCCTCGCCGTACCGCTTCCCGATGGCCTCGCGGAACATCTCGCCGATCCGGAGCGACTCGCTCGAGAGCATCGTCGTCTGGTTCGCGCACCCGACGTGTCCCAGGTGGATGTCCGGGTCGAATCCCGCGGAGATGGCCTGGCTGAAGTGCTTGTAGAACTCCTCCTTGCTTCCGCCCTCCACGAGGTAGCGGCAGGCGAGTTCGGCCTCCTCCACGTCGCGGACGACGAGGTAGTGGGCGCCGGGGTAGGTGGAGACGCGGCTCACAGTGGCGATCGTCTCCTCGTGGTAGATCTTGCCGTGGACGATGGAGGTGATCTGCTCGCGGGCGTACCGCTCGACGTTCTTCCAGACGTTGACCACGGAGCCGCAGGTCGTGTCGACGAGGACGGCCTCCTTCTTCTTGAGCTCCTCGATGGCGGGGATGCTCGCGCCGAAGGCGGGGAGGAGGACGATGTCGCCGGCCTGGACCTCGTTCATCTCGGACCCGCCGCGCTCGCGGCCGATCAGGAAGCGGACGCCCATCTCCTGGAGCTTCCGGTTCACGAACGGGTTGTGGATGATCTCGTTCGTGATGTAGATGGTCTTGTCCGGGAACTTGTTGCGCGTCTCGTAGGCGTACTGGACGGCGCGGTCGACGCCGTAGCAGAAGCCGAAGGCCTCGGCGAGGAGGATGGTCGTGTCGCCGTCCTCGAGGCGGTGCCCGTTCTTGACGATGTCGGCGACGAGGGTGGAGTGGTAGGCGTCCTTGAGGAGCGGCTCTACCGTCTTCTTCATCCCGAAGCCGGCGCGATAGAATTCGGCCATGTCTCTTCCTATCACTGGTCCAAGACCCGTTATCGTAGCAGGAATCCGGGCCCTGCCAAGGGCTTACTGGGCCGCCGCGGCCTTCTCGGGAGCCGGGGCGGGGGACGGGAGAATCCCCGCCCTCGGTGCCTCCAGCCCCGGACCCGGGAAGGCCAGCTTCCACAGGTACTGGACGTGGCAGGCCGTCTTCATCGTCCATCGCAGGATGAAGGGGTAGCCGAGGATGCGCGTGATCCGATCGATGAACGCGACGGAGACGTTGCGGTAGGCCCTGGCCTCGAGGCGTCGGTGCCGCTTGAGCATGCGGTCAATCCGCTCGGCGTGCCCCCTGGCGGCCAGTCGCTGGAGCTCCTCGGTGGCATACGTCACATGGCGGACCTCGTCTTCCATGACCTCGTCCATGGTCTGGAGCAGATCGAGGTCCGATTCGAATCCGCGACGGAGGGTGGGCATGTCGCGATTGGCGGTCTCCTCGGTCACCTTGGAGCCGACGAAGAAGAGGATCCAATCCTCCTCGTCGAACGGCCTCGGGTCGTTGATGCGGGCGACGGACGTTCCGAAGTCTAGCGCCTGCAACTGCTTGTCGTAATCGAGCGCGGGGTCGAGCGGGGTCGGCTCGTGGCCCATGGCGCGGAGGTGCTTGGCAAAGAGGACGCCGTGCTTGATCTCGTCGCGGAAGTGGCGCTCGACCTTGACCTTGAGCTCGGGGTCGACGCAGTGCTCGGCGACGCGGTGGAGGTCCTTGCCCCCCTCGGTCTCCCCGGTGGAGAGGGAGTTGAGCATGAAGCGCTTGGCTTCGGGGTTCGCCAGGATGTCCTTGAAGAACTGATCCTCGCTGAACACGTCACACCCTCCTGTGGATCGAAGATTAAGCGCGTCATTATACGGTGCGGCCCGTCCAGGGCAATCGGAATCTGCGCCTCTCACCTCCTCCCGAGCGCCTCCGAGGGGGGCGTCGAGGGCGAGCGCCCGAATGCCGGTGGTCCCATCGGCGGGATTTCCGATCGTCGCTGGACCACCGTTATCGAGGTCCCCGCCCTACGGATCGAGGGACAGCCTCACCAAGGGGGCATTATCGCTCAAGCGACAATGCTCTTCCTGCGGCTGATCCGATCGCACTCTCTGGATCCTGCTCAAGCAGCCTGGTGAAAAGAGCGTGTGTCGCAGGATCTCGTATGCCCGGCGTTCGAGCTAGCGCATCCAGGGCCGCCAGTCGCACGGCTTCGTCACTGTCCAACAGGAGGACATTCGTCAATGCGGTCGTCGCCGTGGGAGACTCGATTCGTGACAGGAGGTGGACGATCGTACGTCTGATGGCGGGCTCTCGCTCAGCCCGCAGCTCCTGATCAAGTGCCGTCGCCGCGATCGGAGACGACTCGTATGGAGCGATTCCGAGGCTGTGCAGGGCCGCCTTGCGGTCCGCCCCATTTCCCCGGGTCAGTGGGATTCGACTCAGGAGTTCCTCAACAGCCTCATGGCTGGCAGATCCTCCGAGAGCCTGGAATGCGATCTGGCGGTCCTCTTCCTTCTCCGACTCCAACATCCTACGATAAACGGAGAGATGCTGCGCACTTCGCTTGGTCGATTCGAGAAGCCGCAGAGCGAATTGCCGAACAGCCCAGCGGCCCCCGTCTTCAATCTCCACGACGAGACTCGCGCCACCGGCTTCTGTAATGCTGCAGCCCAGCAATCGATAGACGGTGTCAATCGCACCGCGATCCGTGAGCGACACTGAAGATGGCGCTGACAGGTCGCTGTCGCATGGAGCCAGGATGGAACCCTTGCACAATGCGCGATACTCGCGATGCGAAAGGCGAAACCCAGAATCCAGCATTGGGCTCAATGCTCCTAAGAGGACGAGTTCGCGGCCGTCCACTTCACACCCAGGTTCAACACGGATCGGGTCTGCAGGATTGACGTGGGTCATTGCAAGGACAGCGCAAAACCCTACTGCATCGTTCTCAGCAGCCCGCTCGTGAAACCACTGGTCGAGTCTCGGACTCTCGCACACCCGCAACGACAGGACAACCGCGGCCCGCTGCAGCGGATCCGTCAAGGTGTCGTATGCGCGAATCAGATCATCCCACTTGCCTGGATCGGTGGAAAGAGAGGCCTCAAGTGCGGCGATGACGGTGAGGACATCTGTGCGCCCAGTCGCCCCAAGCGTGATGGAGCGTAACCGCGTCAGAGCGTCGTCATAGCTGGTAGTGACCTCGACAATGCTTGGGTGACTCACGTCTGGAGGGCACATCCTGACTGCGGGCGTGGAGAGAGGCCCTGATTCATGACGTGCGGACGAGGAACGAGGGCCACCAGCGCCAGTGGAGAGAGAAAGCACGTGGATCCCGAGTGGGATCAGCATGCTCGCGCAAATCAAGAACAGGATGATGCGTTTCATCGCAGTTCACGGACAGACCGGGGCATTCAGAATGTCGGCGATGTCGCTCAGCGCTTTGGCATACAGTGCCTTGGAGGCTTGGTCGAGAGCCTCACCATCGAAGTCGAAGCCGTCTCTCAGAGCTTTGCGGACCTCCTTGTCATCCTCCTCGAGGGCGCTTCTGAAGGCTGCGTTCACTCCTTCATGAGTCCAGGTGGGGTCTTCGCAGAGACCCAGAACCGTCACCTCTCGCTTGTCTTTCTGGACATCCATGGAGACGGCTACCGTGAAATCCAGATGCCCGCAGATGCAGTACGACCCATCTGCGCGCACACAGATCGCCCAGACCTGGTATCGCCCATCGAAAACCTCCGTGCGTCCATCCTTGAACGCCCACTTCTCAGCGGTCCATGTCGCAGGGTCAGAGTCTCGTGAACCAGGACCATCAAAATGGATGGTGCCCTCCGAAGTGGTCCTCTGATGGCTGAAATCCAGTGGCCCTGGCGCCGAATCCATGTGGTAGCTGGTCGCATCGCGGGTTCGCATGATCTGGACCAATCTCACACCCTTGGGGCAATGGTCCTTATTGATTGCAACGTGGATGGTGAAGAACTGGTTGAGTACTACCCCACCATCGGATGCCTTCCAGGGAACTTCGGGATGACCGCAATGCAAGTAGATACGGCCACAACTGTCAAGCAGCCCCACGCCAGCGGGTGCTCCCGAGATGGGCACCTCGGTGAGGCCCACCAGCGCCTCGTCCGGCGAGCCGGGACGAATGGTGACGGTGCCGGTACGTCCACGAACACTCACGTGGACGGGAATCTTCTCCTTCAAGATCTCCCAGCCTTCATCGGATGAAGGGACTTCGTTGGGTCGGAAGAACACGGGCGGGATTTCCTCACCCCTCATCTGCCCGCTCAGTCCGCCGTTCACCATCGGCCTCGTGAACGGTCGCATATTCACGTAGCCCACCCCAAGCTGCGACCAGCGAAGTTCTTGCGGCGCGGCAGCGGCTGGGGTCGACGGAGTGCGCGGGGAAGGTCCGGGCATCGGAGTCGTCGGTGGAGGAACCGGTTTCGGCGTCGGGGCGGGCTGCACCCCGCGAATCGCGTCCGTCAGTTGCTTCCGGAGGCGGGTTGATTCCGTCTGCCAGGTGGTCGTCGGCTCGGTCGGGGGAGCCGGATAGGGCGTCGGATGCGCCGGCTCAGTCGGAGGGGCGGGTGAGGGGGGTGCCGGATAGGGGAGGGACGGAGTCGTCGGGAGCTTCTCCTTGCAGCCGGGGCACGGTTCCTCGGGCGGAGTCGCAGTCGGCGTGGACTGCGCGGACTTGACGCCCCTCGCAGCGAAGAGCACGTCCATGTCCTGGGCTGTCAGGTCCTTTTCTGGCATGTTCCCTCCAGGGCGGCCCGCCCGCCCGGCTCGCTAGGAAATCCCGTTCCGCAAGGTCTCAGTGCGAGGTCACGCACCTACCCCATCAGACTGCTCGGAGGATTCCGACGCGAGCATCGGGCGGATCCGGGCGATCACGGAGGCGGATCATTCCCTGCGCGGATCTACTACCGAGGCCGCGGCCGCACCGACTCGCGGAGAGCGGCGGCACCCCGCACGCAACCCACCTGCCATCTCGCGCCGACGGCGCGCACGCTGTTCACCGGGCGCTTACAGATTAGCGCGGGCCCTTCAAGCACCGAGCGGCTCTGGCCGCCGCCTGCCGTACGCCTTGGTCCGTCGCCGTCTCCGCCAATTGTGCCAGCGCCGACCGGGCTCGCGCATCCTGGGACTTGGTTGCGCGATCGATCGCGGCCAACTGTAGATCCACAACTCCGCTCGCAAGGGCATCGCACAAGTACAGGTCGACACGGTCGACACTGGAGCCGCCGACCTTGCGGAGCGGCCAATTCCGAAGAACCTGGGATCGTTCGGAAATGCTGATAGCCATGAAATACACACGCTCGAAGAACGCGGAGTTCTCCTCGCTCAGGTCGTCAGCGAGAAACGGAAGAACCTCCGTTCTCCGGGTCGCAACCGTCGGTTGAAGATAGATGGTCCGGAGGATCGCGCGCGCCTGGGAGGTCCGAGTCCTGCCGAGGCGGTCGATTGCGCTAGAGACAACGTCAGGACTCGGGTCCGAGCATAGTCCAGTGAGCGCCTCCAGTGACTCGCCCTCTTCACCCCTGGTGATGATGTCAATTACAATCCCTCGGAGAGGATCCGTTCTTGAACAGGCGATCCTCTCAAGTGCAGATCTGGCGTCCGGACTTCCGTTCGTTCGTCCCAGGACCCGGATTGCGGTCGTGCGAACGTCCTCGTCTTCGGCATGCAGGGCCGCGCGCGACACCGTTTCGATATCCCTGGGATCATCCAGGCTGCGCAGTTGCGTTGCGAATGGATCCCCGGTCAAGAATGAGCTCCATACGCCGTCCTCCTCGTGCGACCTGCCCCTCTCCCTGTTCCGCGTCCGCCGAGTGACGCATTCATCAGAACTGGACCCGGAGAAGAGGGGATGGCTCCCGAGCATGGCGCGCCACAGTGGCAAAGACGATTCAGCGGCCGCGGCTGGAAAGAGCGATAGAAGATCCACGGCAGTCCGGTGTTGGGGCGAGCTATCCATGGCGAGGGCAATCAATGCGGCACAGCGAACTCCTGGGGACGGATCCCCGCTAGCTAGGTCCCTCAATAGCTGTCCAAGATCCGGTGTCCTGGTCATCGTTCCGAGGAGGAGGCAGGCGATGACTCTCATGCGCGGATTGGGCTCTCCGAGCACCTCTCGAACAGCACCAACGCTGCACACCTGCTCGCGAATCTCCGCTTCAGCACTCGCGGCGAGGGCCACCCACCTAGCGTACCCGTATGGGTCGGACGCACTGAGCGCCAAGAACTGATCTCGCAGGGACGGCGAGGCTGGCCGTTCTCGCGCGCTCGCGGGGCCCGTGCTCGGCGAGTCTGGGACCGCAAGGCGCGGTGTGCGGATGGCCGAACCTACGAGCGCGTTCCTGTGGCCACACGACGAGCGGGGTCCATGTGCGTGGGAGGACCACAGGGAAGCCACACAACCGCACACGAACAGCAGCGTGCCGCAAATGGCGATTCGCCGGATTCCAACCATCTCGGCCAACGGATTGCTCAACTGTCGCACACGCAAGCACATTCCCCTACTGCCGTTCCCTATGGATCGCAGTCGACCGCATCGATGAGCGCCAAAGCCTCTTTGCTACGCTTAGGGTCAGCAGTACCCGCAGCGAAGCTCTGCAAAGAGGTAATCCAATACTCGGTCGGCCCACTGAGGACATACTCCCCCGAGCCGTTTCCGGGACCATTCACGGTGACGGAGCAGCCCGTGGTCATTCCCTTTTCGTCAAACGTCTGCGTGACCTCCACGCCCCAGTCGATGTATCCGAAGACGCAAATGGGGTCCGCGCAGATCAGCCACGTCTGAAATAGATACTTGATGTGGCGGGACTTCAGCAGACGTCCAGTGTTGTCGCGGGCTGGCTCCCCGGCGATCTTTGTATACCCTGGTAGGTCGAGGAAAAACCTGCCCCCTTTGGGCTCCTCGACGTTCTTGAGGGCGCCCAGCGGGCTCCCTGAGCCCGGGTCGGCGTCCACCTCCCACTCTTCGCTGCTGGTATCCGAAGGCCGGCCTTCCCAGGGTGTTTCAGTCTCCTCTACGCGCTTGATTAGCTGAACGATGCGGACGTCCTTGCAGTCGCACGGTTCGTGTGGCGCGCCAAATGCGACTAGGATTCCCCCATTGCACTCCTCCCAGGTGAGGCCTCCACTCTGCGAGGAGACCGCGCCCTGATTTCGCGTGAATCCATAGGCCAGTGTGAAGCAGTTCTTATGAGAGGCGGGTATTGACGTCACTGTGACATTGTCGAGCAGGCGCGTGCGTCTCCCAACGCTGATGCCACCTGTGAGGGTCTCGCTGCTGATGTGGACCACAACTTCAACCGGTTCCTTCTTCTTCGAGGGCGGAGGTTCCTTTGGGAAGCCTCGAATCGTCTTGCCGTCGAGCACCAAGGGGTCAGGCGGGGCCTCCTCCGCTTTTCCTTCCTCGCCCTCATCTTTCTTGAAGAATGGACCATCTTCCAGGTCTCGCGGGATTCCGCGCATGAAGCCGCTCAGGCCGCCGTTGAGCATCGGGCGAGCGAACGCAGGCATGTTGACGTAGCCGACGCCAAGCTGGGACCAGCGGAGCTCGTGCGGCGCTCCGACGGGCGGCGTCGTAGGGACACGCGGGGATGGTGCGGGCGTGGGCACCATCGGCGGGGGAACGGGTGTCCGCCTCGGGGTAGGCTGCGTCCCGCGGATCGCGTCCGTCAGTTGCTTCCGGAGGAGGGTCTCTTCCGTCCCCCAGGTGGTCGTCGGCACGGTCGGCGGAGCCGGGTAAGGCGTCGGATGTGCCGGCCCAGTCGGAGGAGCGGGGGAGGGGGGTGCCGGATAGGGGAGCGACGGAGTCGTCGGGAGCTTCTCCTTACAGGTTGGGCAGGGTTCCTCGGGCGCTGTGGGAGTTGGCTTGGGTTGCGCAGACTTGACGCCACTCGTAGCGAAGAGCACGTCCGTGTCCTGGGCTGTCAGGTCCTTTTCTGGCATGCTCCCTCCAAGGCCGCTCGCCCGCCCGGCTCGCTAGGAAATTCCGTTCAGCCTCGCCAGCGCCCTCCGCGAGAAGAGCGGAAACGTCACCTGCGCCGAGACGCGGTAGCGGTGCTGGTCCGTACCTGCCACGAGCTCGCGCTCCATGTCGAAGTACTCACCGCCCGCCCCAGGCTTCCACCGCGTCCTCGGCACCGTCGTGCTGCATCGCCTCGCCGACGTCGGCGTGGTCACTACTGGCATGGTGGCAAATCGGGGCAAGCGCGTTCCCTGGCCGCCTGCGCGGCGCTTCGAACGCTGGATCTTTGGTCACGCAGCCCCCGGGCTACAATGCGGCGAGCAGCTTCATTGCCGCTCCGAGGGATAGACTCGGGAATCCACTCGAGCACCTGTACCGGAAACTCAGTCAAGAGCTCTTCTAGACGGGCATAGGCGAGCCCTGAATCTCTGCGCGCGAGCGCGCGGCAGACTTCCGTCGCAAGCTCGTAGTCGGCACTGGCAATCTGAATTCCGATGAGTGCATCAAGCGCAGCACCCTCGTTCGAGACCTGGGCGAATCTAGTGCGGAGCGCACTCTTCAACAGTGACACGTCATTGCTAGCTCTCAAGACTTCGACGATGCGGCCTCGCACGCGCGGCTCGTCGCAGTCAGCGAAGGACTTCAGGGCCTCCGCCTGAATCTGCGGATCACGATTGTACAGAAGCCGCACCGCATAGTCACAGCTCGCGGGTGTCGCGGCGGCGCAACGCACACGGAAGAGGAGACTCCGTATCACCCCTATGCGGGTATCCCGGTGAAACGCACGTATCATTTGTTCGATTGTTGCAGCGTCACGAGGGGTGTGCCGTGAAGATGTGTAGCATTCTAGCAGTCCATGGGCTCTGCTCTCCTCAGCGCTTGCCTCTGCAAGCCACACCTTAGATATTCTCCCGTCGAATTCAGCCTCATATAACAGAAAGAAGCCGCGCCAGAAGTCGGGATTCGTTGCGCCAGCACACGCTGACTGTCCGAGGTTGTCCCAAGCAATCAGCAGCCCACGGGCTGCAGCTACGCTCACCTCCACTTCGAACTCTGATGCAAGCGTCAAGTACTCCGAACCCCCAGACATCGTGGCGAGAAGAGAAGGGATAAGCACTTGAAGCGGTACGGGTGCGTCTCGCGACTTCCATGTGCATAGGAGATCGTCCAGCAAGAACGCGTTCTCAGACGATCGCCCGTTCTCAATCGTCGCGATCAACGCAGGGATGACGTCATCTGGTGAGAATGTGGACAGGGAGAACGAGTGGAGCAGGCGCCGGACTTCGCTGGATCTATCGCGCAAGCCTACGGTAGCTAGACTCTCTGGTCGGTGCGGACCCAGAGGTCCGGACATGAGCGGAGCCTGTGATGGCAAGGGCAATGCGAGGCGGGCACTGCCAGAGCACCGATTGGTGGGTGAGTGCAGATCATCGTGCTCACGGTGGCGCAACTCGAGTGGCACAAGGAGCACACAGGCAACACCACAAGGGCCGAGCAGAGCAATGCTTATGCGCCAGCGCTTCATGCGTCTCCTGGTCACTCGCAGCGCGCGCGAACAGCCTCTTCAGTGAGCGGCTTCGGAGCCAGTTCCGGGGCCGGCGCCATGGCCTCAGTGCTAATGCTTAACACGCGCGCAGGATCATCCTTGTCGAGCTTCTCGATCCACGTCTTCTCATCCTCGCAATCGAACTCCACGATCGTGCGATCACCCCAAGTCAGGGTCCAGACAACCTCCTCCTTGCAGACGAGGATAGTGTGGAACTCCTGTTCGAGCACAAGGCGACGGAGTCTCTCCTTTTCGCGCTTTTGGAGCGAGGCCGGATTGTGCGAACTGGGTGCATCCACGAGGATGTGGGGGTTCTTGTCGAAGGGATAGTATGGTGGGTCGATGACAGCGCCGGAGGCGTCCTTTCGCGGAATCGTCACCTTCGACAGATCGATTTGTGCACCTGGAGTCCTCGGGTCGGTTCTCCAGTTCTGGACGTTTTCATCATTGGGCCCGATCTGGTAACCCCCGGAGTCGAATCCAGGCTCGCTCCCATCGCACCAGCATTTCACCAACAGGACCCGAGTGTACTGGTACAGCAGACAATCCTCGCTCTCTTCGCCATCCACGAAGATGACGCGAATCTCACCGAAGTTGCGCGGCCCAGGAGTGATCAGGAATCCACCAGGGGGCACCTTTCGGAATACTCTCACGCGAATCCCAGGAATGGGCGCGACAGTGTCGGTTCGTGGTAGTGTGATTGTGTCGCCGCCCTCGATTTCGTACTTGGCCTCCTCCTCGTCTACTGTGACCGTGACGTCGCGACTGATCTGTTCACCGGGCTCGTCGCCTGCCCAGGATTGCTTGTCCTTACCCTTGAAGAGGAACATGGCGCGCGGCATCATTTTGGGGATTCCGCGCATGAACCCGCTCAGACCGCCGTAAGGCATCGGGCGAGCGAACGCAGGCATGTTGACGTAGCCGACGCCAAGCTGGGACCAGCGGAGCTCGTGCGGCGCTCCGACGGGCGGGGTCGTCGGGACACGCGGGGACGGTGCGGGCGTGGGCCGGGTCGACGGGAGATCCGGCGTCGGCACGGGGGCAGGCTGCACCCCGCGAATCGCGTCCGTCAGTTGCTTCCGGAGGCGGGTTGATTCCG
>CAZYRM010000161.1:0-14027 GCA_964649705.1 uncultured Planctomycetia bacterium
CTCCGGTCCTCTTGCAACCGCGTTTTTCCAGGGCTGCGCCCTGGGCTGTTCCATGTTGCCCCTTCGGGGCGGTTGGAAGAAGCTACGTTGTAGTGCTAGGAGCCTCACCCATGGACCAACGGACACGCGAGCCCCAGTATCAGTGCACGCTCGACTTGAAGGCGAGCAAGGGACTCACCCGTCTCGGCCTCATGACGAATGTGACGTGGGACACCGATCCGAAACGGCTCGCCTTCGTGCTGGCGCGCTACAAGTTCGTCTCGAAGATGCTCTCGGGCCTGCCGAGGGTCCTGGAGGTGGGTTGCGCAGACGCCTGGGCGTCGCGGATCGTCGTGCAGGAGGTCGGGAGGCTCACGGCCGTCGACTTCGACCCCGTGTTCATCGAGGACGCCCGATCGCGCATGGATGCCCGCTGGGGCTTCGACCTGGCCGTCCACGACATCCTGCAGGGCCCTGTGGCCGGCCCTTTCGAGGGAGCCTACTCGCTCGACGTGCTCGAACATATCCCAAAGGAGCGGGAGGACGAGTTCGTCAAGAACCTGGCCGGCTCATTGACCCCCGCGGGAGTGATGATCGTGGGGAGCCCGTCGTTCGCTTCACAGGCATACGCATCGGAGCCGAGCCGGCTCGGACACATCAACTGCAAGGATGCCCCCGGGCTCAAGACGCTCCTGGCTCGTTTCTTCGAGAACGTCTTCCTCTTCTCGATGAACGACGAGGTAGTCCACACGGGGTTCTACCCTCTGGCTCACTATTACCTCGCCCTGTGCTGCGGCAGGTCCCCTGGCTCGGTCAAGTCCGGCGGGACGACGTAGGTCACGTCGGGCCGGGCGCACCTGGCCGAAACCTCTCGCGCAATCGTCGGAGTCAAGGCGACGTACACGACTCCGCCTGTCGGGACCTCGTGCGGAGCCAGCACGGGACACCCCAGGTACGTCCGCCCCACCCTCTGGGGGTCCTCATCGACGAAGTACCCCACCCCGTTCCTCAACTCCGCCCACAGCCACGAACCCGCGATGGATGTGCCGAAAACACCTATCTTAGTTGAGGTTGTGTACGACGCTGCATGGCTCCGCACCGATTCAAGCCATGAAAGCCCGCGCTCGACGTCTGCAATTGAGCCGGGCTGTTCCAGCCTCGGCGAGGTCACTTTTCCCAGGCATGGAACGGCGAGCACAGACGCCTCCTTCGGGATCCAATCGCCCGCGCTACGCTCGATGGAGTAGCCGGATGCCTCGATGAGAGCCACTAGCGAGGCCTGGGTGAAGTGGGTCGCGTGGTCGGCGATGACGAGGTCAAACGGGTTCCTGGAGGCATCGGGAGACTCCACGAGGAGGCGTCCACCCGGCTCAATCCTGTCCACCAGCGTTTCCAGGTACTTTCGGGGGCCTCCGACGTGCTCCAGCACATGCAGGAGGGTCACGAGGTCGAAGCGTCCGGGGATCGTGTCAGGGGAGCACGAGTGATATCGGGTGACCCCAGGGAGGGACTCCACGGCGGCCCGGTGCCGATCGTTGAGCTCAGCACCCTCGAGGCGCCAGCGCGGACGGAGCGAGTGGAAGCTGCGGAGCAGCGCCCCATTCCCGCACCCGAGATCGAGGAGGCGCCCCTCATCAGGCAGCGACACCTCGGCCAGCACGCGATCGAGGAGCCGCCTCGACCTCGGCTCGGGCATCCCGAACGCCCCGGCGAAGACTGCCTGCTCCGCGCCGCCCGCCTGAGGATAGAGCGCGTACGATGCGTAGATCTCGGTGGTTTCACGGAGCCACGCGTCGTCGAGCGGCTTCTGCGCGACGCCGCAAGCCCCGCAGACGGCGAGCGTCCCGCCTTGCCGCCATGGCCTGCAGTCCGAGGTCACTCGGAAAAGCCTCCAGTAGCCCGGAACGGCCTGCAGGGCCCTTTCTCCGCAGATGTGACAGGCGGCGTCGCTCATGCGTCTACAACCCCACGACCTCGTCGATGGTCGCCCAGACGTCCGGCGGCGTCAAGCCCAGTTCCCCGCGGAGGCGCGAGGTGTCGAACGTCGTGTGCCGCGGAACGAGGGCCTGGGGGAATCTGGCGTCTCTCGAGTGCCCGGGCACAACCAGCGAGTCGTCGGCTCCGACCTTCGAGGCGATGTGCCGCGCGATCGCCTCATAGCTGATGTCGTGCTCCGCGGAGACCTGGACTACGCCGCAGGCGCGACGATCCGCGACGCGCAGGAGGACGCTGACGGCGAACCCAAGCGACACAGGCGCGATCACCAGGTCGCTGAGCGGGTGGACCGGCCTGCCCGCGCGCAGGTCCGCCACCCATCCTGCCAGGAGGGAGGGGGCGGGCTCCAGGATCTTCCCGAATCGGACGACGCACACGTCGCCTGGGAGTGCGAGCAGCAGGGCCTCTGCCTCTGCCTTGGTCCGTCCATACGCAGACCTGGGCTGGACCGGCTCATCTGCGCGGCGGTTTGGAGTGTCGCCGTCGAAGACCTGGTTGCTCGAAAGGAAGACGACGTGGCAACCTTGAGCCACCAGACCGCGAGCCACGGCGACGGTGCCACGCACGTTGACCCGGCTCGTTTCAATCGGGTCTCGCTCGCAGGGCTTGAGGCCGCTGATCCCCGCACAGAGAAAGGTCGTCTCAACTCGTTCCGGGGGAGTCCAAGATTCTGTGAGGGAAGCCAGATCCAGGAAGACCCGGTCCGGCCCGTCGGTGCCCCGTCTCCTTGTGGTCCCCAGGAGCCGCACGCCTCGCTGCTTGAGGCTGGCAGCGAGGGCACTTCCTACGTGCCCATCCGCGCCGACCACGAGGACTGCGTTTCTGTTATCCATTGATTACCAATGGATTACGCATTGGCGTGCCACTTGGAGGCGATCAGGATGGCTCGGATCGAGTCGCCCGAGCCATCCTGGAAATCAGCTAGTTTCCCGCGTTCGGGTTAGAGGAGATTCACGGCCAGCGTACCGAGCAGGAAGATGGCAGCCGCGCGCTCGATGTCGCTCCCATGGAACAGGGTGTGCGCCAGACCAAGGATGATCGCCAGGGAGGCGACGAAGCGCAGGAAGTACTTGAAGTACCCCCAGTCCCCCATCTCGGCCTCCATCTCGGCCAGGTCGCGCTCGAGGTCGGCGCGCTTGACCTTACGGTCATAGGCCTTCTCGAGCCACTCGACGTAGTCGTTCTTGTACTCCTTGAGGGCCTCGTCGTAGTCCTTCTTATGTTCGTCGTAGGCCTTCTTGGCGGCGTCCAGGGCGTCCTTCTTGTCCTTGTAATCGTCATCCTTCGGCGCATCCGGCTCGACCGGCGGGACCGGCGCGTCGAGCTGTGCGCGCAGGGACATCATCTCGCTCTGCTTGACGCCCAGCTTCTTCCTCGCGCCGTTCTCCACGAAGGCGACAAGCAGGAAGAGGATGACCCCGGCGGCCAGGATCTTGCGCGCCATCCCCGGATCGATGCCGAAGCAGTACTCCCGCTGCGCAGGCGGGGGCGGAGGCGGCGTGGGCATGGTGGGGGCGGACTCGGTTCCTTCGGGCATCTGTGCTCTCCTCGCGATGGCTTCTGAACCGCCCGCGGGGTCCATCCCGCGGTAGCGGGGCGAGGGAGCCTAGCAGTTGAGGCGCGTTGAGTCCAGCGAACCGGCTACTCGCCGGGCTTCTTCTCGTGCTTGCAGTGGCACACGGGAATCGCGCCCGAGCAATGGCCGCACTTGCAGCCGGGCTTCAGCTCGCTGCAGCGGCACTCGTGCCCGGCCTCGTTCCCCGTGACGGGCCCTGCTACGACGCCCTCCGGCGGGCAGCAGTCGTCCTCCTGGGCCGCGGACACGGGCTGCCCGGGCACGCCATCGGGATGGACGTGCGGGTTCGCCGCGGGCGCCGGGGCCTGGGCGGAAGGTCCCGCCGTGCTGGAGGGGAGCTTCGGGCCGTCCTGCTTGCTGCATCCAAAGACGAGGGCGACGACGAGGGCGAATCCGAGCGCCAGGCGGAACATGGGAGGACCTCTCGACTACGAACCCTTGGAGATGAGGATGTCCGACCCCTCGACCTTGACCTGGAAGCACCGCTGCTTCACGGAGGGGTCGTCGGAGCAGACCCCCGTGGTCACGTCGTACTTCCAGCCGTGCCACGGGCAGGTGATGACCTTGTCGTCCAGGCTCCCCTCGGCCAGGTTCGCGCCCATGTGACCGCAGACGTCGTCAATCGCGTAGATCTGGCCGCTGCAGTTGTACAGCCCGACCTTCTCCCCCAGGTACTCGACGGTCCTCCCCTGCCCGGGGGGGACCTCCGAGAGTGTGGCCACCTTGATGAACTCGGACATGGCGGGGCTCCAGGATCGAAGGATCCCTTATACCCGCCCCCTGGGGCCGGTTCAAGCTACGCGGAGCACTCCCCCTTCCCGACCCCCTTGAGCGAGAAGCCGCCGCCCCAGTCCTCGCGCACGGCGGGGTCGGCCTCCTTCGGCGGCACGTCCGCCAGGTCGATGAGCCGCCCCTTCACGACGGCGATCTCGATCCGGCGGTAGAAGGCGTCGAACGTCTCCCCCGCCCCGCGCCGCTCGCGGTAGAGCGCGATGAGCCGCTCCACGGTCTCCGGCACGCGGGCCGAGGGCACCCTCAGCACCGGCCTCCCGATCCGCACGGTCTCCCCGTCCCCGCTCCCGCCGACGAGGACCTGGTAGTGCGGGACCGGCTCGCCGTCCACGTTCCGGCTCGTCCCGAAGAACCCGAGCGATCCGATGTGATGGTGCCCGCAACTGTTCGGGCAGCCGGAGATCCTCACGCGGATGCCGGCGAGGTCGGGCTCCTTCGCGAACCGCCCTACGAAGCGGTCGTGCAGCGCAGCGCCCAGCTCGATCGCCTTGGTGATGCCGATCTGGCAGGTCGTCGAGCCCGGGCAGGCCACCACGTCGTGGATCCCGAGCGCGCCGGCCTCCGCGAGGCCGATCGCCGACAGCTCCTCGAACACCGCGGGCAGGTCCGCCTCCGCGATCCACTCCAGCGAGACGTTCTGGTGGATCGTGGTGCGAATCCGCCCGGAGGCGTGCCGCTCTGCGACGTCCGCGAGACCGCGGAACTGCGCCGCGGTGAGGTTCCCTCGCACGAGGAGGACCTGCACGGCGTAGAAGCCCTTCTGCTTCTGCTCCAGGACGTTCGCGGCCCTCCACACCTCGTACGGCGTCGCCCCCGCCGGGGCGGCCTTGGGAGCGAAGGGCGTCCCCTCGGACGGCGCGTGGACCTCGTCCACGGCCTCGATGTCGAGGACCGTCTCCCCCACCGTCGGGTACCTCTTCCCCTCGGAGCGGACGACGTCGAGGGCCTCGACGTACAGGCGGCGGAACTCCGCGACGCCCAGCTTCTGCACGAGGAACTTGATCCGCGCCCGGTTCCGGTCCTTCCGTTCGCCGTGCGCCTCGTACACGCGCAGGATCGCCTCGACGTGGGCGAGCAGCTCCTCCGCGGGGACGAAAGCCTCCAGGAGCTGGGCCGGGATCGGGAACGCCCCGAGCCCGCCTCCGACGTAGAGCTTGAGCCCGCGCTCGGTCCGTCCGTCGACCGTCCGGACCGTCGCGACGATCCCGAGGTCGTGGATCCCCGCGAGCGCGCAGTCGGTCGAGCAGCCGCTCGCGCTGATCTTGAACTTCCTCGGCAGCGCCTGGACGAGCGGGTGCCTCAGGAAGTACCTCGACACCAGGTCGGCGTAGGGCGTCACGTCGAACGCCTCGAAGCGGCAGACGCCGGCGAGGAAGCAGGCCGTGACGTTCCGGACGGTGTTCCCGCAGGCCTCGCGGGTGGTCAGGCCGACCTCGGCGAGACCGCGGAGGAAGGCCGGCGTCCGGTCGAGCGGGACGTAGTGGAACTGAAGGTCGGAGCGGGTCGTCACGTGGCCGACGCCGCTGGCAGGGCCAGCTTGCTGGTTGGAAGAGGTCTCGGACAGCTCGGCGAGGCGGCGGAACTGGGCCGGGGTGAGGTCCCCATGGGGGACCTTGACCCGGATCATGTGGACGCCCTGCTGCCGCTGGCCGTAGACGCCGTGCATGAGGCGGAACGCCTTGAACTCCTCGGCCCCCAGGTCTCCGCGGAGGAAGGCATCGACCCGGGCCTCGTACCGGGCCAGTTCCTCCTCGACATCGGGGGCGAGGCGGGGGGTGCGCTGGGTCGGGGCAATCGTCGCGGTCGTCATGGTCCTGACTCCAAACAAAAAGGCCCACCATCACTGTCAGCGATGGTGGGCCTTTCGAATGCTTCTGGAGGTCCAGTCTACCGGGCGAGTCCCTCCAAGGAGCCAGCCGCCATCGCTGCGGACATCCCGCAGCAACAGATACACATGCACATCGTCATCGCGATGGTCACGGTGTTCGGCTGGTTGTAGAAGGACACGTTCATCGACTCTTTCCCGACGTTTCGACGAAGTCTACACCCGGATGACGGAGTGTCAAGCGCTACTTCACGTGGTAGCCCGTCTCGGTGGAGCACTGCTCCCCCGTCGAGCGCTGCATGCGGACGGCACCGCAGTGCGGGCAGAGCGAGGGTTCGCAGGAGATGGAGCCGTCGACGGGGCAGACCCAGGCGCTCTCGATGGGGCAACTTGGCGGCGGCGGATGATGGCACGGCTCCGACGAGCAGGCCGACAGGCCGACCACGGCGAACGCCACGAGCGCCGTGAACCCGATCAGGCGACGGAACATCCTCTTCCCTCCTGGAAACGGACGGCCCGGGGCCCTCTCGGACCCCGGGCGTGAACTCTCGGACGAGGGTTCCCTACCGGGAACCGTCGCAGTCTCCTCAGCCATCCACGGCGGCCTTCGCGCTGCCCTTCCGGACGCTCATCGGCTTCGGCGCAGGCTTCTCGCGGACGACCGTGCGGCGCTGCGGCTGGGCGTTCTGCTTCGCGCAATCGGGGCAGTCCTGGCGCGTCGGGGCGGGGGCCTTCTTCGCGCAATCGGGGCAGTCCTGGCGCGTCGGGGCAGAGGCCTTCTTCGCGCAGTCGGGGCAGTCCTGGCGCTTCGGGGCGGCGGCCTTCTTCGCGCAATCGGGGCAGTTCTCGTGGCTCGCGGCCGCCCGCTTTTTCTGACAATCGGGGCAGTTGCACACCTTCGGCGCGGGGGGGGCCTTCGCCACCTGCGCCCTGGCGTGGCCGCGCTCGGCCTGGGCGATCTCGACCTGCCATCCGAAGCCGCCGCCGGAGTACCCGTCGCACCCCGCGGGGGAGACGGCGCAGCCCTCGTGCCTCACCTCCAGGTGCCCGCCGCAGTGGACGCAGCACCCATCGTAGGCGGACGTCGTCCCGCAGCACGGACACTGGTACCAGACCTCGAGGCAGCGGCCGCACGGCTCGCAGGCGACCTCCTCGTGGCAGGCGCCATCGTCGTCGCAGGCGCCATCGTCGTAGCAGGCGCCATCGTCGTAGCATGGGTCGTCGCAGTGCCCGCAGCCCGAAGAGCACCCGCCCACGAACAGCCCGAGCCCGCCGACGATGGCGAGCGCCAGGACGGCCAGGAGATGCCGCCTCATGAATCCTCCAGACGAACGGAGTCCCGGAACCTTTGCGCCGGTTCTATCGGCGATCGCAACCCGGATCTTGCGCCGGGGGAGTTGTTGATCGACCGCCGCCGCGCGCACTACAATCTGCCCAACCCCGGGAGAGAGAACCATGTCGGATCAGCCCGCAAGCCCCCCGACGCCTCCGTCCGTGCCCGTCCTGCCCGCCGCCACCGGCGTCGGCATCCTGCTCCTGTGCCTCGTCGGGCTGGGAGTGCTCCTCGTCGCGATCGCCGACCCGTGGGGGCGCAAGGAGGGGCAGGTCGGGACAAGTGACGAGCCGGTGGTTTTCGTCGTCTCACCGGAGCACGCGCGGAGCGCGGGCGAGCAGGGAATGAAGGCGTTGGGCGACTTCCTGAGCGAGAGGACGGGCCTCAAGGTCCAGGTCCGCACCGAGAAGTCGTCCGTGGAGGCGATCGACTCCTTCAAGGGGACGGCCGACGTGGGGCTCCTGGGCCTCTTCGAGTACCTCCTGGCCCGGGCCGAGCACGGCGTCGAGGCCGGGGTGCAGGTCCTGCGCAAGGACCGGGTCGACACCTTCGCCGGCGTCGTCGTTGTACGAGCCGACATCAAGACCCAGAAGCTGGCCGAGCTCGCCTTCACGAGAGTCGCCTTCGTGAGCCCCTACTCCACCACGGGGTACGTCTTCCCGATGAAGCTCTTCGCGGACCAGGGGGTCAAGGTGGAGGCCCACTTCGCCGGGAGCCACGCGGAGGCCCTGGAGTGCCTGCGGAACAACACGGCCGCGGCGGCGACCACCTATGCGGACCACGTCGCCGGGAAGCCGGAGTTCCGCGTGATCTCGACGACGCCGCCGATCCCGAACGAGCCGATCTTCTTCCGCAAGGACTTCGAGCGCGGCAAGAGGGAGCGGATCTGCAGCGCGCTCGAGTACCTGGCCGGGACGCCCGAAGGGAGGGCGCTCCTCGCGAAGTTCGCGGACATCACCGGAGTCCGCGCGGTGACGGACGCATACTACCAGGAGGTCCTCGGGGTCGTCGCGGCCGCGGGGAAGACGATCTACGACGTGGTCGAGGACGGCCTCTCGATTGAGACGCGCAGGCGCTACCTCGACCTGGCGCCGCGCTAACGGCCGCGGAGGCCCAGCATCGTGAGCGGGTTCGTCGTCACGACCTCCGGGGCCTCTCCGAAGTCGCGCGCGAAGCGCCGGTAGCAGTCCCACAGGCCGGCCGCGCTCCCCGCCAGGTTGGTGGTCCCCCGGACGACGCTCCTCCCGCCCCTCAGGTCGATCGCGATGCCGCTGAACTGGTACCGCCCCGCCCTGGCGCCGAGGGCGGGCGAGGCGTCGCTCGCTAGGACGATCCGTTGCTTCCCCTTGCACCGCAGGAGCAGCTCCATCGCCTGCCGCCCGATGTGGCGGCCGTCGTAGACCGCCTCGACCCAGACGTCCTCGAGGAGCGCCGCGCCGAGGACGCCCGGGTCGCGGTGGTGGAAGGGCCTCATCGCGTTGAAGACGTGGGTGACGTGCGTCGCGCCCGCGCGGATCGCGCGGCGCGCCTCCTCGTACGTCGCGCCGGTGTGGCCGATCGAGACGACGACGCCGTTCCGCCGCGCCTCGCGGATCACCTGGATCGCCCCCGGCAGCTCGGGCGCGATCGTGATCATGCGGAGCCTCCCGTCCGCCGCGCGGACCCACTCGGCGAACTCGCGGACGTCGGGGCGCCGCAGGGCCCGCCTCGGGTGGGCGCCCCGGTACGCGGGGCTCAGGAAGGGCCCCTCGACGTGGATCCCGAGACAGCGCGCCCCGGGCAGCGTCGCGGCGTCGCGCAGACGCGCGATGGCCGCGACGAGCCTGGCGCGCGGCTGCGAGATCAGCGTCGCCACGTACCCCGCGAGACGGTGCCTCCGAGCAAGGTACAGGCCGATCCGCGCGAGGTCCTCGGGCGTCGCAGCGTCGAACGCGACGCCGAGCGCGCCGTTCAGGTGCGTGTCGATCAGGCCGCCCGCGATCACGCCCTCCTCCCCGCCGCCGCGGCGTCGATCACGAGCGACGCCTCGGCGTGCGCTCGCAGCCACGAGGCTGGACACGAGGCGTCGATCGGCCCCGAGGCCGCCCGCGCCACGGCCGGCGCCTTCCCCGAGCCCACGGCCAGGAGCACCGCGCGCCGCGATTCCAGGATCGTCGCGATGCCCATGGTCACCGCCTCGCGAGGGGGCGGGTCCGGGGCGAACGCGGCCGTCATCTCCTCGACCGTGGCGGTCGCCAGCGTCACGCGCCGAGTCCTCGACTCACGGGCCGAGCCCGGCTCGTTGAAAGCGATGTGCCCATTCCGTCCGATCCCCAGCAGGACGAGGTCGAGGCCGCCGGCGCGGGCGATGAGGCCCTCGTATTCCCCTCCGTCCCCCTCCGGCGAATGGAACCTCGTCGAGTCGAGGTCGACGCGCGCGACGATCGCCCCCTGGAGCGTCGCGCGGAACGAGCGCGGGTCGCCGCCGCGGAGTCCCAGCAGCTCGTCAAGCGCGAACACGGTGGCCCGTCGGAACGAGACGCCCCCCTCGCGGCAACGGCGCACCAGCTCCTCGTAGAGCGCGAGGGGAGTCCTCCCCGTCGGGAGGCCGAGCACGGCGTCGGGCTTCGCGGCGAGCAGTCGGCAGACGACGTCGGCCGCCTCCACGGCGACCTGCCCGGGGCCGTCACGTACGACGACGTCCATCTCCTACTCCACCGGGGCGGCCTGGCTCCACGACGGGTCGAGCACCGAGGCGATCGCGAGGTGCCCGGCCCCCAGGACCATATCGGCCGAGGAGCCCTCCCAGCGTTCGAACCGAACCCGGGACGACAAGGCCGGGAACAGCTCGCGGCGGACCCCCTCGCGCAGCGCGTCGGCGAAGGGCGCGAGCGCCGCCAGGGGCCCCGCCAGGACGACGCGGTGCGGCCTCATGAAGTTGACCGCGTTCGAGATCGCCCGAGACAGGTGATCGAGCACGGCCGGCGCGCCCCCCTGCGCGAGGGCCTCCTCCAGCGTCACGCGAGGGCCTCCGCCCCCCCGCAGGAACTCCGTGGAGCAGATCCGCTCCAGGCACCCGGTATGGCCGCAGTAGCACGTGGGCGTCTCGACGAAGAAGCGCGTGTGTCCCAGCTCGTTCGCCCCCGAGACGCAGCCGCGGTTGGGGCGGCCGTTCACCAGGACCGCCGCGCCGATCGCGCCGTCGGCCAGGTAGACGAGGAGGAGGTCCTCGTCGGGGGCGGCGCGGTGGGCGAGCCTCCACCTCGCCGCCATCGCATGCATGTTGTTGTCGACGACGACCGGGGCGCACTGCGAACGGCAGGCCTCGTCGAGGTCGATCGCCCCCTCGTCCGGGGCGGCCGAGCTGAGGAGCACGCGGCGGCGGACGGTGTCGACGAGCCCGGGCACGGAGACTCCCGCCGCGAGCGTTCGGCCGTCGGAGAGCTTCGAGAGGGCCTTGCGCACCGACTCCGCCATCGGGGCGCGGGGGCCCAGGCGCCTGCGGAGCCGCTCCCCGACCTCGACGCCGAGGAGGGAGAAGCGCGCGGCCTCCAGCCCCCCGCGCTCGACCGAGACGCCGACGACGGTCCGCGACGTCGGGTCGATCTCCAGCGGGATTCGGGGGCGGCCGGCCCCGCGCGCGATCGACTCCTTCTCGCGGACGATCCCCTTTTCGAGGAGGCCCGCGGCGGCGTCGCCGATCGAGTTCGGGCGGCGGCCGGTCCGCTCGTGGACCTCCCAGCGGCTCATCGGGCCGTGGTTCCAGAGGAGCTGGAGCAGCTCGCGCTCAAGGGCGTCGAGCCCTCCCGCGGCGGAGACGCTTTCCACGTCAGGCCGCCTGCGCCTTCGGCGTGCGGGGGTAGAGGAGCATGTGGGCGGCGAAGCAGGCGACGCAGATCCACATCGGGACGCCGAAGAGGAGCTGGTAGTCGGTCTTCCCGCCCGCCTTGGCGAACCCCGCCACCTGTCCCGCGAAGTAGTTCCCGACGATCGTCCCGAGCCCGACGATGACGAAGTTGAACAGCCCCTGCGCGCTGGCCCGGACGTCCTTGGACGTGTTCTCGTCCACGATCATGAAGCAGACGAAGAAGAAGCAGCCGAAGACGAAGCCGTGCAGCGCCAGCGCGGGGATCACCGCCGCCGGTACGGGGGCGTAGGCGAACACGGCGAACCGCGCGATGTAGGCGAGAAGGCCGATCGTCAGGAGCGTCTTTCTCGACATGGCCCGGGCCAGGAGAGGCATGAACGCGAGGACGAAGATCTCCGCCATCTGACCGATCGTCATCAGGCCCCCGCCTCCGACGCCGAAGACCCTGTTGATCGAGTCGGCCGCCGGATGCTTGAGCGTCCCAAGGAACCCGGCGGTGTGCACGAAGTAGAACTGGTGGACGCAGGCAATCGGGAAGGAGACGAGGAAGAGGGCGACGAGCGGCATCTTCCTGACCTCGCCCAGCGCCTCGAACGGGGCGAACTTCTGCGTGCCTGGCTGCGGGGGCGTCTTCGGGAGCGTCAGGCAGTAGACGCCGAGCAGCGCCCCGAGGAGACCGCTCAGGCGGAACGAGTCGGCCATCCCGGCGACCTGTGCGAGCCTCACCGCCTCCGGTCCGACCGACGCGGCGGGCGTGTGCCTGTGCAGGAGCCACTGGCCAATCCCGATCCCGACCGCGATCCAGCCGACGGTCCCCCACACGCGCACCCGGCCGAAGTCCCGGTCGCGGTCGGGCAGGTGGTGGAAGGCGAGCGAGTTCGTCAGCGGAAGGGTCGGCGCGTAGATGAGGGAGTACAGCAGGCCGAATACGACGAAGCTCGAGTAATTCTCGACATCGGCGAGCTGCCAGACCAGGGCGGCGCCAAGCAGGTGGCTGATGGCGAGGAACCGCTCCGTGTTGAACCAGCGGTCGGCGATCTGCCCCGCGATGAACGGGGCGGCCAGGGCGCCGATGGCCCCGATCGAGAAGAGCATCCCCGCGTCCTCGCCCTTGAAGCCGCGGTACTCGGTCAGGAAGGAGTAGAACAGCGGCAGCCACGCCCCCCAGATGGCGTACTGGAGGAACATCATGAAGGAGAGGCGGGCATTGAGGCCGGCAGGTAGCGGCTGCGGACCGTTCATCGTCTACTTCCTCCCCCGGAACGCGTCGGACGGCTTGTACGTCTCCCTGGCGACGGACGGGATGAAGTCGTCGAGACCCTCCGGCGGCCACGAGAGGCGCTCCCCCCGCTCCGCGGAGAGGTAGCACGCCATGAGGAGCCTCGTCACCTCGAGTCCGTCCTCGAACGTCTCCATCGGCGGCTTCCCGGCGAGGAAGCACTCGACCATGTGCCGGTTCTCGGCGGTGTACCCGTACTCGATCTCCTCGTCGGTGACGACTGGCATGAGGCCCTGCTCCGAGTTCTGCTTCTCGACGATGTCCTCACCGGCCTTCCCGACGACCTCGCGGCTGAAGAAGAGGGCGAGGCGGTTGTTGATCGAGCTCCCCTGCATCGAGTACTCGGGCCCCATCACCTCCAAGGAGAGGCGGAGGCCCGGGCCGACGAAGCTCCAGGACGTGGTAGCCTCGGTGACAACAGGGAGGCCGTCCTCCGTCTCCCACGTCACGCTCGCGCGCGCGAAGTCCTCGGCGGGCGTCTTCGCGTAGTCGATCCCCATCCTCTCCTTCAGGAGCGCGACATACTCGGGACGCGACCACTTGAGCGTGGCGATCTCGCAGCTCACCGTGCGGGGGCGGAGGCTCCCGCGGGGCTTCCCGGGCTCGGTGACAAGGAACCGCGCCGCCTCGAGCGAGTGGCACATCATGTCGTTGAGGACGCCGCCGCCCTGCTGCTTCCCGGACCAGAACCACGGCTCGTGCGGCCCGCCGTGCTCCTCGGCGCTCCGCGCGAGGTAGGGACGGCCCGTGGAGGCCGCGCCTCGACGCCAGAGGATCTCCTTGCCGCGCGAGACGGGGGGCATGAAGAGCTGGTTCTCGAGGTAGCCGTGGAGGAAGGGCTTCGCCAGCTCGACCATCCTCTTCGCCTCGCGCACATTCCGCGCGAGTGGCTTCTCGCAGGCGACGCCGACGAGCTTGCCCTTCCCGGCGGAGGCGATCTCCTCCATCACTTCGATGCGGACGTGGTTCGGGACGCAGATCCAGACCGCGTCGATCCCGGGGCTCCGGACCATCTCGGAGATGCTGGTGAACGCCCGCGCCTCGCCGACGCCGAGGTCCTGGGCCCGCTTCGCCGCCCGCTCGGCCTTCTCGCGCGTTCGGCTGGCGACGCCGAGGATGTCGGCGTTGCGGACGCCGACGAAGGACTGGAGGTGGAAGTTCCCGACGAACCCAGCTCCGACGATTCCGATGCCGAGCCTCCGCGCCATTCCGAGTCCTCCACCAGCGATCGACTCGCTCTCTCCGCTCCTCTCACGGCATCGGTGGCGGTGGCGTGCTCGTCATCGGGCTCGAAATCGTTCTCGTGCTCGTTCTCGGTCTCGTTCTCGAAACGCTGGCGTCGAGACCGAGACCGAGAACGAGCACGAGAACGATTTCGAGCCCGATGACGAGCACGCCACC
>CAZYRM010000162.1:0-14027 GCA_964649705.1 uncultured Planctomycetia bacterium
GCTCGCCGTGGGGAAGGGGCGCGAGCTGACGGAGGCGGACCTGCCGCCCGAGGTCTTGCATCCAGCCGTCCGGGCGGGGGCGAAGGGCTTGTCCGGCGGGGCCGCGACCTACGCGGAGCTCGAGGCGGCGAAGGGGGCCCATCGCGACCTGATGGACCGCGCGTTCATCGAGCGCGCGGTGCGGGCGGCCGGGGGGAACGTGGTCAAGGCCGCCGCGCAGACGGGGGCAAACCGCCGCTGGTTCTACACCCGCGCCCGCGACCTGGGGATCGACATGTCGGCGCTGTAGGCGCGCTCGTGGAGGAGTCATCCTCGCATGCGCTGCACTTGCGGGCAGGAGCTCGTCGAGGAGGAACTCCACACGTGTCCCGCGTGCGGGGCGACCGTCGACCCGACCGGACTCGTCGACCATGGAGTCGAGGTGGAGGGCCGAAGGCTGCCGATCCACGCCTGGGAGGGCGAAGTCCTGCTTCGCGGAGCCGGGTGGACGGCGGGGCTGCACGCGGCGTCGCTGTGCGTGAGCTTCTCGCTCTTCTACCTGCGTCGGGACCTCGGCACGATGTCCGCGCTCGAGATCGTGATCGGTGTCCTCATCGTGGCCGGCGTGGCCCAGCGACTCTCCAGGTTTGCCTCGCGTGGGACGGCGATCTTCGCGGCCCTCGGGTGCGCGCAATTCGCGATGGTGGTCGCGAAGGCGCGCACCACCACGGACTGGGCCATCCTGCTGGGTGCGCTGGGCACGTGTGCCCTCTCGCTCGGCATCCTGCGCAGGTCCCGTGTCGCCAGGGCCCTCCTGACGATCGTCTGCCTCTGCTGGCTCGCGTTCCTTCTCCTCGAGATGGGGAACTTCCTCCTGCGTCCACAGCTCACCCTGCGTTGGCTGACGATCGCCCTCTGCACGCTGCCGCCGCTCTTCTGCCTGGCCGCGATGTGGTCCAGGCAGGGACGCGCGGCGCTCGAGGAGGCCTATCGCGGCCAACCCCTGGCGTCTCTGTCCACGGTCCGCATGCACGCCGCCAGTCCCCTGGGCTGGGCCTCGATTGGCTTCGTCGCTCTCTCCTGGGTCTTTGCGTCGCTCTGGTTCATGCGCGGATTGGGGTGGGTGGAATGACCCGATTACCTGGAGCTCTCGCGAGACAGATCGACTCTGCGGCCCGGCGTCGCGTCAGGCGCCATCCTACCGCGAAGATGGCGCCTGACGCGGCACTAGGCCAGACGCGCCCGAAGCGCGGCAGCCACGTCGGCAGCGGGGCCGAGGCGTCGCGAGGGGTCCTTTGCGAGTAGCCCCATGGCGACCGAGCGCACCGCGTCGGGGATGGCTGCGTCGAGCGCCGCGGGCTCCGACTCGCAGACCTTGCGGCACAGCTCGGGGAGCGTCTCGGCGCTGAACGGCGGCCCCCCTGAGAGCATCTCGTACAGGATGGCCCCGACGGCATAGAGGTCCGAGCGCGGGTCGGCGCCGCGTCCCTCGATCTGCTCAGGCGCCATGTATGCGGGAGTCCCGAGGACGTCTCCGGCGTGCGTGAGGCGCGTCGCGTTCCCCAGGTGCGACATTCCGAAGTCGAGGATCACCGGCGTTTCCCCGCCGCGGAGGACGATGTTCGCGGGCTTGAGGTCCCGGTGGACCACGGAGCGCGCGTGGGCCGCCGCGAGTGCGTCGAGCACCTCCGCCGCGATCCGCGCGGCCTCGCGCCAGGGGAGCGGCCCCTCGCGGCGCAACCGTGCGGCGAGCGAGGGCCCCTCGACGAACTCCATCGCGACGTATGCGGCGTCGCCGTCCTGGCCCGCGTCGATCACGCGCACGACGTTCGGGTGGTCGATGGCGCGCGCGGCCTCCACCTCCCGACGGAACCTCGCCGCGGCGTTCGGGTCGTCCGCGACGTCGGGGCGGAGGAACTTCAGCGCGACCGTCTCTCCCGTCTCCCTGGATCGGGCGCGGAACACCACGCCGAAGGCACCGCTCCCGACGCGCTCCAGGATCGCGAAGCGGCGCAGCCCCTCGGGGCGGGGCTCCACGAGCCGCACGGTCCGTGCGGCCGCCAAGGGCTCGACCTCCCCGCCGAGCAGGACCTCGATCGCGGCGTGGACGTCCTCCGCCGCCCTCGGGCGCAGCGCGGGGTCCTTCTGGAGCAGGTGGTCCACGAGCGCCGCGACTCCGGCCGGCAGGTCCTCTCGGAACGTCGCGATCGCACGGCACGGCTTCTCCCCCGACGTCTCCTCCATGACCGCCACCGCGTCGCGGGCGGCCTGAGGGTAGTGCCCGGTGAGGAGGTGGAAGAGGAGGACGCCGAGCGACCAGAGGTCGGTCCGCGGGTCGGCCCTCTCCTTCCGACAGACCTCGGGGGCGAGGTAGCGCGAGTTCTCGACGACCGTCTCGACGCGGAGGAGCGGATCGCCGATCGTCGACGAGTCAGGCTCGAATCCGACGAGCACGGGGCTCTCGTCCTCCCTGAGGAAGACCGACTCAGCCGCGAGCCTGCCGTGGATGACGCCCTCGGCGTGGACATAGGAGAGGCCGTCGCAGAGGCCCGCGGCGAGGCGGAGGGCCCAGTCGATCTCCGCGGGGCGTCCCTTGCGCACGAGCCAGGCGAGGCTCTGCCCCTTCTCTCGCGGGAGGACCTGGAAGACCCGGCCGTCGGCCTCCACGACGTCGAGGAGGGCCGCGATGTTCGGGTGGCGGAGCCTCGCCAGGTGCTTCGCCTGCGCCAGGAGGCGCCCCTGGACCTGCGTGTCTCCGCTCAGGAAGGACGGTGACGTGCGCAGGACGACCTCGCGGCCCAGGACCGTGTCGACGGCGGGGTAGCGCAGGCACCCCTTGCCCTGGTACGCCCTGCCGGTGACCTTGTACCGGCCGACCTGATCGAGCGGCATGGGACCCAGGATAGCCGGGGCGCGCGGCGTGGGGAACGAAGTTCGACGACTATCTTAGGAGATAGTAGGCGACGAACGCGGGCAGCTCCCGCGCTACGCAGTACGGCTCGCGCGCCAGGGCGCGGGTCATGCGGCAGGGGACGGTCGAGCACCGGATCCCGAGCTTCCCGGCGCACAGCTTGATCCGGGCGAGGTGGTAGTAGTGGGAGACGGCGACCACGCGGCGGTGGCGCAGGTTGGCCATGGTCGCCCAGGTGTTGAGCCCCTCGGGGTCCTGCTCGATCGCGGGCTCGGGGACGCCGTCCTCGCGGGCGATCCGCGCCATGCAGGCGACCTCCTCCGGGCCGCCGGAGAAGACGATGCGCGGCGCTACGCCCTGGTGGTAGAGCCTCAGGGCGTGTCTGACGCGGTCGTCGAGGGCGAGGGAGGGGGAGCCGTCCTCGTACACCTTGGCGCCGAAAACGACGATGGCGTCGGCCTGCCGGGCGTAGTCGGTCGCACCGAACGTCAGGAGGTGGAGGAGCAGGAGCGCCGGCGCACCAATGGCCGCCCCGCCCAAGGCCCACGTCCACGACACGCGGCCGCCAGGGCGCCACGCGCGCACCGCGATCCACGCGAAGAGGACCGCAAGCGGGAGGGACATCGGGAACGGCAGCGCCCGGAGGCCTCGGCCGAGGAGCCCGTAGAACTCGACGGCGTTCCAGCCGGCGAGGAGCGCGGCGCCCGCGAGCGTGGCGGCGGCGAGGCGTCCGCGGAGCAGCAGGGCGGCGCCGAGCGCGGCCGCCGCGACCGGTGGGAGGACGCTCCCGCCCGGCAGGCGGACGAGCATCGCGAGGAACGATGCTTCTGGCGTCGAGAACGAGCGGACGGCGTCGACGAGCAGTGCGATCCCGAGGGCGACCCGGAGCCCCTCGATGGGGGCGGCGGCGCGGCGGCGACTCATGGGGCCTCCTACCCGGCGACAGGAGACTACACGATCATCGGCCGCACCGGAAGGCCGACGTGCGGAATTCCGCGCGTGTGCGGGGCGCGGGCGGCGACCGAGGGCGGGCGTGTGAGCGCACGCCGGTGCGCTCACCCCGGAACGGACGGCGAGGTTTCGCGTGACGCCCGCCGATGAGATCGGTATCCTGTTGCCCCTTCGACACCCCACTCGGCGTGCGACCTTCGAGACGCCGTCTTCTCTGGACCCTGCGCGAGCGGGGGAACGGTGTCGATTCCGACCGAGACCCGCCGAATGCTCCGTACAGCCATCCTGGCCCTGGTCCTCCTCGTGGCCGCCGCCTGGGGCGCCTTTGCGCGCCTCGACCGTGAGGCGCCCGTGCGTCACAACCCACGGCCGGCGCAGGAGTCCGGACCTGCGGCCTCACTCCCCCAAGCGAGGCCCGAGGCGTCGCCGGCCCTCGTCGCGGCGCCCGACCCCACCGTTCCTGGCACCCCCACGGAGCCTCCCTCGGACCTGGAGGCCCAGGCGCTTGAGTGGGGGAAACACCCGACCCTCGATCGCGTCGACGAGGCCCTCCGCGCCTACCGCGAGTCGCCCGACCCGCGGCGGAAGGCGATCGCCCTCTACATCCTGGCCCGCTCGCGCCGCGTTGTGGCCCATGCCGGGCGCGACGCGGTCCTCTCGACGGAGGCCGTCCCCTTCCTGCGGGACGTGACGCTCGCCCCCGCGACCGACGCGACGCGGCCGGCGATCCTCGCCCTCTCCGCGCTCGGCGACCCCGAGGCGGCCCGAATCCTCGCCCTTGCGGCCAGGGACCCGCGCGAGCCCCAGAAGGCCGAGGAGGCGATCTCCGCGCTCATCGTTCGGCCCGATCGGTGCGCCGTGGGGGCTCTCGAGGACCTCGCTCGCGCGCGCGCCTCGGGATCGGCCCGCCTGCGGGCCGTTCGCGCGCTGCTGACCGCCGCGGCCCTCTGGGGACCCCAGGCCGAGGACCTCGACGCCCGCGCCGCCCTCGCGGAGGCGAGACGGTTCCTGGAGTGGGAGGGACCCGGCATCGCCGACTCCGTCGGCCGCGGGACGCGCGTGGTGGAGCTCCAGGAGGACGCCCGCTCGCTGTCCGGCGAGATCGAGACTTTTTTCCACGGTACGAACCAGTAGGAGAGACAGCCCATGACCGGTGTACGAATCACGCTGTGCCTTTTCACCGCTCTTGCCGGGATCGCTCTCGGCCAGGAGTCCATCGAGCTCCGCGGGCGGAGCATCCCCGAGAACAGCATCGAGATGCAGATCGTCGCGGCCGACCTCGCCGCCGAGGTGCGGTCGCAGCTCGGCGATGACCTCGAGTCGCCCTGGCACAACCAGGGGCACATGACGGAGGCCCGCACGCTTCGCCACATTATCTTCGAGGGGCTCATCGAGGCCGGCGTCGCGGAGGACCGCACGGTCGACTACGAAGTCTGGAATCAGCCCCTCGTCGGGCTGGCGCGTTCGTCCACGTCCGGTACGCCGGACCAGGTGCTGTGGGTCGTGATCCGGGTCTCCACGGAGGGGGTCACGTTCACGCAGTACACGTCCTACGAAGAGGCCCTCCGCGGCGTGGAGAAGGATGACATCAAGCGCGGGGTGGTGGTCGATCGCTACACCGGGGCCGAGGTGTGGAATCAGAGCACCGACAGGTTGGGCGTCTTCGTCGTGGCCGTCGCGCCCGAGGGGGCGGTGCGAGCGATCGGGATCCCGTGCCGCTCCGTGACGAACATGAACAGCGCCCACGAGCGGCAGGCCTACGACATCGAGGCGGATTTCGACGGCGCAATGCTCGCGGCCGAGCAGACCGACACAACCGTCGGCAGCGACAAGTTCCAGACGGCGAGCCCCGGTCACAAGACGGTCGGGGAACTGACGCTGCGAGTGAACGGGGGCGCCATTGTCATCGTGCTCGTGTGGGACAAGGACGGGAACGACGTCGACCTCGCGATCCGTCGGGGCTTCATCAACAGCCCCGATTTCCTGGCGTTGCTCGAGGTCGGGCCGTTTTCAGACCCCACCGTCGATCCCGCGGGCCTGTCGCTCCCCGGCAGCTTCACGAGCTTCCCGAAGGGCGCCAAGCCTGCCCACGCGAGGTAGCGCGGGCACGGAGCGCCGCTCCTGACGAGATGACCGGAGCTTGAGTCGATCTCCCGTGACGTATCGCGAACGCGGTACTGAGCGGGAGATCGACACATGGCGCACCACCGACTCGCGGGCGGCCTGGGCATCGCATCCATCCTCGTCGCGGCCCTCGTCGCGCACAGCGCCTTTCGAGTCCCCGAAAGGCCCCAGCGAGCGGTCGCGTGTCCCGCGACTCCGACGGCCGAGGCGTGCCGGCCCATCCCCGTCCCTCCTCCCGCCGCTCCAGCGCCCGTCCAGCCCCTTTCCACCACCGACGCGAACGAAGAGGTCGAATTCGCCGACGAGGAGCTCGACCAGGACGCCGCCCTCGAATCGGCCCTCCTGACGCTGATCCGCGCGCGCGGGAGGGGGACCGATGCGCGGCGGTAGCCTGATCCTCCTGCTTGCGGCGGTCGCATCGGCCCACTCGATCGGCGAGAGCTTCGCCACGGTGCGCGTCGAAGGGGACCGCGTCGACGTCGACCTGCGCATCCGCACCACGGACGTCGCCGTGGCCCTGGGCCTCGACCGCGACCAGGACGGCGTGCTCGGGCCCGCCGAGGTCGACCGCGAGCGCATTGCGGCGTGGATCGCCGACGGCGTCGTCCTGACCGAGGCCGCGCGCCCTCGCGCGGGCGTGATCGGCGGCCTGCGCGTCGTGAAGGCCTGCCTCCCCGGCGCGGAGCGCCCGCAGGGCGTCCTCGAGGCCTCCCTGTCCTGGGAGGGCGTGCGCGGCGCGCTGTCGCTCGAGATTGCGCCCTTTCGCGCCGCCGACCCCGAGCACGCCTGCCTCGCGCGCGTCGTCCGCGACGGCGAGGAGTCGGGCTTCGTCTTCCGCGCGGGGGCGCGCTGCGTGCTGTCCCGTGACGAGGGGATGCTCCGCTTCCTCACGCTCGGCATCGAGCACATCCTGACGGGCCTCGACCACGTCCTCTTCCTCGTGTCGCTCCTCGTCGCGATGCCGAATCGTCGCTCCCTCGTCTGTACGATCACGGCCTTCACGGTCGGGCACACGGTCACGCTGGCGCTCGCGACGCTCCGGCTCCTCGTCCTGCCGTCGTGGGTCGTGGAGCCGCTCATCGCCCTCTCGGTCGTATACGTCTGCCTGGAGAATCTCCTCTCGGAGCCGGGCGCACACCGCGCCGGGCTGGCCCTCGTGTTCGGCCTCGTCCACGGGATGGGGTTCTCGACCGTGCTCACGGACTTGTCGTTGTCGGGAGGCGCCCTTGCGGCCGCCCTGGCGTCGTTCAACGCCGGGGTGGAGCTGGGGCAACTCCTCGTGGTCGCCTGCGTGTGCCCCCTGCTCGCCTGGGGGCATGCGCGGCGGCCTGTGTTTGTCCGCCGCTGGGCGCTCCAGGCGGGGTCCGTCGCGATCCTGGGCGTGGCGGCGAAGTGGTTTCTGGAACGGATCTGACTCAGGAGGTCTCCATGCTCACCCGAACCCTCGTTTCTCTTGTCCTGTCCGGCGCCGCGGCCCTCGCGCAGGATGCGCAGCAGTACCGCATCTTCTACGGCGACCTGCACACCCACACTTCGTACTCGCCCGATGCAAGCATCCACTTCGGCGCGAGGCACTACGAGGACCCGGGCTGGGCCTGCCTCCAGGCCCGGCGCAACGGCCTCGACTTCCTCGCCGTGACCGACCACGACTTCGCCCTGGGCCCGCGCAAGTGGGCGCTCACCCAACTCCAGGTCAACCGCCACAACCAGCCAGGCGTCTTCACGACCTTCCTCGGGTACGAGTGGACCTCGATGACCAGCACGATCACGTACGGGAGCAACGACGTCACGTTCCGCGAGGGGTCCGGACATCGCTGCGTGATCTTCAACGACCGCGACGTCCCGTGGCAGATCTACCGCTGCACCGACCCCCGGTACGACGAGCCGACCAAGCTGTGGGCGCAGCTCCGCACATGGCTCGACGGCCACCCCGACGCGGACGTCCTCACCATCCCGCACAGCCCGATGTCGGACGAGGAGGTGCGATACTCCACCACGGTCGGAGATTTCTATCTCCGCGGGGACCAGACGGTCGACTGGGACGACGTCGACCCCGAGTTCCAGACGCTCGTCGAGCTCTTCTCGAAGCATGGCAGCTCCGAGGGCTCGGACGGCCTGGAGAGGACCGACCCGCGACGGTTCGACGCGACCTACGCGGCGCTCAAGAGCGGGAACCATGCCCTCGTTCAGCGCGCGCTCAGGACCTGGTACCTCCCGGTCGAGAGCTTCGACACGTACGCCGAGCACTCGGTCCAGACGGCGCTCAATCGCTGGCTCGACCCCGACGCGCAGACTCCCGAGGGATACAAGCTCGGCATCATCGCCAGCACGGACGACCACGAGGTCAGGCCGGGCTCGGTCCAGGAGGACGGCGAGGAGATCACCTGGTCGTGCCACGGCGGGCTCGTCGCCGTGCACGCGAGGGAGAACACCCGCGAGGGGATCTGGGAGGCCCTCCGCGCGAAGCGGGTGTACGGGACGTCCGGCGCGCGCATCGAGCTGTGGTTCGAGGTCGAGGCCGACGGTGCGCGCCAGGCCATGGGCGGGACGCTTTCGTGCGGCGGGAAGCCCAAGCTCGTGATGCGCGCGAAGGGGGAGAACGGCCAGCGGATCGAGCGCTTCGACGTGATCAAGAACGGCGTCCTGCACGCGCAGGTCCGCCCGGTCAGGAGCCTCGGGGAGTGGAAGGCGGAGTACGTCGACGAGTCGTACGACGCGGACGCCTGGTACTACGTCCGAGCGGTGCAGTCGGAGACGCTCACGTGGTACCGCGCCGACATGGAGCTCGACCAGATGCCGATGCAGGCCTTCCGCCTTGGCGAGAGGGCATGGTCGTCGCCGGTCTGGGTCGAGAAGGCAGAGTAGGGAGGGTCGATCGATGAGATGCAAGACAGTCCTTCGGGTGCTCCCCCTGGTGTTGTGCGGCGTGCTCGCCGCGTTCGCCGCGGCGAGGAGGGGGTGGCGGCCGGCCTCCCCCTCGCCGGCCGCGCCCGACCTCGTCGCACGCGTGGGCGACCGCGTGCTGACCTCCGCGGAGGCGGACCGCCTCGCGGAGGAGCTGATCCCCGACGAGTCGGCCGGGTCGCCCGCGCTCCCCGCGGAGGCCCGGGCCGCGCGCCGCGAGGAGGCGATCCGCGCGTGGGTCTGCGAGGAGCTGCTGTACCAGGAGGGGCTCCGACGCGGGGTGCACCTGGACGACCCGGTGGTCCGGAGACGGGTGGCGGACCGTGTCTACGAGGAGGACGTCGCGAGCGTGTCGGTCGCCGCGGAGGTCGGAGCCGCGGAGGCGACGGCCTGGTACGAGCGGCATCCGGAGGACTTCACGCGACCGGCGGAGGTGACGGGGATCCACGTGGCGCTGGGCTTCCCGGAGACGATGTCCGCCTCCGACCGCTCGACGTGGGTCGCGACGGTCCGCGCGGCGATGGACAAGGGCGTCTCGGGACTGGAGGAGGCCCTGTCGCGGTGCGAGGCGGACGGCGCGGAGGTGCGGGTCCCCGCGGCGATGGACCGCTCCCAGACCGAGGAGCAGGTCTCGCGGGCCTTCTCCCGCGGCGTGGCCAGGGCGTACTTCTCCGAGGAGGCCTCGCTGCGCGCGGTCGTCGTCGAGACCGAGGACGGCGTGCACCTCCTTCGCGCGATGCGGCGGACGTCCGCCACGCGGATCCCGTTCGAGGAGTGCCGCCCCCAGGTGGAGGACGCGGTCCGGCGGGCGCGATCCGACGAGCGCTACCAGCGGCTCCTCCGCGACCTCGCGGCTCGGCCCGAAGTGGAAGTTCCAGCGGGCCTGCTGGGCAGGTGAGAGGGGAAGGCTTGCCGGACCCGCGGGCTTGCCTTACCCTGTCGCCAGGATGATCGGAACCCGCCTCAAGATCGCCTTCCTCTCCAACGCGGAGAGCATCCACTGCCGCCGCTGGGTCGAGGCGATGGCGCGCAGGGGGCACGACGTCCACCTCGTCTCGCCCGTCGCCTGGGAGATCCCGGGCGCGACCGTCCACGTCCATCCGCTGTATCCCTCGGGGTCCCGCGGCGTCGCCCGCCTCGTCCAGGGTCTGCGCAACGTCCACGTGGTCCGCCGGAAGCTGCGCCAGCTCCACCCCGACCTCATCCACATCCTCGGTCTCTTCACGCTGCTCGGCCCCGACCTGAAGCACGCCGCTGACGTCAACGTCCCCGTGGTCGTCTCCACGTGGGGCTCCGACGTCTGCGCGTGGCAGGGGGAGTCGAAGCGCGACTACTTCCTCAAGCAGTACATCCTCCAGCGCGCGGACGCGCTCACCGCGACCAGCGAGTTCCAGGCGAAGGAGACGCAGAAGTACATCGCGAACGGAAGGGAGGTCCGCGTCATTCCGTATGGCGTCGATCTGGCCCGCTTCCCCTACCTGGAACGCACCCCTGCCGCGGATGGGACGATCACGATCGGATGCGTGAAGCGCCTCGAGGTCGTCTACGGGCAGACCCACCTGCTCGACGCCTTTGCGGTCGTGTCGAAGGAGCTGCCGGGAGCGAGACTCCTCCTGGTCGGAGACGGCACGGCGAAAGGGGACCTCCAGAAGCAGGCCGACCGCCTGGGAATCGGGCCCGTCGTGGAGTGGGCCGGCGCCGTGCCGCACGAGGGAGTGCCCGAGGTCCTGCGGCGGATGGACCTGTTCGCCATGCCCTCGCTCGGGGAGTCGTTCGGCGTGGCGGCCGTGGAGGCGGGGGCGACGGGGCTCCCCGTGGTCGCCTCCAAGGTCGGCGGCGTGGGCGAGGTCGTCGCCGACGGCGAGACGGGGCTCCTCGTGCCGCCGGGCGAGCCCAAGCCCCTGGCGGAGGCGATCCTCCAGCTTGCCCGCGACCCCTCGCTCAGGCGGAGGATGGGGAAGTCCGCCCGGGCGCGGGTGGAGCGGTTCTACGAGTGGGAGTCGAACGTCGAGGCCATGGAGAGGCTGTATCGGCAGGTCGTCGCATGCGGGTAGGGGCGGGCAGGAGGTCGAGCACGAGTACGAGTACGAGCACGAGCACGAGGTCGAGCACGAGCACGAGTACGAGCACGAGCACGAGTACGAGCACGAGCACGAGCACGAGTACGAGCACGAGCACAATGCGGACAGGGTGGATTTCCTTGGATTAGCCCGGGACCACTGAGACATATGGCAACGGGAGACCGTCCACGTCGTGAGGAATTCGTCCGGCTCCTCGAGGAGCACCGGGACGCGCTCTACCGCTTCGCCATGACGATCCTGTGGGACAAGAACGGCGCCGAGGACGCGGTCCAGGACGCCGCGATCGCCGCCTATCGCGGATTCGACGGCTTCCTCCTCGGCACGAACTTCAAGGCCTGGATCTTCCGCTACCTGGTCAACACCGTCCTCAACCTGAATCGGAAGGCGAAACGGAGCCTGGAGGTGGGGCTCTCCGAGGCGGAGGAGGCGGGGCTCGCGTCCCCCGAACGCGCGGAGGTCTACCACGAGCTGCTTCGGGACCCGGCCGCGTGGCTGGAGCAGGTCTCGGACCCCGTGCGGCGGGCGGTCCTCGACCTGACCCCCGCCCAGCGGATCGTCTTCCTGTTGAGGTCGGTGGAGGGATTCTCGTACAAGGAGATCGCGGCCATGGTCGGCGCGCCGATCGGGACGGTCATGAGCCACCTGTCGCGCGCGCGAGGGACGCTCAGGGAGCGGCTGGCGGACTACGTGACGGAGGCGGGGTCGCCGAAGCGGAGGCAGGTGTAGGGCGTGATGGACTGCCAGGGCGTGCACCAGTACATGGAGCTGTGGCTCGACGAGGAGCTGGGCCCCTCGTCGCGGAGGGAGTTCTCGGACCACCTCGATGCCTGCGGCCCTTGCCGAGAGCGCGTGGAGGGGGAGACGCGCCTCGAGCGGGCGATCCGCGACCGCGTGCCCAGGGAGCGGATGCCGGCGGAGACCTGGACGCGCATCACGCGGAGGCTGGAACGCGAGGCCCGCCCGGCGCGCCGCGGAGCGATCCTGGCGCTAGCGGTCACGCTTGCGGCGTGCGGCGTCTTCGCCCTCACCTGGTACGGAATGTGGCGGCGCCAGAAGCCCGACCTCGCGACGGCGGCCATCGGCCTCCAGCGGAAGCTCGCGGCGAGCGAGTTGAAGCTGGAGCTTCGGACGAACTCCGCGGACAAGCTGGAGGAGTACCTGCTCGCGAGGCTCGGGATGCAGGTCGACCTGCAGCACGCCATGTCGGGGAAGTGTGGCCAGCACGACGTGAAGTTCGAGGGCGCGGCCGTGGTGACGCTCGGGGACGTCCAATGCGCGTGCCTTGCCTACCGCTGCTGCGGATCGCCCGTGACGGTCGTCCTGATGCAGTCGAAGGACCTCGACCGCTTCCCCGAGATGCGCGACGCCCTGGCGAAGCTGGGCCCCCGGCTCCACGATGAGGTCCGCTCCACGAACATCGAGGTCCGCTCCCGCGGACCCTGGCTCGCGTGCCTCGTGGGGGACCACCCGATCGAGGACCTCGCCTCGGTCTTCGAGAAGATCTAGGCCCTACGCCTCGTCGGCCATCTTCTCGAGCTTGAAGGCGTACACGTCCGGATCGCCGGTGACGACGAAGAGGGGGACCTCGCTGCCGACCGGGTAGTACGGCGTCGGGTCGGTCCAGAGGTTCGGGCTGACGAACCGGCGCCCGTCGTGCTCGGCCGTGATCCGCCAGGGGTGACTGTTGTTGTAGCGGACGGAGCGGTTGAAGTCGATCCCGACGACCCGCGCCATCACGCGCCGCCCCTCTCCCAGCGCCCGCTCGATCCGCTGGCGGGCGCGCCGCTCGATCGCCACCCAGATCGCCACCGCGGCCGACTCCGTGAGCCCGAGGATGCCGAAGATGAGGGGGAACATGTACAGGTCCATGAAGCCGTCGAGTCGCCCCTCGGACGGTTCGGCGGGGTCGTAGAGGACCGTGACCTGCTCCCCGACCTTGTAGGCGGGGGGCTTCGAGGACATGCTGCTCGTGAATTCGTAGGCCTTCCCGTCGACATCGTAGCGCACGACGGGCGCGGCGGTCATGCCGCTCTTGCCGCTGCTGTGCCAGGCCAGGTCGATCACCACGCCGTCCGCCCGCTTCGCGTCCGACACGAAGCTGACCGTCGTGATGCCGACGCCGACGCCCACGGCGAGGAAGATCGCCCCCATCGCGGCGAGGCCGACCTTGATCCAGAACAGGAAGGCGTGAGGACCGCGCATCCCGGTCGGCTCCTACGCGTGCACGAACGGGGCGTTCGACCTGGGGCCGTTCTTGACGAAGTTCTCGATCCCGATCCGCATGTCCTTCGTCGTGGCGCACTCGCCGAAGCACCTCGCCTCGAGACGGAGCCCCTCGACGATGCCGAGCTTCGCCCCGTCGAGGATCGCCTTGCGGTTGATCTCGTCGATCCTGCGCGAGAGGGGCCCCAGGTCGAGCTCGGGGGGCGCCGCGGGCGCCGCGTAGGGCTCCTTCGCCATCGTCTTCACCTGCGTCCTGCCGTCGGCGACGAAGCGCGCCAGGCAGACGGCCTCGCCGACAAGGTCTCCTTCCACCTCGGCGTGGAGGTACCCCATCGCCAGGGCCTCGGAGGACGAGAACGGCCTCCCCGTGCGGAGCAGTTCCCAGGCCTTCTCGAAGCCGACGACGCGCGGGAGCCGCTGCGTCCCGCCGGCGCCGCAGATGATCCCGAGGCGGACTTCCGGTTGCGCGGCGAGCGGCGAGAGGCCCTTCCTCGCGATCCGCGTGGTGCACGCGAGCGCCAGCTCGCTGCCTCCGCCGAAGGCGAGGCCGTTCATCGCGCAGACGACGGGCTTGCCGAGGTTCTCGATCGCCAGGAGGACCTCGTGGCTTCCCCAGCTCATCTCCTCCGCCTGCTTCGGCGTGCCGATGGTCGCGAGCATCCCGACGTCCGCGCCGCTGACGAACGCCTTCGTGCCGAAGCCCGTCAGGACCGCGGCGCGGACCGACCTGTCCTGGCCGATCTTCTCGAACGTCTCGCGGATCTGCGCGAAGACCTCGAGGTTGAGCGCGTTGAGGACCCGCGGGCGCTTGATCGTGACGACGGCGACGTCCCCCTTGTCCTCGCGGAAGACGA
>CAZYRM010000163.1:0-13982 GCA_964649705.1 uncultured Planctomycetia bacterium
ACGAGCACGAGAACGATTTCGAGCCCGATTACGAGCACGCCACCGCCACCGATCGTCCCATCAGACGCGAATGGGAGGATTATCGCGGCGCACCAAACAAGAAGGGGCGCCCCTGCCGGGACGCCCCTCGGTGCGACTCTCGGTTTCGTCTACCGCGCGCTCGTCTCCTCCGCGCGGAAGGTGATGCTCTCCTCGAGCATGTCGTAGTTCCCCGAGGAGACGGCGGGGGGCTGGTAGGAGACCGGGAGGCACTGGGACAGCGTATACGTCTGCATGTCGTCGCCCTTGTCGTTCTGGAACGCGAGCGTCATGTCGACGCGTTCGCGCTTCCCGCTCGCCGTCGCGTTGATCCAGTCCATGACGGCCTTCCGGTCCTTCACGAACGGCCCCTTGATCGTGATGTCCGAGGAGTACTTCAGTCCGGGCCGCTTCTGCATGTGCTGGTCGTTGTCCGCCGAGCGGGTCTCCATCTCGACGTCGCAGCCGCGGCCGCTGATCGACCACCACAGCCCCGTCTCCGGCGCGCCGTGCAGGCGGAATCCCGGGCGGCCGATGGCGACCTCGCTGCTGGCGTCCTTCTGGTCGGCGACGTACTCCGCCGAGAGCTCGCCGCGGCCGACGCCGATCGTCAGCCTCTCGCGCTCCTCGGGGCAACCGCACGGCCCCAGGCACTCGACGAGGGCGTAGCCCACCGGGAAGCAGTCGTGGTAGGTCGCGCGCAGCGTTTCGGTCATGGTCCGGTTCTTGAACACGATGCTGGCGGACTTCCGCACGTTCTGGCCGCGACCCTCGGACTCGAACCAGTCCTTCCACTTCGTATCGCCCCGGACGGCGTTCTTCTCGATGACGATGTTGGCCCAGTTCACCTTGGTGATCGTGTACTCGCGGACGACGCCCGCCCGCTCGCCTCCGGTGACCTCGCGCTTGTCGAACGTTACGCCGCCGCCCGAAAACGAAGTCACCGCGACCTCGGCGCCGTCGATCTCGACGCTGAATCCCTTGTAGACAAGGACCTGGTCGGGCTGGCTCTGGGCCTGCCCGAGGCAGAGGGACGAGAGGAACAGGACAGTGGCGGCGAATCTCACGGCGGGCTCCTTGTGGGAATCGGAAGGCCCGAGATGATAGCCTCCGCCGCGCCACGCGCAATCGAAAACTCACACGAGAACTCACTCCGGCGCGGGGTTGACGTGCGGGGCAGGGGAGACTACCATCCCGCAGGCATGGAAAACCCGATCGCCCTCTTTCGCGTCTGGTACCAGGAGGCCGAGGACGAGGGCGTCGCCCAGCACGACGCCATGGCCCTCGCGACCGCGGACGCCCGAGGCAGGCCGCACGTCCGCTTCGTCCTCCTCAAGGGCGTCGACGAGCGCGGCTTCGTCTTCTACACGAACATCCAGTCCCCGAAGGGGCGGGAGCTCGCCGCCAATCCCTACGCCGCGGCCGTCTTCTACTGGCACCAGACGGACCGACAGGTGCGGATCGAGGGGCGGGTCGTGGACGTCTCCCACGCCGAGGCCGACGCCTACTGGGCCATCCGCCCGCGTGAGAGCAACCTCGGAGCCCTCCTCTCCCGACAGAGCGCCCCGATGAGGAGCGAAACGGCGTTCCTCGCCGCGTACGAGCGCCTCGCGAAGTCCCTCCAGGGGAAGCCGGTGCCACGGCCCCCCCAGTGGACCGGGTATCGCATCGTCCCCGATCGGATCGAGTTCTGGACGCGAGGCAACTACCGCCTCCACCACCGCGAGCTCTTCACCCGCTCCCGTCGCGGTTGGAAGCGGACGCTCCTTCAACCCTGATCACCACTGGAGGAGATCCATGATCGCGCGCATTACGGCCGTGTTGTGCCTGGTCCTGGTCCTGGCGGTCGCCGAGGACCCGCCGAAGAAGCCGTCGCTCGACGACTTCGCCTGGCTTGCGGGCTCGTGGGAGGGCGACGTCGGCGGCGGGAAGTTCGAGGAGCAATGGCTCGCCCCCGTGGGCGGCGTCATGATCGGGATGGGTCGGGTCACGTCGCAGGGCCAGACCCAGTTCGTCGAGTTCTTGAAGATCGTCCAGGAGGGCGACGAGATCTCCTACCGTGCGATCATCGAGGGGCAACCAGAGGTCCCCTTCGCGCTGTCGAAGCTCGATGGCGGCGAGGCCGTCTTCGAAAACCCGAAGCACGACTTCCCCCAGCGGATCATCTATCGCCTGGAGAAGGACGGCACACTCTTTGCGCGCGTCGAGGCGACGAAGGACGGCGTTACGCAGGGCGAGGACTTCAAGCTGAAGCGGATACGCTGACGCGGCGTTGACCTGGACTCCGCGGCCCGCCTACATTCAGGCCAGGTCGCCGAGGTATGAGCCCGATGTCAGGCGTACGGGATGGGAATGGACGAGGTGGCTTGAAGGACATGAGCCACCTTGTCCCCAGAGTGACGTCGAAGCTCCTCGCGGGGATTCGTGACCGGATCGTAGAGTCCTTCCGTCCCCACCGGATTGTGCTGTTTGGCTCGCACGCGTACGGGAAGCCGCACCCGTGGAGCGACGTTGATTTGCTCGTGGTGATGCCATCGAGGGAGAGGATGGCGCGGCGGATCATGCGAGTGGCGCGGACCGCCCACGTGCCGTTTCTTCCGATGGATGTCCTTCTGTTCACGCCAGAGGAGATCCGCTCGCGCCTGGTGACGGGAGACCCATTCATCAGGAACGTACTCTCGCGGGGAAAGGTGCTCTACCAGCGTGGCAAGGGCCGATGACTGGATCGAAAAGGCGGAGGGGGGGTGCCGGTCAGCGGTCCCGGCGCTGGAGGGCCGCAGCAGCGCACGCGGCTTCCCGCGAACTTGGAGCGGCTGCCGTCATCTCACGCAGGGCCTCCGTCGCCGCCTCGCCCCCGATGCGGCCAAGGGCGTTGACGGCCCGCACCTTCCGCAACGTCTCGCAGGGCACGCTCAGGAGCGGGTAGCTCGGTCCCTCCAGCAGGGCCCCCAGCCGCGCGCGGAGGTCCTCGGACTCCGCGGCTGCCAGGGCCGCGCGCAGCCGGTCGTCCGCGACCCCGCGGCAGGCGCCCAGCTCGACGAACGCCCGCTCCCGCGCCGCGACGTCGTCGCTTTCGAGTGCCGCGACGAGGGCCTCGACGCGCGCGCCGTCCGGACGGCCGCTCGCCAGGCGCTCCCGTAGGAAGGCGACCGAGCGATCACCGCCGTTCGCCAGCGACCACACGGCCCTCTGCGCCGACATCGCGTCTTCGCCTCCGAGGGCCTCCCACGTCGCGGTCAGGTCCTGCGGTCCGCCCGCGAGGATCCCCGCGAGATCCCACAAGAGGACGCTCGTGTCGGATCCGGCCGTGGCCGCGGTGCGGCCGTCCGGCGAGAACCGGATCGCCAGGATCGGCCCCCTGTGGCCCGGGAGCGCCGCGAGCACCCGCCCGCTCGCCGCCTCCCAGAGGCGCAGCACGCCGTCCGAGTCTCCCGTGGCCAGGATCGCCCCGTCGGGGGAGAATCGGACGCACATCGCTGCGGGCTCCCTGTCCCCGAGCACCCCAAGTCCTCTCGCGGTCGCCGTCTCCCAGAGCCGCACCGTTCCGGTCCCGTCCACGAGTGCCACGCAGAGCGAGTCCGGCGACACGGCGACACAGCGGACGGTGGTTCCCTCCACTTCGAAGAAGCGGACCTCCCGGCCGGTGGCCGCGTCGAGGAGCGCACACCTGCCCCGCGACGCGTGGCCGATGACGATCGACTTGCCGTCCGGCAGGAATGCCAGGGAAGACACGCCCTCGTCGTGCCCGCTGGAGTTCCAGATCGCGGTCGCGTTCCCCATCTGCCACAGCGAGATGCCCGACCAAGTCCCGACAGCGAGGCCTCCGTCGGGCGAGAACGCTAGCGACGAGACGGAGCCGCGTACGGGCAGCGAATCCTCCCGCGATTGCCCCGTCGTCGCGTCCCACGTCTTCAGCCTCTCCCCATATCGGCTGCTCGTCAGGAGCATCTTCCCCTCGGGGGAGAATGCGACGGCGCGGACCGATCCGCCCTCGCCGCGGAGCTCGAGCGTCTCTCTCCCATCCGCCACGTTCCAGATCCTCGCCGTGCAGTCCTCGCTGCCGCTGGCCAGCCGGCCGCCGTCCGGCGAGAAGTCGATCGAGTGGACCGGGGCCATGTGACCGCGTGCCTCGCAGATCGGAAGTCCGCTCCTCGCGTCGAGAAGAAGGACGATGCCGTCCGTCCCGCCCCTCGCCACGGTCTTCCCGTCCGCGGAGAGGGCGACCGAGAACCACGAGATGCCGTCGGGCCCTTCCGCGAACCGCCACCGCTCCTTCCGTTGTTCGACATCCCAGAGGACCACGCGGCCGTCGCGGTCCACCGTGACAATGGCCCCGCCGTCGGGGGCGCAGGCGAGCGAGCAGACGGGGTCCTCACCCGGCCCCAGTTCCGCGGAGGCCTGGCCAGTTGCCCCATCCCACACGCGGACCTTCCCGTCCGGGTCACACGTGACCAGCGCCGAGGAGCCCGGCAGGAATGCCAGCGCACAGCAGGGCCACTCGCCGTACGCGATCATCGAGAGCTCCTTGCCCGTGGCGGCCTCCCAGGTGCGCACCGACCCGTCGTACGCCGAGGTGGCGATCCTGGCCCCGTCCGGCGAAAACGCGACGCAGAACAGGCGCCCGCTGTGTCCCTGCAGGCGGACGACCTCGCGGCCCGTGTCCGCCTCCCAAATCCGCGCGGTGGCATCGTCTCCGGCGGTCGCGAGTCGCGACCCGTCCGGCGAGAAGGCCACGTGGAAGACGGCGCCCTCGTGTCCACCCAGTGCCCGAGTCATCGTGCCCGACGACAGATCGTAGAGGAAGGCGCCGCCCTGCCCGCACACGGCCAGACGCTTGCCATCGGGAGAAACCGCCAGTTTCGTGATGGAACCCGCGTCGGTCCACAGCGTCCGTACGAGACTCCCCGTCGAGGCCTCCCAGATCCGGACCGCGCCCGTGCCGTTGCCCGTCGCAAGTGTCGTTCCGTCCGTGCCGAAGTCGACGCCCAGGGTCCCGGTCCCGTCCCGGAAGCGGGCCGTGCCAAGCCGAGCCACGGCCCCGCGAGGGAGACGGTCGCCGCAGGAATCGGGACGGTCCCAGAGAGCGATTTCGGGGGGACGTCTTCGGGACACGCGCGACGGTGGCGGGGCCTCGGACGGCTCAGGCATCCCCGCGAGAGAGGGCCACGTCGGCATCGATCGACGGAGCGATCGGGCCTTTTCGGTGCCCATCCGCTCGAGCACCAGCGCCGCCCTCCATGCCCGCAACCGCTCCCCCGGCGGGATGGGGAGGGGGCATGTCGTTGCCTCAATGATCGTTCGGATGCGTGCGCGGGCCTCCTCGCCTGCCGATCGCGCGGCCGCCTCACGCAGCGAGGGCAGGACCCATGTCCCCAGTCGCTCCAGCTCCCGTGTCGCCGTGTCCCGCACGGTCGGGTCGTCGTCCCCCAGCCGCACGACCAGGTCGGTCACGGTCGAGGCCTCGGGCGGCGCCTGCGGGAGGCGTGACCTCATGAACGCGACCGCCGCTCCGCCGAGGCCCTCGAGCCTCCTCATCGACGCCTGGGCGCGGCCGGCGTCGGCTCCGGCGAGGCCCTCCCACAGGGCGTCGAACTCCTTGTCGGTCGCCGCGTCGGCCGCACCTGCCGTGGTCGGTTCCATCTTCCACAGGAGGACCGTCGCGTCGTCGCTCCCCGAGGCCAGCCAGCGGCCCGACGGCTCGAACGCGAGGCAACGCACGGCGCCCTCGTGTCCCTCCAGCCTCCGCTGGCCCTTCGTGACCACGTCCCAGAGGATCACCTCGGGCTCATCCCCGGAAGCAGCGAGCGTCCGGCTGTCAGGGGAGAGGGCGAGGCAGAGCGCCATGCGCCCGGGGGGCGCCGGAACGACCTGGACCTCATTGCCGCTCGCAGTCTCCCAGATGCGGATCACGGGCTGGGTGTAGTCGCCAGCCGCAGCGAGAAGGCTCCCGTCGGAATCGATCGCCAAGAGACTTGCGAACCTCGACGGCCATGAGTGCAACACCCTGCGGGAGTCGAGCCCCCAAGCGCTGAGAGATCCGTGCCCGGTGGAAAAGAGGACCGCACGGTCTGGTGTAGCGGCGATCGATGGACCTTCCCCCCGCTGTCCCGCGAGGTTGAGCACGCCCTTCCCCTTGGCGGGCTCCCAGACGCGAACGAGACCATCCTGGCCTCCCCAGATCAGGGCGTCCCCAGCGCGAGAGAACGCCATGCCTTGGGTGCCCCTCCAGGCCCCCTCCAGGCGGAATGTCTCCTTGCCGGAGGAGGCCTCCCGGACCACGATCACGCCATCCCAGCCGCCCGTCGCCAGCGTGGATCCGTCAGGAGAGAAGGCGATCGATGTGACCCCCCCCCTGTGGGCAGGCATGACGCGAGTCTGGCGCCTGGTCGCCGTCTCCCAGACGCGCAGCGACCCGTCTCCCTCGCCTACGGCGAGCAGCGCCCCGTCGGGCGACGGGGCGAGGCAGGTGATCGGTGAAACCGGCGAGGGCGCGGCGTTGATCTCCTTCCCGTTCGACAGGTCCCAGATCCGGATCCGGACCCCTTCGCAGGTCGCCAGCGTCTTCCCGTCTGGCGAAAAGGCCGCCCCGCCCCCTGGAAGGCGTCCGAACCTGCGCCGCCTGGCCACGTCCCAGAGGACCGTCTGCCCGCCGCCCCCCGAGACGGCCAGGAGCGACCCATCCCGGGAGAACTTCATGGACCACCTCTGTTTCTCTGCGATCTCCAACTTCAGGACTTCTCGATGGGTCGCGGGGTCCCAGAGGAAGGCGCCCTCGTCCTCGCTGCCGACCGCGAGGAGCTTCCCGTCGGGAGAGAAGTCCAAAGCGGACACGCCATAGCCGGGCAGGTCGACGAGCTGGCGCCCCGAGGCCGCATTCCACAGTGCCGCCCCCATGCTGCTGGCCCCTGTGGCGATTCGCTTTCCATCCGGTGAAATGGCCATGGCGCAGACGATGACGTTCTGGATGCTCAGGCCGACGCGCTTCGCACCGGTCGCCGTTTCCCACACCTGGACGTTGCTACGGTCTACGGCGGCGAGCAGGGAGGCGTCGGCCGACAGGGCCGTGGCGTAGATCGACGGGTCGGACGGGTCCGCAGCCGGCAGGGCCAGCGATTCCTTCCCCGTCTCGGACTCGAGGATCCGCAGCGTCGATCCGTCCGTGACGGCGAGCCGAGCTCCACCCGGGCCTGGCAGGAAGCCCACCACGCGCGTGGAACGATCGGCCGTGCCGACCTTCAAGGTCTGCTGACCGGTGTTCAAGTCCCAGACACGGACCTGGCCGTCTCCACCGGACGAAGCGAGGAGCGAGCCGTCTGGCGAGAACGCGAGGCCAAAGGCCCCTCCAGGATGTTGCCAGGTCGTGCTCCCCAGGCGCGCGATCGCGCCGGTGGGGAGCGGCGCGTCGGCGGGTTGCTCGGCGAAGGCCGCGAATCGCGCACCGAGCGCCAGCGAGGCCAGAAGCGCGACCCGTTGGATCGCCATGTCACTCCTCCTGCATCAACAGGCGCTTCAGTGCCCAGTACGCCGCCTGACGAACGCCCTCGTCCTCGTCTTCGAGAAGCGATTGGACCTGCGGGATGGCCGCGGTCGGCGGCGGAGCCAGGATCTGTAGAGCGACGAGGGCGGCTTCCCTCATGTCGGGGTCGGCGTCCTCCAGCGCCGCGATGATGAGCCGAGGCGCGGCCGCTCCGGCTTTCTGGAGCGCCGTCTCGGCGAACGTCGCGGCATCGATCGGTTCCCTCCCTCGCATGGCTCGGAGGACCAGGGGAACGGAGTCCGGCGAGACGCGGAGCAACTCGGCAGCCGCCGTCATTTGCACCAGGCGATCTTCGTCCTCGAGCGCCCGTGCGAGGAGGGGCAGCACAGCAGGATCCTCTGCGGCCATCTGCCCGAGCACCCAGAGCGCCCCCCGGCGCGGTCCGTCACTGTCGTCCCGCAGCGCCCGCTCACACAGGGGGAGGGCTTCCTCCGACGGGAGTCCAGCGCTGACGAGGTTCTGCAGCGCCATCGTGCGCACCTGATCCGAGGCATCTTCTGTGGCTCGACGGAGGATCGGGAGAACCTCGTCGGATGGGAGCGCAAGCCTCAGGATGCCCAGGAGGGCCATCTGCCGGGTCTCTTCAGTGCTTTCCTCCATCGCGCGACGGAAAAGCAGGAGGATCTCGGGCACGCCCGATCCGACCTCCGCCACGCAGTGAAGGAGCAGGCGCCGCTTCCGCTCATCCGCCGAATCGTAGGACTCCTCCAGGGCGCGCATTGCTTCCGCTCCCCCGGCACCCCCACGGAGGAGGGCGACCGCCGCGTACCAGCGCAGATCGGGCTGGTCGTCCTTCAGCATGCGGAGCAGTTCGTCTGTGCCGGCCCCGCTCCCTGGCCCGATCCGTGCGAGCGCTCGGACCGCGCACCTGCGGAGACCCTCGTCTCCGCTCGATAGGGCCGCGATCAGCTCACCGGCGGCGGCGGAGGCGGCGGGCCCCAGAGCTCCCAGCGCGAGCGCGGCATGGTGTGGCAGTTGCGGGACCTTGGACGCGAGCGACTTCCTGAGGATCGGAACGAGGACCGCGGGGTCCGTCTTCCTTGCGAGCAGGGTGTGATGGGCGGCTCCCAGAACCTGGGGACTGTCCCCCTGCAACGCTTCGATGAGCGCGGGAGTCGGGTCTCCGCCCATGTCCGAGATCCACGTGGCCACCGTCTCCGAGGACCTCGCGTCCGCACACTCCCGAAGTCGCCGGAGGAGGACCGGGATCGCCGCCTTCGCCTTCGGGCCGAAGACCGCGAGCGTCGCGCCGAACTCCAGCGTGTCGGCTTTCGGATTCGCTTCCATGTGTTCGACGAGCGGAGGGATCACGACGTCGGCGGCCCACGCGCAGGACCGGAGCTCACGGAGACAGGTCCGCCACAATCCAAGGTCGGCGCTGCGGGCCCCCTCAACGAGCAGGGCCACGGCCTCGGGATCCTCCGGCGCAGCGCGCACGATTGCCGTCGCCGCCTGCCAGCGCGTCTGTGGGTCCTGCCCGCGCATGACCCTGGCAAGCGTCGGCAGGATCGCGGGAGCGGGCCGCCGGAGCCGCATCAGCGCTCGCATGGCAGTCGAGCGGACCTCCTCGTCGTCATCCTCGAGTGCGCGGGCGAAGGCCGTGACCGCCTCTTCGGTCTGCAGTCGGTGTTCCTCGAGTGAGCGCGCAGCCCGCCGGCGCAGGTCCGTGTCCGTGTCCTTGAGAGTCACGATGAGGAGAGCCTCGGCCTCCCGCGCGCGCGGACCGAGCGAGCCGAGCGCGGAGACGGCGCTCGACCGCACATCGAGGTCCGGATCCTGCGCTGCGGTCAGAAGGTCGGGCAGCGCATCCAACGCGAGCGGGCCGAATGTGGACAGCACTCGGATGGCCGCTGCGCGCGCCGCAGGCGCCCCCTCCTTCGCGGCAGCCCGCACCTGGGGAATGACACGCGGACCGAGCTTCTCCAGCCCCTGGGCCGCCTCCCAGGATGTCTCAGGATCCGCATCGGCCAGCGCGTCCACCAGGGCCTCCACGGCGTCCGCGCTTTCGGCCCCGATCGCCTCCAGCGCTTCCGTCGCGGCGCGTCGCACCTCGATGTCCGAGTCCTTCGAGGCCTCGCGCAACTGCGGTGCGACGGCCTTGGCCCTCCGACCGATCCGCGCGAGCGCCGCAGCAGCCGCTCGCCGCACACCGACCTCGGCGTCAACGAGCCGCTCCGCAAGGGCGTCGGCCGCCTTCGATGCGTCGGGCCCGATCTCCGCGAGCGCCTCGGCCGCCTCTTTCCTCGTAGCCGGGTCCTCGGCGGACAGGAGGGCGATCCACTCCGTGACCGTCTTCCACTGAAAGGTCGCCTCGTCGTCCGCGAGTGCGACCCGGGAGAGGCCTACGGCGACTACCAGCGAGCCGAGCAGGACCCGCATGGCTCCTCCCACGAAGCGGGCGACGACCGTGCGATGGCGCCGAAACGGATGCTACACCCAGGCCAGGAGCGGCGCGAGCGGTTTGCTGCGCGGACCGAGGCGGATCATGCTCGGTGACCGGCTGCCAAACGTCAGCGGATCTCCACCTCGACGCGCTGGCCGAGCTTGAGCGGCGTCGACGGCGGGAGCGAGACCTTCACGTGCAGCACCCGCGCGTCGGACGGGCGCGCAGGGTCCTCGGGCCTGAGGGCGCGAGGCACGACGATATCGGGGACCTCCTCGACCGTGCCGGTCCAGGACACGCCGTCGTGACCCTCGGCCGTGACGACGACCTCGGCTCCCAGGCGCACGCGCGCGGCGTCGAACTCGTCGACCTCCGCCTCGACGCGCACCTGCGACAGGTCGGCGACCGTCGCGACGCGCTCGAGCGGCTGGACCGTCTCGCCCGGGTCCGCAAAGCGGGCCACGACGACGCCGTCGATCGGGGAGAGGACCCGTGTCTTCGCGATCTCGGCCTCGATCCGCGCCACCGACGCCCGTGCCGAGTCCTCGCGCGCCCGCGCGACGTCGAGGTTCCGCTCCGCGAGGTCCCTCGCCTGGCTCGACCCCGCGCGCGACGAGAGCAGCTCCTCGGCCCGGGCCAGCTCAGCCTCGAGGAAGCGGACCTCGGCCTTGGCCTCGGCGACCCTCGCGCGGGCCTCGTCCAGCGCCGCGCGCAGCTCGGCCGCGTCGATCTCGGCGACGAGGTCTCCGCGCCGTACGCGGTCCCCCTCGCGGACGGGGAGGGAGGCGATCCGCCCCCCGCGCTCGGTCCCGAGGACCACCTCGGCACCGGGCCTTGCGACGACGCGCCCCTCGGCGCGGATCCGCGGGACCTCGGGGCTCCCGGGCGCGGAGGACCCCGAGGGCGTCGTTCGGCGGGCCGCCAGGACGGCCAGGACGGTGCCCGCGCAGAGCGTGAGCGCGATGGCCGGCAGGACCCCTCGGCGGACGATCAGGAACGTGTCCATGGATCCCTCCTCGCTACGCTGCCAGACGGCCGTCGCGGATCGCGATCACACGGTCGCAAATCGCGCGGACCTTCGGGTCGTGCGTGACGACGAGGAGCGCCCTCCCGTCGCGCTTCGCCAGGGAGCGGAACAGGTCGAGCACCTGCGCGCCGACCTGGGAGTCGAGGTTCGCGGTCGGCTCGTCGGCGAGGATCGTTGACGGCCGCCCCGAGAGCGCCCGGGCGATGGCGACGCGCTGCTTCTGTCCCCCGGACAGGTCGCAGGGGAGGAAGTCCCGTCGGTCCCCCAGTCCGACCGTCTCCACCAGGCGGAGCGCCTCCTCGCGCGCGGCGGGCCCGAGGACGCCCTTGATGTTCAGCGCGTACTCGACGTTCTCGAGCGCCGTGAGCGCGGGGAAGAGGTTGAACTGCTGGAAGACGAAGCCGATCGACCGCCTGCGGATCGCCGGCAGGAGGTCCGATCGGCGCGGGTCGACCTCCCTCCCCTCGACCACCACGCGCCCGCTCGTGGGCGTCAGGATGCAGCCCAGGATGCTCAGGAGCGTGGTCTTGCCCGAGCCCGAAGGGCCCTCGAGGACGACCACCTCTCCCGGGGCGAGCGAGAGCGTGACGCCTCGCAGGACGGGGACCCCCTCCCGTCCCTCACGAAACGCCTTCGTCAGGTCGTATCCGCCGAGCACGTCCATGTCGACACCTCCGTCATTGGCGGAAGACCATGGCGGGGTCGAGTCTGGCGATCTTCCTGAACGAGATGGCCGAGGCCGAGAGGCAGAGGAGCACGGTCGCGAGGAAGACGACGCCGCCGAAGGCGGGCGTGAGGAGGAGCTTGAGGCCGGCCGCCTCGACGAGCGGGATGCTCACGAGGGGCGGGATCGCGCCGAGGACGAACCCGACGACGGCCGCGATCGCCGCCTGCCTGGCGAGGATCCGGTAGATGTCCGCGTTCGTCCCGCCGATCGCCTTGAGCGTGCCGAACTCCTTCAGGTGCTCCATGGTCGACGAGTAGAGCGTCTGGGCGACGATGACGACGCCGACGAGCGCCCCGAGGAAGACGGTGAACCACAGGTTGAAGCCGATGCCCGTGCTGTCGACCCAGTACGACTTCGACTTCGCGGCCCACGCGTCGCGGTCGAGGACGTCGTTGTAGGGGAGCCTGCGCGCGATCTCGGACCGGACGAGGGCCGGGTCGGCGCCGGGCTCCAGCCTGACGAGCACGTAGCTCGTCATCCCGCGGATCATGTCGGGGAGGAGCGACTCGACGGTGGCGAGCCCCATGAAGACCATCGGCGTGGTCGTGAACGACATCGCCTCGCGCGTGCGGCCGACGATGCGGAGGCGTCGTCCCTGGATCTCGCGGTACTCGCCCGAGGCGAACGGACCGAGCCGCTTCGAGGCGGAGTCGTCGAGGAGGAAGAACGGTCCCGAGCGGAGGTCCTCCAGGCGGCCCTCCGGGACGTTCCACGGGATGCCCCAGTCCCGGAAGTCCTCCATCGCGTAGACGAGGACCATCTCGGTGCCGCCCGAGGGGAGCGTCATGTTGAGGAAAAAGACGACGAGGGCGTCCGCGCGCTCGACGCCGGGGACGGAGCGGACGAGGTGGACGGCGCCCCGCGGGAAGAGCTGCGCGAAATCGACGTTCGGCGTGTTGCGCGGGGTGACCCAGATATCGGCTCCCGCTCGCTCGATCGTGACGCTTGCGTGGCCGAGGATCCCCTGGAAGAGGCCGTTCTGGAAGAAGACGAGGGAGACGGCGAACGCGACCCCGCACACCGTGATGAGGAAGCGGAGCTTGTCGTGGAGGAGCGTCTTCCAGGCGAGGTCGACGGTCATCGGGCCATCCCCCGAAAGAGGGTGTCGATCATGAGCCGGACGCGGGCGCGGAGGGGAGCCCAGTCGACCCAGTCGTCCTTGGGGTTGGCGATCTCGAGGGCCGCGACGCCGTGGACGGCGGCCCAGACGGTCTGCGTGACGACCTCGACGCCGCGGAGATCCTTGCGGAAGCGCCCCTGGCGCACCCCTTCGCGCACGGTCTCGCGGAGGAAGGCATAGACGTCCTCCTGCGGGTTCCCCCGGTGGACCCCCTCGGGAACGACGGACGGGAGGCGTGGGGTCATGAACATGAGGCGGAAGTGGTGGGGGTGGGTGACGGCGAACTCGACGTAGGCCTCACCGAGCCCTCTGAGCCGCTCGATGGGGTCCTGGACCCTGGAGAGCGACATGAACCGCTTCGTGAAGGCCAGGAAGTCGTTCGCGCAGAGCTCGCGGAGGAGGGACTCCTTGTCCCGGAAGTGGAAGTAGAGGGCGGTGGCCGTGTAGTCGATCCGATCGGCGATCTTCCGCATGGAGACGGCCTCGACGCCCTGCTCGGCGAAGAGCTCGCGGGCGGCGTCGAGGATCCGCCCACGGACCTCCTCCTTCTGCCTCGCGCGCCGGTCCTGCGACCCCATGTCGGGCCTCCGTCATCTAACAGCGTTAGAATACATGACGCTGTTGAGGCGTGTCAAGGCGTCTCGGAGGGGCTACGGCCGAGCGGGTCAGCCGCCGTCCCTGCGGTGGCCGAGCCCGAGGGGCGTTGACCACGGTTCATCGGTGCGCCTACAATGGTCGTTGGTTTCCCGAGGAGTGAAGCCGATGTCGCCCGAGCCGGATGGCAATGGTCGACGGGACCTGAAGGACGTCAGCCACCTTGTCCCCAGGGTAACGCCAAGGCTACTGGCGGGGATTCGTGACCGGATCGTGGACTCGTTCCACCCCCAGAAGATCGTACTCTTCGGCTCGTACGCCCACGGGAAGCCGCACGCGTGGAGCGACGTCGACCTGCTTGTCGTGATGCGCTCGAAGGAGAGGATGGCGCGGCGGATCATGCGGGTGGCGCGGACCGCCCACGTGCGTTTCCTCCCGATGGATGTCCTCGTGTTCACCCCGCAGGAGATTCGCGTGCGTCTGGCGAGACAAGACCCGTTCATTCGCGAGATCCTCTCGCGAGGAAAGGTCCTCTACCAGCGTGGCAAGCGTCGCTGACTGGGTCGACAAGGCCGA
>CAZYRM010000164.1:0-13835 GCA_964649705.1 uncultured Planctomycetia bacterium
GGAACCGCTTCTCCGTCATCTCGTGGATCTGCTTGAGGACGCGGTCCTTCTCCTCCGTGCGGAAGTCCTTCACGTCGAACTCGTAGCGGCCCACGACTCGCTCGATCTCCCCCTTCACCGAGGACGGGTAGGTGTAGTCGCAGGTCGCGTCGGGCGTGAAGAAGCAGCCGACCGAGACTCCGTTCACGGGCTTCGGGGGGTAGGTCCCGGGGACGCCCAGCAGGATCACCTGCTTCCCCGCGCGCGAGAGGTGGTCCCAGGCCGTCGGCTCGTTCACCATGCGCGAGGTCGCGTACGCCATTGCCTCGTACGAGCGATCGCGGCGGTTGCGCAGCCCGTAGATCCCCAGCCGCCCGGGGTCGCGGCCCGTCATCATGCACATCCAGGCGGGGCAGGTGATCGGCGGGATGCAGCTCTCGAGCGGCCCGTGGATCCCCCCGTCGACGATGCGCGAGAGGTTGGGCAGATCGGCGCGGAAGCGGTCGAAAAGGAGCTCGGGCGGGACGCAGTCGAGGCCAAGAACGAGGACGCGGGGGGAGGGCATCGGACCTCGGGGACGGCGTCCGGCAGGCGGCGTCCCGTTGGGCGCGAATCCTACCGGGCCGCACCGGGGGTGTCAACGGAACCGCGCCGCGACCACCAGCGCAGGAAGAGGTGCGTCGGCAGATAGAGGATGAGCGGGTAGCCGACCATCGTCACGCAGAGGAAGGCGACCGGGGGCATCCAGTGCTGCTCCTCGTCGAACGGCCCCCAGACCCAGTTCAGGTTCTTCAGCTTCCAGTAGCCCTCCTGCGTCACCAGCCACGTCAGCGGGAGCACAAGCTGAGCCGTGATCGTCTGGGCCCAGAAGGCCCGTCGATCGTACCCGATCCTGCGCACGGCCCACAGGAGGAGCACCGGCATGACGAGGTGGAAGAACGAGAGCCCGCGTGCCAGGAGCGAGATCTCCTTGTCGAACATGTACCCCGTGGCGTACGGACCGAAGTCGATCGTCACGTGCAGGATGAAGTCGACGACCCAGAGGACCTGCACGAGGAGCACCGACACGGTCTGCCACGAGAGGAGGAGGGGGCTCTCTCGCCACAGGGCGGCGGCGAGGACGAAGTTCGCGATGTCGCAGAACCAGAGGAAGTTAAGGAACCCGTACTCGCGCCAGTAGGTCGGGATCCAGACGGCGAGCCAGACGGTGTAGGCGACCTTGATCCAGAGGGGGATGCGTCGCGCAGGCATGGTCTAGGTGACAGCCGGGGCGGATTCGGCGGGTGCGTGGCTCCCGTTGCGGGCGTCGGCGATCGCCTTCTCGAGGTCCTTGCGGAGGGCGTCGATCGGCTCCGAGAGCTCGTCGACCCGCGCGGCCAGCTCCGCGGTGCGGCGGGCGAATTCCTCCATGCGGCTCACGGCGTCCCCGGTGACGCGCGCGGCCTCCTCCCTCGGGACGCGGCGCGCGACCTCCTCCTCGAGGCTTGCGGACCGCTGCCTCGCCTCGTCGCGCTCCTGCTCCAGCTCGGCGACCCTCTGCCGCGCCTCGTTCCGCTCCTTCTCCAGCTCCGCGGACCGCCCGGGGGCCTCTCCGGCGCCCTTCCGCGCCTCCTCGATGGCCGCCTCGGCGTCGCGGAGGTCCTTCGAGATCGCCTCCCGCTCCTTCGCCTCCTCCTCGGCCTTCGCCTTGAGCGCCTGGACCTCCTCCGCGAGCGCGGTGCGCTCCTTCTGCATGAGGTCCAGTCGATCGTCGGCCTTGCCCGAGTCGGCGTGGAGCTTCTCCTGCTCCTCGATCTGGGCCTTGAGGAGGGAGACCTCCTCCTTGAGCTGGTCCAGCTCCTCGGAGAAGATCTTGCGCTCGGTGTCGAGCAGCTCCTGGAGTTCGGCCCACCTTGCGTGTTCGGCGTCCGTCGCTCCTGGCGGCTCGGCGGGGCCCGCGTGCCCGGCGTCCGTCGCTCCCGGCGGCTCGGCGGACCTCGCGTGCTCGGCGTCCAGCGCCTGCTGCACCTCGGCGGACTTCGCGTGCTCGGCGTCCAGCGCCTGCTGCACCTCGGCGGACTTCGCGCGCTCCGCGTCCAGCGCCTGTTGCAGCTCGGCGGACTTCGCGCGCTCGGCGTCGAGCGCTCCTTGTAGTTCGGCTGCCTTCGCGAGGAGCGCGGGGTCCGGGGCTTCCGCCGCCGGCGCGGCCTGCTCCTCGTGACGGACCGCCGGGACCTCGTCATGCGGCGTCAGGGCGGGGTCCGAGGCGGGGATCGGGATCTGCTTCCCGCACCCGGTGCACTTGAAGAAGGAGCCCGGCTTGAGCGTCGCGGCCTTTTCCGGCGGGATCTTGAACTTCTTGCCGCACTCGCAGGCGAGGATCATGCCGCGAGTATAGGGGCGCATCGTCGGGCGCGTCAAGCCGGTTGGCGTGGGCGCAAGTGCTTCTCTTTTGGATTCCCATTTCCAGGCGGGCGAGGAGGCTGCGCGCCGCGCGCGGCAGGCGGTCCTCGCCGCGCCGCGGAGGCGATTCAGGTTCCGGTCGCGGAGTGCGCCGGCCCCGGGGGACGTCATCCGGGTCGTCTTCGAGGAGGTCCCGACTCTGCGCCCGGGCGATGACTCGACGCCCGACTCGTCATAGTCGCCCTGTCACGTCCCGGATCTCCCATCCGCGATGCAACGGGGACGCTGCGTCTCGATCGGGCGCCTGGGTCCCTGTGGAGGGACTTCCGACCACGAGGAGGCCCGCACTTGGCGCTTTACGCGCCTCTCGTCCCGCTCCCTTCGCCCTGTCTGCGTACAGTCGCCCCTCGCGCACCTCGGTGACTCGCTGCAACCCCTCCACCCGACGCGGGTTCGCGGCCTCCTGGGCTTTCGTTCCACCGCGACGGGCGTCACCGCGGCGATCGCGATCGCGTCGGGGACCACGAGCCCGGCGCCGAAGAGCGTGAAGGTGACGGTGTCGACGCCGGGGAAGCGGACCTCGACCGTGCGGAACGGCCCGAGCGGGCCCCCGGCCGCGTCGCGAATCGACCCAGAGGGATCCGACCGCATCATTCCTTGCGGCGCCGAGTCAAGACGTAGCGCCTGGCGAGGATTGCGACAACCACCAGCAAGCATCCAGCAATCGATCCTATCAACCACCAGCGCCTCGACGGGACCTCAGGCTCTGGGTCCAGGAGTTCGAGGCCGTCCAGAGATCCTGACCCGGTGGCAGCGTGCTCGGACACGATCCAGAACATGTCTTCCGGAGAGAATACTTCCCCGAGTGTCCCCTGCGGCAGGCTCGCCAGTAGGCGCCCCCTGGACGAGAAGATGTTGAGAGCGGCCTCATGAGAGATACACGCCACGAACCGACCGGTTCGCGACACGATCGCATACCGCCAGTCGCTAGAGAGCTCCGTCCTCTCCCCGGTGCGAAGATCGACGCGAGTCGAGTGCTCAACCGCGTCGCTTGCGTACAAATATCGTCCGTCCGGAGTAATGCTCGTAGGAGCCCCGGGACATACGCGCCACACGACCCCGCCGTATGGAGAGACCGCACTTGTGAAGGAGTTTGGAACCTTCTCCTTGCTCTCATAATCCGCATCGAAGTAGAGCATCGACCCGTCCGGTGCCCACACAGGTCCAAGGCCCATCATGGCGCCGTACCCGGGCCTATGCCTCTGTGGCTCACTCAGGCGACGCAACTCGCCATCGATGCTCACGCAGGCCACTCCCACGTCCATCACCACCGGATCCGCACCCACATAAGAAGGCGCCCAATAGAAGGCAATGGCATCGCTCTTCGGACTCCACGAGAAACTGACAGGGATCCAATCGAGGGTGTCGTCGAAGCTCGTAAGTCTGCGCAGTGCGCCAGACTCTACGTGAACCACAAAGAGTTGCACAGGTCCCTTCGTGTTAGGAGGTTCAGGCAGCTCCTCAGCCCGGAAGGCGAGGAAGCGACCGTCTGGTGACAACCTCGTCTGCCACGGCCAGTAGCCGTTGCACTCCGGCCATGGTCTCACTTCCGACGCAGCCTCTCCCACAGTTTGGCCCGGTATGAGCTGGATGATCTCAAGCAGTCCAACGGGGTCTTTCGGTGCGGCTTCATTCAGAAAGTACATGTGCCCATCGGGCGTGGGCACGGCCTTCGGGTAAACGGAGTGTCTTCGTCCCTCTGCTATGACACTCGTCGCACCCGCGGGCGTCACTGCGTACACCCGACCAGCGACCCATACTACGAGACACTCAGACTGCGGTTCCGTGGGACTCGGCTGTCCAGACGTCTGCGCGCCGCAGAGCAGCGACACACCTAATAGCGACAAGAAGGCGCGCGACAACATTAGCGGTCGCGACCCGGTTGCAGCAACAGGTGGAATCTCACCTTGATCATGAAGGGATTGTCAACACGATCGACATCTAGCGCTCCGTCTTGCGCACCGCCCTTCGGGTGGTTGTAATACATCTTAAGGTAGTCTGCTATGCCCTCGTGTCGGAAGTGCTCACTCAGTTCATCTGCTGCAAACAAGAACACGTCTGGCCCCATGCGACCTTGAAGTGGGGTGAGTGTCGCTACGATACCGTAGTGATTTGGCTCGGTCTTCATGACGAAGACGCCTTGCGGTGTCACGTAGGGCAACAGAAAGATAATGATGTCCCCTCGATAGAGTCTCGTGGTCGCCACTTCCGACCATATGCGTCCACGCAGGAGTGTCCACCCGTGTTTCAGCGTAAGAAGATCAAACATCGGCCTGGTGCCACCGCTGTACGGGTCTCCGAGCGCTGCGTGCCACGTCGCGGCCGAACAGGCGATCCCCTCGAAGTGTGGGAGAACAGTCCCATCAGCAAGCGCAGCCTCCGATTTAGGCAGGCATCGATTCGACACTCGTTTGAACAGGCCGCTTCCTTCCTCCTTCGTAATGAAGTTCTCCATGTCTCTCGAAAGGTGGTCCGGGAAGACCTGAAGCATCCTCATCTGGAGAGGTGCGCCCTCGGGACGATCCCAGAGGTACCGAAGGTAAAGCAGCCCCGTGCCGGGACTCGCCGGAGGCTTGTGCGTTGGCGACCAGTTGCTCCTTGTATTCTCCTCGAGCTGACCTGCCCCGCCTCCATCGAGGTCTTGCAATGACCACCGTGGGACGAATCCAAGGCGAGGCACGACAGATATGACAATCGGGACATCGATGGTCTTGTCTTGGTTCTCGACGCCTCTCACCCAGGGTGGCTGCGGCGACACAACCCCTTGAAAGTCAAAACTCAGCGGTGGGCTGTTCTTGTCGGCATGGAAGGCCTTCTGGATCTTGGCCATTGCTAGAGCGGCGACGGCAGGATCGGCGGACTTGGCGTCTTCCCGCCACTTGGCGATCGTGTCAAGTGATCCGAACGGCCTATCGATGTCCCCGGGCAGGATCCTGGCAAGGGGCGATTCAGTCTTGTCTTCCGCCAGAGCGAAGGCAGCTACGAATCCCCCGGGGGCGACCTGTATGTAGGCCGGACCGGATGGGAGTTCCGGCAGGGTGGGGGTGTCCAGCAGAGTTCGGACGATGAAGACGATCGGCTGATTGGTGCCAGTTCGGTACGTGGCGGCTCTGGCGCCGGTGGCGACCCGGTCAAGAGTGAGGTTGGTCACCGTCGACGGGGCCATCGCGCCGGGAATGTCGGGCGTATCAACTCGGCACGCATCCGCCGTCCGCAATCCTCCCGTGGTGGTTGCAGGCTCGTCGAGCGGCAGTTGCGCCTCGATGGAGTAGTCAATCCTAGGAATCCCGCTGGCATCGAGGGGATCGAAGCGCTGCAGGAGTGGGCTCCGCCTGAAGCCTCCGGCGCCATCTCTTTCCACGAGTGCGGTCTCCGGAGGACCGACGGCCAGGGCCTCCACCCTGATCGACGCTGCACGCGGCGGCCCAACGGGAGGTTGGAACGTGCCGCGGATTCGGAGGGAGACGGCGTGGGTCGTTGTCCGATTCGGAGTGAAGTAGACCTGAACGAGCGGGCTCTGGGGGGTGAACCCGACCGTCATCGTCGACTGGTCTCCAGGACGCAGCGTCCCGGTGGGGGCGTGGGTAGACTCGTCCGACTCCCACGATGCAGGCGCGACAGGGCCAGGCAAGACGTCAAACTGGATGGATCCGCTCACAAACGTCCACCCCTGGGGCAGTCGAGCCTGGAGAGCCGCGGAGAAGGTCGCAACGTCCAGTTCGAAGGGGTTTACGAGTTCCCGACCGGCCACACCGACCTGGCCATTCCCGGAACCGATGATGGAAGCAACCGGCCCGAGCTGCATGAGGTCGCCATTGTCGAACCTCAGCGTCACCGCGCGGGCACTGGCGATCGAGAGGGTTGTCGACTCCCCAGGCTCATGGTACCGGGGCGCTCCTGGGAACTCGGTGAGTCGGCCCTCGAACCGATAGCTGCCCGAAGTCCGTCCCTCCAGGTTGAACTCCGCGTACCCTTGGGCGTCGGTGTACTGGCTAGACGGCAGCAGGTAGGCCGCGTCCGGCACGTCCACCCAGAGCCCCGTCGCAGGGTCGACTCGCTGAAGGGCGATGGCGACCTCGGTGTTGGCAATCGGCTGATTGGTTCCAGGGTCCCAGGCGCGGAAGATCCAGACGGGAGGCCGACCGCCGACCCCTACCTGCCGCCTCACGAAGTCCCCGAACGACTCTCGAACGAGGAGAGGCTCCTGGGCAAGTGGATTGCGCGGGCTTCCCTCGCAGAGTAGCTCCGGGACGTACGATGTTCGCGTGAAGGTCAGGGGCTCGATGGTATCGTCCCCGCGCACCGTGACGCGGATCGTGGTCGTTTCTGCCGATTCGCTGTTGACGAAGCGCATTGCCGCCTGTCCTTCGGGGTTCGTCACACTGAACTGCAAGGGGTGGTCGACGAACTCCCCGGAGCCCTCCGTCGTGTCCCAGAGGGTGACAACTCCGGAAACAGGCCCCTTGTTCCGCAGCAGGTCGACGGCTTCGATGAGCAGGTGGTTGCCCGTCGTCCGACTGGCGAGTCCCTGGTCGTCGGCCAGCGCACCCCCGGCGAGACGCAGCGCAATGGATCTCGGCATCCGGCGGACGCCAGGGAACGGATCCTCCTCATCGCCGCCCGCGGAGTAGTCGATCGTGAACTCCACGCAGACCTCGTTCCAGTTCCCGACGAGGTCGAAGATGCCGATGCAGGCGCGGATCTGGTTCGTCTGCGTCTTCTGGAGGAGCGCGGCCAGCTCCTCGATCGTCGGCGTCCAGATCGCACGGAGCTTCTGCGGAACCGAGGGGTCCTCGGGACGCGGGCCCGCGGGGTCCAGGCCCTGGCCGTGCACCACCTCGCAGTGGATGTCCTCGTCGTTCGCCGTGAGCTTGAGAGACGGGACGTTCAACCCCGAGCCCGGGTCTTCCGCCTCGAAGACCACGCGGAAGGGGAACGTCCGAAGCACGCCCTGCAGGTCCGCCCCCGGCTCGAGCCTGGCGGTGACCTCGGGCGAGGTGTTGTCCACCGTCAGCACCAGGGTCGCCATGCTCCCGCCGCCTATGGCGATGAGCGTGTGCCGACCGTCGGGCATCCCCACGACGGTCGCCTTCCAGTAGGGAACGTCGCTTGACGTCCCCCACGAAATGCCCTCCAGGTGGAGGGGCCGCGAGACGTCCTCGCTCACCCGCGCCAAGGTCAGGGTGTCATCGAGGTAGACTTGCATCCCCGACAAGGTCGTCCCGGACGGGATGTTCGTCTCCACCCGCATCGGGAAGCGCGGCACGTTGATCCGCGCCCCCTGCCCGGGCTCCGTCACCACGATGGCGGCCTGGTTCGAGACCGCCGTGATCGTCACCGGCGACGTCGGCGCCGAGAGCTGCCCGTCCGATGAGACCCCCCTCGCCCTGAGCGTGTAAGTCCCTGCAAGGAAGTTCACTGGCTGCATCCAGAGCCCCCGCGCATCCACACGCGTGCGGACCAGAAGCGGCGCTGCGTTCCCTCCGTTTTCAATGGACAGCTCCACGTCGTATCCAAACGGCGCCGGCCCGAACCCTCCCACAATCACCGGCCCCGCCGCCACGCGCGCGCCGCTGGCCGGGTACTGGATTGTGACCTGCATCACCGATGGGTTGAGCGTCAGGAAGCTCGACGTGTACCCCAGTTCCATCTTGTTCCCCGCCAGGTCCTTCGCCTCGCCGCTCACCACGAGCTGCATGGGCCCGTTCCCGGAGAGCCACACGGGCGACCCCGCCCCGTTCACCAGGAACGGCCCCCTGAGCACCGCGACCACCCCCTCCTCTTCCAGAGACACCGAACTCCCGATGTACGTCTGCGTCCCCACGGTCAGGTAAATCAGGTTCTTCCACGCCAGCGTCCCGAGCATCCGCTCGTTGAAGCGCACCCGGAACTCCGCGTTCAACGGCACGTCCCGTGCCCCGTGCGGAGGCTGAGTCTCCAGCACCTCCGGCAGGTAGTGGTCCTCCACGTCCGTCGAGAAGTCCGCCTCGAACGGCGTCCTCGCGTCCAGGTCCGAGGTCACCTGGTCCATCACCTTGCCCTGCGTGTCCGCGACGTCCTTCACCTCGATGTGGTACGACTCGTTCGGCGCGAACTGGAGGTCCGGCGTGAACTTCGCCACCGTCCTCCCCTCCTCGTCGTCGTGGAAGCAGACCCGCCCCGCCAGGTTCCCCTGGCTGTTCACCACCTCCGCGTAGCCCCCGCTCGCCTGGTACGGCCCCAGCCCGACGATGAACTCCTCCACGCGGTCCCCTCGGAGGTTTCCCGCCGCCGGCCTCGTCTGGCCGTCGTGCGAGTTGTACGCCGGCCACTGCACCTTCGCCCACCCCAGGTGACGGTAGGCCGTCTCCGCTCCGTCCATCACCTGGATCCACCCGCCGTTCGCCTGGTACGTCCCGAACCCCACGAGCACCTCGGCGCGATGGTCCCCGTCCACGTCTCCGCACGCAGGGAACGTCGAACCGTTCGCCAGGTTGTACGCCGGGAAGTTCGCGCGGATCCACCTGAGCGGCACGAACCCCGGCCCCGCGTCGTCGCGCACCTGGATCCAGCCTCCCGTCGTCCGCCCCGGGTAGGGCCCCGTCCCCAGGACGATCTCCGCCCGCCCATCCCCGTCTACGTCCCCGCACGCAGGCCTCACCTGCCCGTCCGCCGCGTTGTACCCCGACCACCCGAGCCTCATCCACCCGACCAGCGCGTGGGGCGGAGTCGACCTCGCGTCATCGAGGATGTTCACGAATCCGCCATTCGCCGGGTAGCTCCCCGTCCCGATGACGATCTCGTCCCGCCCGTCCCCGTCTACGTCTCCGCACGCCGGGCGCGTCTCCCCGTTCGCCGTGTTGTAGAGACCGCCGAGCATGCGGATCCACCCGAGCCTCGCGAGCCCCGCGACCTTGTCGTCCCAGACGTGCAGGAATCCCCCGGCCTCCGGGAAGCGCCCCAGTCCCACGACAATCTCGTCCCGCCCGTCTCCGTCGAAGTCCCCGCACGCCGGCCTCACCTGGCCGTCCACGTTGTTGTACGCCGACCACGGGAGCTGGATCCAGCCCAACGTCGCGTACCCCGTCCCCTCGTCGTCCAGGATCTGCAGCCACCCCCCGCTCCCAGGCCAGGTCCCCAGCCCGAGGACGATCTCGTCGCGCCCGTCCCCGTCCAGGTCCCCGCAGGCCGGCCACGTCTCCCCGTTCGCCGCGTTGTAGGCGTTCCAGTTCACCCGCCTGAACTGCAGGAACCCGAAGCTCACCTCCTGGCCCCCGAAGATCGCGAACGCCGACGAGGTCAGCCCTCCCGTGTCCATCGCACGATCGAACGTCACCGAGACGACCTTGTTCAGCGGCACCCCGCCCTCCCCGTCCGCCGGGTCGCTCTCGATCACCCGAGGCGGAGGAGGCCCCTGCGCGACCGTCTGGAAGACCACCGTGAGTACGTTCGAGGAGAGGTCGTTCGGCGTCGGCGTCGCCGGGTCGTCGAAGAAGGCCTGCAGGTCCGCCACGCCGGCCAGCCCGCTCGTCACGTCGACGGAGTAGACGCCGTCCCCCTCCACCTGGAAGGCCGCGAAGGAGTCGTCTGCGCCCCGCGAAGAGACCATCGAGAGCTGCAGGGCCATCTCCGGGACCGGGGTCTGGTCGACGAAGAGGCGGACCGTCAGCTTCCCGGGCGTGCTCACCGGGATGGGGCTCGGCCCTTCGAGCGTCAGGCGGTTCGGGGCCTGGAAGCCCACGATCGCGTTGCCGCTCACGAGTTGCACCGTCCCGTCGTCGTAGGTCGCCGTGATGAGGCTCACCCCCGCCACGTTGCGCGTGACGGTCAGCGTGTAGGTCCCGTCGCCGTTGTCCTGGATCGGGCTGAAGGCGTCCTGGGCGCGGTTGGAGACGACCGTGAGCTGCCCGATCTTCCCGGGCACGCCCTGGCCTCCGTCCGTGAGCGTGACGGTCACCTCGCTCCCCGTTCCCACCGCGACGGGCGTCACGGCGGCGATCGCGATCGCGTCCGGGACCACGAGCCCGGCGCCGTTCAGCGTGAAGGTCACTGTGTCGACCCCGGGGAAGCTGACCTCGACCTCGTTCGTGCCCGGGGCCGAGTCGAGGCGGACGAAGACCTCGGCCTCGCCGCGAGCATTCGACTGCACCGTAAGCGTCGTCGAGGACGTCCCGCCGGGGGTCGTCCAGATCGCCTCGTCGCCCGTCATCGCCTCGAAGTCGAGGGCCTGGCCCGGGATCGCATTCCCGTAGGCGTCCTCGATCTGCGCGCGGATCGGGTCGACCAGCCACGTCCCCGCGTTGCCCGACTGGAAGTCGCCGAAGACCTTGCGCAGGGCCACGGCCGGGCCCGGGGAGACCAGGACGTTGGCGGACTCGCCCAGGATCGCCGGCCGAGAGGCATCCACGACCTGGATCTGGTGCGGCCCGGCCAACTGGAAGAAGCCGATGTTCGGGACGGTCGTCTCCCCCCCACTCAGGATGGCGACGGTCGAGTCGTTGAACGAGGCCTGGGGATCGGAGCTGTCCAGGCGGACGGTCCCGCGGTACGACTGGACCAGGGCGCCGACCGAGTCCACCGCACGCACGGTCAGCGACACCGGGGCCCCCGCGATGGCCTGGGCGGGCGCCGTGACGACGAGCGCCGCGACCTGGGTCTCGTACGAGACGGAGACCGTCGGCGTGAGGACCACCCCGTGGGCGATCGCCTCCACCGTGACGTTCTGGATCGCGGTCCCCGAGGTCAGCGTCGCCTGGTAGACCTCGTCGCCCGCGTTCGTCACGCTGGAGATCGAGCCCCCCGGCGGGAGAGGCGGTGGAGGCGGCCCGTCGTACGGGCGGAAGCGGACCTCGACCGTGCGGTACGGGCCGAGCGGGACTCCCGCGGCGTCTCGCGGGACCACGGTGATGTCCGCATGGTCCTGCCCGTCGGCCATGAGCCTCGTGGGGACCACGGTGAACGTCGACAACGTAGAACTCGCGCGTCGGTACCCGACCAGGAACACGGAGAGGTGCCGGACGGCGATGGTCAGGAGGTTGGCTTCGGCGTCCCGGGAGACGACCGTGATCGAGACCCACGCGCTGTCATCATAGTAGAAGACCTCGAGGGCCCGCTCGTCGATCCCCGCGGCGTCGACCATCCCCTGGTCGTAGGGGATCACGAGGAGGATATCCTGCGAGAAGGTCGAGACCGTCGACGAGAGGTCAATGACCTGGCCGGTGGGCGCCACGATGTCGCCCAGCGCGGGCGTATCCGAGGGGACGGAGATGGTCAACGTGGCGGGCTCCGCAAGAGCCCCCGCGGGGACCTGGATCGAGGCGCCGAGCGCGAGGCTCTCCGTGTCGGTCACCGTGAGCGTCCCTCCGCCCGCGGGGTCGGCCGAGCCCAAGGCGGAGACCACGCGGAACGACCACGTCGTGGAGGCCTCAGTCTCCGCAAGGTCCCGGACGGTGACGACGACGGACACCTCGCCGTCGGGGAAGGGGTCGATCGGCGTGAACGAGATCCCCTCGGCGGTGCGGGCCGACGCGGGCGTACGATCGAACCCTTCTACTGTAATCGTGGAGCTCGCGGCGTCGATCCCCGACAGGGCGTCGGCGAAGGGGACCCCGATCTCGGGCCGACGGTTGGCGACCGTGGCGGCGGGCCTCGTGGCGCCGAACGTGGGAGGCGTGCGGTCGAGCGTCACGTTCCCCGACAGGCTGCCCGTGAGGGGATTCTCGACGGCGCCCGGCGGCAGCAGGATCGCCGTGAACTGCCAATCGTACTGGCCGTCAGGCGCGGGGGAGCCCAGGTCGTCGAGGCCGTCCCAGGAGAGGCTCGCTGAGAAATCGAGGACGCCGGTCCCCTGCGGGGCGTCCTGCTCAACCGTCACGCGCCGCACGCGGACGCCCGCTGACAGCATCGTCCACTCGCTCCGGACGCGCGCGCCGCTGACGGGGGAGTCGATCTGGAGCTGGGCCGTCAGCGTGCAGACCTCTCGCCGCCCGTCTCCGTTCGGGGAGAGGCTGTCGAAGTCCTCGGACGCCGAGAGGAGCCTCAGCAGGAAGGCGTCGGCCCCCTGGGCCGCGATCCACGCAGCCTTAAAACGCGAGACCGAGTTGTCCATCCTGGGCCAGGAGTATCCGTAGCGATTGAAGCTGGCGTCCTGCTGCTGGAGCTGCGCGTCTCCGTTGGCGATCTCGTCCTGCGCGGTCTGGATGGCCGCTGCGTTCGCGGCGGAGCTCCCGGAGTCGATGATCCCCCCGGGCGCCTGGACCTCCCCGAGGAGCGTCGCGGCGAGGCGGCGCGCGGCCTGGGCGAGCTTCAGCGAGTCTGCCTTCAGCGCATCGGCGAGGCCCGTGTTTCCCGCGCGAAGCCCCTCCTTGGCGGCCACGGTGCATGAGTCGATCGACTGCCTGAAGTTGTCGAGCGCCTGGGGCGGGTTGAGGACGTGGTCGGCATCGGGGAACTGATTGAGGGAGCGTTCGAGGAAGGTGACGGCGTTGCGGAGGTGAGGAAGGACGGGCGGGTCGATCGCCTGGTCGCGCACGGTGCGCAGGTCGGCGAGGGCCTGATCGCGCAGGTCACGCGCGGAGTCCTCGGCGAAGGACAGCGCGGCTGCGCAGAGGAGCGAGACCAGGACGAGCGGCGAATGGGGGCGAGCGAGCATCCGACCCTATCCTGCGGTGGCGTGCTCAATCGTGCGCAATCGTCCTGCCAAAGTGCGTATCCAAGGTGCGTATCGCACGCCCGGGACCGTTTGACGGAAGCCCCCCCCCCAAGAGATTGCTCCACGTCCTCGCGCCACGACTCTCAGGCGCTCGCGCACGAATCGCGCACGAATCGAGGTGGAATTGGGTCCGCGCGACACACTTCCACACGCGTCGAGCAGGAGCCTCTACGGAGCGCCCACTTGCGCCGAGGCGTCGAGGAGGACACACGTTGTCTCCCCGCGCCACAGGTGAGAAGCGGGTCGGAGACGTCCCGGTACGCCAGCGGCCCGCATCGCGGGCGCCTTGTGTCACTCCCCGCGCCGGGGTGCCCGCGAAGCGGGCTGGGCGCGACTCCGCCCAACGTCAGCGGCGCACCTACGCCGCGTCACGATTGGGGGGATTCCAGGCGTGCGCGCTTGACGCCCCTCGGCGGACGCGGTACAAGCCCCGGATCCTGGGCATGGATGGATCGATGGGATTCTCCCGCTGGGTCGTGGCCCTGCTCCTCTTCGCTGCCGTCGAGCTGGTGCTCCTGGCCGCGTGGGACCTCGGCGCCTCCGCCGAGGCGCGGGAGCCGCTGTTCCCGCGGGCCGTCCTCCCCGCCCTCGGCGTGCTCGTCGCCCTCGGGACGATCGCGGCCCTCCTCCGCCCCGGCCGCGAGGACGGCACGGGCGCCGCCGACTTGCGGACGCTCCTCCGCTGGCTCGTCGGCCTCCGCTGGATCGCCGTCGCGGCCGTGTT
>CAZYRM010000165.1:0-13826 GCA_964649705.1 uncultured Planctomycetia bacterium
AGACGACGGAGGCAGGAATCGCGCGGGCGTACGACCTGGAGTTCGCGCGGCCGGGCAGGGACTCGGTAAGGTTCAGGAGGCTCACGGCAGGGGAGGGCGCCCTGGACCGCCCCGAGCCGGCGGAGGCGTGCAAACTCGAGGCCCCCGTGCGGACGACGCGATGGGGCTACGGCGCGTGGTTCCTGCTCGCGGCCGTGGCGCTGCTGCCGCTGGACCTGGCCGTGCGCAGGTGGCGGAGGTGAGCGCGCGGGGGGGCGGCGCAGGGTCGGCGCCTTCCCCCCGCGCCCTTACGGGCGAGAACCTACAGGTCCTGACTTCACGGAGGTCTCCATGCCGCGCCACCGGCCCGCCGCCTTTCTCGCCCTTCTGTTCCTGACGCTCTTCGCGTCGGCCGAGGAGAAGATCACGGAGAAGGAGCTCCGTGCCCACGTCGAGGTCCTCGCGGACCCCGAGCTCGCGGGTCGCGCCCCCGGAACCGACGGCTCGCGGAAGGCCGCGGAGTACATCGTGGGAGAGATGGACTCCTACGGGCTGGAACCCGCGGGGGAGGGGGAGACGCCGTATCAGACCATCCTCGCGACGGGCGGAGCCGAGCGCGGGCGTAACCTCTGCTTCCTGCTGCCCGCGACGGGGGACTCGCAGGGCGTCGTCGTGCTCGGTGCGCACTACGATCACCTCGGCGCCGGCCCCGAGGGGGTCTTCACGGGCGCGGACGACAACGCGAGCGGAGTCGCCGCGCTGCTCGAGATCGCGGAGCTGTTCGCCTCCTCGCGCGAGGACCGTCCGCGCGACGTGCTGTTCCTCGCGTTCGACTGCGAGGAGCAGGGGATGCTCGGGTCGACGTACTGGGTCGCCCACCCCACGGTTCCCCTCGACCGGGTCGAGGCGATGGTCTGTCTCGACATGCTCGGGCGGAGCGTGATGGACCGGTTCCCCGGCTGCGTCTTCGCCTTCGGGACGGAGTGGTCCGAAGACATGGGGCATGAGCTGAAGGAGACCCCGCGCCCGAAGGGGGTGGAAGTCTGGAACATCGGCACGGAGTTCGTCGGCCCGCGGAGCGACTTCCTCGCATTCGGCCTGAAGCGGATCCCGTACGTGTTCTTCACCACGGGGACGCACGAGGACTACCACACGCCGGGTGACGTCGCCGAGGAGGTGGACGTGGACTCCATGGCGAAGCTCGCGCGGTTCATCGCCACGTTCACCGAGCGGGTCGCGAGCGCGGAGGACGCGCCCCGGTTCCACTGGATGCGTCCAAACGGCCTCAGGGAGGCGGAGGTCGTCCACGGCCTGGTATCGAGGCTGACCGAGGACCCTCCGCCTGGCACGCCGGACTGGCAGCTCGGGATCGCCTCGTGGCTGAAGCGTCGGAGCGCCCGGATGATCGAGCGCGGCCGAGTCGGGGTCCTGGACCGCGCGACGCTCATCGCGACGACGCAGGCCCTCACGCTGACCCTGCTGCAGCGAAACCGCTCCGGCCCGACCGAGGAACGCAAGTAGGCTTCGGGCTACGATTGGATGCGCCAAGGGCGGCGAGCAGGTCCGACAGGGCGATCTGCCCGGTCAGATACCGCGCCGCCGCCCGACATTCGGCCCTCGACTCGGGCGATTCGGCCGAGTGCGACGGGACGTAGACGATGTCGCTCGGCCCGAGGAGCAGGTCCTGCGCCGTATCGCCATAGCCGAGGAGCTGCTGGAAGTCGCACACCGCGAGGACAGCGCGCCGATGGCCGACCCGCGGACGGAGGACCCAGACCTCCCGGCGCTCGGCCCCGGCCGTGAACCACCCCGAAAGCGCGATCGCGCTCGATGTGCGGAGGCCGGAGTCGTACCGAAGGACGCCGGGACTCCCGACTGTTCCGAGCACGCGAATCGAGTGAAGGCTCCGTGGTGCGGGATCCAGGCGCAGCGTGCATTCAGACACGTTGACGACGACGCGCGGCTCGCGCAGGTACTTCCCGAGCCTCACCTCGATCTCGGTCTTGACCTCTCGACGCTGCCTCCCCGCGACGGGGATCCGACCGAGGAGCGGATAGTCGATGGCCCCGTCCACGTCGACGGTCCCAACCCGTGAGAATTCGGGTTCCCCAAGCACCTCGATCGAGACCGTCTGGCCTGCGTGCATGGGACTCTTGGAATCGCACTCGGGGCGCACCCTCCTCGCCTCGAGCTCGATGTCCGCCGCACGTTCCGGACCCGATTGGATCAGCCCCCGCAGTTCTGGGTGGGCCCGCACGAAATCGAGGATCGAATTGCGCGCCCCCGCCGAGGGCCGCTCGTAGAGATCGTTTGGGAGGGATCAGGTGAAGACTCGTCTCATCCCCGCGCAGCCCGCGATGCTTGCCACGATCGCAACGCACAGGATACCCATCCCCTTCGCGGACATGCGGCGCCCTCCTGGTCCCGACCCCAACCGGGATCTTCGTCCAACCTGGGCCCTCGCCCTCAGCTCCCTGGCATGTAGCCGCCGGGCTGGACGTCCGGTCGCCCGGTGGTGGGTGAGATCCCTCCGGACGACAACACGCCCTCGCGCTCGACAGGGCGAAGCCGCGTATCGAATCGGTCAGGCCTCGTATCCTGATCGGTACGGGCGGTCTGATCCACGCCTTGCGGGATTCCCAGTCTGCGCCGAGTCTTGCACCCACTCCTCCGCACGGGCATGAGGCGTGCATGTCTCGTGAGGCATGTGCAGAATCGACTTCGCCGTGACATGGATCGTCCTCCTGGCGTTGGTACCGCTGGGGGCCGAGGAGCCCGCCGTCGGAGAGAGTGAGGACGGACTCTACGACTTGGACTCCGGCGCACGGGTCCTTGCCATCTTCCGCGTGGCTCGAACGGACCCCGCAGCCTTCGACCGGCTCCTTCCGTGCCTCGACGCAAGCGAAGAGCCTGTCCGAGTCGCGGCGGCCCTCGCGATCTCGACGGTCCATGCGCCCTCGACCGAGGCCGCCGCCCGAACCGTAGCGCGGATGGAGACGGCGCTCGACCGACGTCACGCCGCGAGCGCAACCGCGTTGTCGCGGATGGGTCCCTCGGGCATAACTGCGCTGACAACCTGGCTCGACGACCCGTCTCCTCTCGTACGCGCGTCCGCGGCGCGGGGGCTCGCGCAGGCCGGGCCGGCCGCCGCGGAGGCCGTTCCCGCACTTCTCGCGTTGCTGCTCCTCGATTCGACCTCGGAGCCTCAGGCGGAGGCGACCGCCGCGCGCGAGGAGGCGGGCCGCGCGTTGGAAGCGATCCGCGACGTGGCCGACGCCGCGCTGCTCCGGGTGCTCCTCGGCGGCGACCCCGCTCATCGCTCCGCGGCCTGTCGCGCGCTCTCGCAACGCGGGGGAAGGGCGCTTCCCATCCTCCTGGGGGCATTCACCTCGGCCGACGCGGCCGTACGTCTCGATGCGCTGACCGCGATGATCGGCGCCTCCCGACCGGACCCCGATCCCGGGCCCTACCTACCTCCCCTGTGGGCCGCGCTCCACGACTCCGACGGCCGCGTGGCACGGGTCGCGGCGGAAGAGCTCGCGACGGGCCGCTGGCCTCTCGATCTACGGCGGGGGATGGAGGACCCAGATCCGCTTGTCAGGGCGTACCTGACAGAGCGGCTCAACCTCGCGGACCCGGCGCCGGCGGAGTGGGTGCCCCGACTGCGAGCCCTGGCGAGAGACACGGAGCCGCGCGTCCGAAGGGCCGCCGTGATGAAGCTCGGAGCGCTCTTTGCCACGGAGGAGGAGGCGGTCGATGCGCTCGGAGGGGCCACCCACGACGAGGAGTCGGACGTACGATTCCAAGCGATGCGCGGTCTTCGCGAAGCCGGTCCTGGCGCCGCACGGGTCCTGACGGAGGTCCTTGTCGCGATTGCGGACCCGAATCGGGACGTGCGCCTCAGGGCAGTGGACGTCCTCTACTGGATCGGGCCAGCCGCGAGCGAGGCCGTCCCCGCGCTGACGAGCATGCTGAGGTCCCGGGATCCGGAGGAGCGCGATCGGGCGCTCTTGACCCTGTCCTCGATCGGACCTCTTGCGGTGCCGGCAGTCGTGGCTGCGCTCGCTCACGAGGACCCGGATACGGCCGCCCGGGCAGCCTGGGCCCTGGGACGGATGGGCCCCGCCGCGGCTGACGCGGTGCCGCAGCTCCTGGTGTTGCTCCGTCGGAAGGACTCGGCCCTCCCCGCCGCGGCAGAGGCCCTCCGACGGATCGGCCCCCCTCCCTCGTCCGCGGACTCGCTCGTCGAGGCGCTCGACTGCGCGGACCCCGTGGTCACGCAGGCCCTGCGGGAGTCGCTCGTCGGGCTCGGAGCGGGCGCATTGCCGAGCGTCCTGCCGTGGTTGGAGGCCAGCGGAGTCGACCCGCGCCTGCGGACAACGCTCCTCGGGATCGTGAAGTCCTGGGGCCCATCGGCCGCGGACGCCTCACGCGCGGCGACGCGACTGCTCGGTGACCCGAGCGAGGAGGTCCGCTACGCCGCGGTCGGTGCGCTGGCGGCCTTGGGCGAGGCGGGGTTCCTTGCCCTCCGCGTCGCATCGGAGGATCCAAGCTCCGCGGTCCGCCAGCTTGGAGTGGAGGGCCTCCGCTGCCTCCCACGCACGCCCGCCGTAATCTCCTTGCTTCTCAAGCGCCTCGGGGACGCCGACGGCGAGGTGCGGCTCGCCTCGATGCGAGTGTTCGCACCTCCCTTTCAAGACACGGGGCTCTGGCATGCGCCATATCGGCCCTGGCCGGTGGAAGACTCCCCCGAGGTCGTCGCGGCCTATGTAGCGCGCCTGCACGATGCGGACGAGCGGATGCGATCCGCGGCCGCGGATGGCTTGTCGGCCATCGCCGCCGCCGAGTGGCTCCGCGGCTACGAGGAGTGGGGGGTGCTCGCGGCACCCGAGGCCAGCGAACGCGCGAGGGGGACGATCGGCCCGCACATCCCCGCGATCGGGGCGATGCTGGGCGATCCGGATGCGGGGGTCCGGGAGCGGGCCGCCTCTATCCTCGCCTGCTGCGGGGAGGCGAAGCTCCCCGCGATGCCGTCGCTGCTGAAGGCGCTCGGAGACCCGAGCCCACGGGTCGTGGCGGCGGCCTGCGGCGCGCTCTACGGAGAACTGCGCAGCCACCCGGAGCTAGCGCCATCGATCCTGCCGCTCCTGCGCTCGGGGGAGCAGGCGGTCCGCGTAGGCGCCATGCGCGCGCTCGGCTCACTGGATCGAGACCCCGGCGAAGTCCTCGACGCCATGCTCGATGCGCGGGAGTCGCTGACGGATGCGCGTCGGTGGGAGGTGGAGGACCCCATCCAGCTGTTCCTGTGCAGCCAGCGAGACAAGGCGGCGGTCATCGCCAGGCTGGGCGTGCCTGGTTGCGAGGCGGCCACCTGGGTCGCCGTGTCGTGGGGCGCGGGTGCGGTCCCGCATCTTGCCGCCGCCCTGAGGGCACAGGACCCTAGGGCACGGAAGGAGGCGATGCGTGCGCTCGTAGAGCTTGCCCAGCGCTTCCCAGAAGCCTGGCCGCCAATCGTCGAGGCGGCATCGAGCTCCGAAGAGCCCCTGCGCATTGCCGCGTACGAGGCCCTTGCGCGCGGCAGGAAGCAGGTCGACGTCGCAGTCCTGAAGAGGGGGCTCGAGGATCCATCTCCTGGCATCCACGAGAGGGCGATCGAGGTCCTATGCGCTGCGTCGGTCCCGCCCCCCGAGGTCCTGCCGTGGCTGATGCGAGAGCTGGCGAGCCCATTCGATGCCAGGCAACTCGCACTTGTCCCGGTCCTGGGTCGATTCGGCCCGCGCGCGGCGTGGGCAGTTCCCTGGCTCCTGAGGCTCATCGAAACCGTGCACGCCGAGCAGAAGCCCGGCGTGGCGCGCGCCCTGATGGACATTGGCGCGGACGCGGAGGACCTCGTCCCTCGCCTCCTGGTCTCGCTCCTGGACGAAGAGGAGTGGGAGTGGGCCGCCGAGACGCTCGCGCGCCTGGGGCCGCGAGCGGACGACGCGGAGCCGCTGCTCGCGGCCCTGCTGGATGTCGGGCCCCCCTGGAATCCGGACCGACTCGCGCGCGCGATGCAGGCCATCCGACCGAGAGAGCCCAGATGAGAGGCGCTCGCGGCGGGGGACGAGGGCGGGGACCAGAGGCACTCGAGTTCCTCGACGGCCGTCCGCCGCTTCGCGGCATCCGGGTCCTTGCAGGCCTGGATGCAACGCGGGATCTGCTCGGTCTCTTGCTGGGTGCGGGGTTCCTTGCCCACGGCGAAGGCGACCAGAATGAGAGTGAGACTGCAGGCGAGCCTGGCCTGATACATTGGCCGCCCCTGGCGCAGCGGGATGCGGGTCATAGCCTCCGCTCCACGGGCATGCCAGGAACGCCCGGTCGCCGGAATGGACGAAGGCCACCCCGTGCGAACTGGGGTGGCCTTCGCGAAGAGGTTTCGATTCGGTCCTAGGCGCCGAAGTCGTTGTTCTCCGGGGGAGGCGTCGGCGGCGCGCCGTGCGAGCACGCGCTGACGAACGACGGGGTAGCCACCGCGAGGACCAGGACGACGAGCGCGAAGAACTTCTTCATCTTACTTCCCTCCAGTAGAAACCCAACTCACGCCAGAGGTGACCTGTAATGGCCCTGCCACGGACGATGCCGGCACGTCACTCGGCTCCAGCGCCACTACACATGTGCGCACATCATGTTACGTCTCTCGCACACGTCGCTTGATCACTCGCTCCCGGCACGCACCGAGGTGAGCATCACCGTGGGGTAGCAGTAGGTCCGGGCGAGGAAACAGGGCAGGGTTCAATCTCCCTCGTCTTTGGGTAGCACGACGTGACTCAGACGAGGGATGCATCACGCGTTACGATGGTCAAGGCCCAATGACCCCCTTTCACGGAAGCGCCAACTCGCAAGTCTCGAACCCCGGCCGACTTGGACGCCCGTCAAAGCTCCAGGTACCAGAGCAGCATCACCTCGTGCGCGACGCGGGGGTCCGAGTAGCCGTGGCGGTCGATCGAGCCCAGGGCGCATCCCATCGAGCGATAAAAGCGGCAGGCTGGGACGTTGACGTTCTGGGTCTCGATCTTCATCCGAGTGCAGGCCCGACGGCGCGACCAGTCGGCCGCCCCTTCGAAGAGCCGCCTCCCGATCCCATGCCCGCGTCGCGAGGAATCTACGCGGATGTCCCACAGGACCGACATGTCCCGCCGCCCCTCGAGCATGTCCACGCCGCCCGTGTTGAACGCGATGGCGGCGCCCCCCACCGGCAGTCCCCCGTCCGTCGCCAGCAGGAATCCCCAGTTGCGGACGTCGAAACGGCGCGGCCAGTCCACCGGCGTCTCGCCCGGCGTGTCGTAGTCCTTGAGGTAGGGCGTGACCGGCTCCTCGTGAAGACCGATCCCGCCGAGGCCCGCATCCGTCAGCCGGACCGTCAGCACGGTTTCGACCGTGAACGCGCTGGGCACCAGCGCGTACTCGTGGAGGCGATCGGCGGGGATCTCCTCGACGGTCGTCACGCCCTACGGCTCCAGCTTCTCGGCCGCGAGGCGCGCCTTCTCGGCCTGATCCGCGTCCTCGGGGAGCCCCGCGGCCAGCTCACGGAGGACAGCGGCCCCCTTCGGGTCGCCGATCGCCTCGAAGGCCTCGATGAGCGCATCGGCCGCCAGGCGGCGCGTGCGCGCCGGCCCCGCGTCGCCGATCTTGTCGTACTGCACCGCGATGCCCGCCAGGATCATCCTCTTCACCAGCGTCTGGTGCAGCTCGGGCACGGTTCTGGCGTCCTTGAACCTCGCCGTCGCGCGGGCGTAGACCGCCAGGTCGGTCATCAGCGACTCCCAATCGGTCAGGTCCATCGCCTTGCCCTGCGTCTTCTCCTCGAAGCGCTTCGCCAGGTCCTTGAGTCCCTGGATGACGTAGGGAACCGACTTCGCGTCGGCGAGCTTGCCAATGGCCTCGAACGACCGCATGCGGACGACCTGCGCCTTGTCCTTGAGCCCCGCGAGGAGGAACCGACCCGCGCCCGCGTTGCCGATCTCCCCCAGCGCCCACGCCGCGTACGCTCGCGCGTCGTCGGCGAGGTCCGGCGTCGTGAGCACCTTTCCGAGCGGCCCGACCGACGAAGGGTCCTTCAGCTCCCCGAGCCTCTGCGCGGCCTTCTCTCCTCCACCGCCTCCCCGCACCAGGCCCTCCAGGAGCTTCCGAATCTCGGCCTTGCCCGGCGCCGAGTCGTCGGCCACATCCGGGAAGGGGAAGGCGACCTGCTCCTCCGGAGTCAGCTTCTCGAGGAAGCTCGATCGCGGCTCCCGCCCCGGCCGCGCGTTCTTCGCCCCCGCGGGCACCCACAGCCTCCGCGCCTCGAACAGGTCGAACATGTCCTGGATCACCTCGGCCGGGAAGTCGTGCTGGCGACCCGGGAGCTCCGTGTAGATGAAGTCGCTTCCGGCGGTCTTCTTGAGCGCCCGCGCCGCGTCGCGCGAGTCGTCCACGCTGCAGCGCGGGTCGTCGTCCGAGTGGTAGACGTAGACCGCGGTGCGGCACGTGGCGAGCTTCTTGTGGCCGTTGTTGCCTCCGCCGCTCGCGGGGGCGATCACGGCGAACTGCTCGCAGTGCATGGGCCCGAAGTGCCAGGTCCCGAACCCGCCCATGGAATGGCCGATCAGGTAGACGCGGTTGAGGTCGACGTTGTAGAGCATCTGGACCTCGCGGATCACCGTGAGGAACCAGTCGTCGTTCTCCGCCGCCCTCCAGGGGGCCGCGCGAGCCGTCGGGCACACGGCGATGAAGCCGCGCTTCGCGCACTGCCCCTGGATGAATCCCATGAACTCCTTGCCGCTTCCGACCACGCCCTTGCCGTCCGCCCCGTCCGCGCCGCCGCCGTGCAGGCCGACGACGAGCGGCCACGCCCGCGTCGGGTCGTAGCGCTCCGGAACGAAGACCGTGTACACGCCCGACAGCTTGTTCGAGAGCAGCGTGAGCTTGACGTCCTCGCGCAGCCCCTTGGGCTGGAGCGCGGAGCGGGTCATCCGCTCGAAGTAGACGTCCGGCTCCTTGACGCCGAGGTCCTTCTTCAGCGCGGCGTACTCCGCCTTGCGCGATTCCCGGTCGGGGATCGCGAGGTACGCCCGCACCCGCTCGCCGAGGGCCCGGTTGATCCGGAGGTCGTCCTTCTCGAGCGCCTGCAGCTCCTTCTCGGACAGGAGCGCCCGCGCCTCGGCGTGGTCCGCATGGACGGCGAGGATCGAGGCGACGACGGCGACCTTCTCGACGTCCAGCTTGTTCTCGGCGCACCACTTCGCCAACTCGAGCCGCCCGGCGACGTCGTCCGCCGCCAGCGCGGCCATGCGCGACCAGGCGACCTGGAGCTTGTCCTCGACCTTCTCGATCTTCAGGATTTCGTTCCTCGGGATCGTCCGCACTTCGTAGGTCACCTTGGGGAACTTCGTGAAGTACGGGCTGATCCGGACCTCCTGGTCGTTCTGCTCGAGGATGGTCCCCTCCAACTTCTCCTTCTTCTTCGTATAGACGACGTCGTACGCCTGAAGGGGAAGGGCCGCGAGGAGCAGGAGCAGCAACCGGCGAGGCATGACAGGATCCCTCTCTGGGTCAGCGCGGCTGCGACATGGAGGCCTGGACGGCCGCGGCGTTCGGGAGCTTGAGCCAGGTCCCGCTGTCATCGATCAGCTTGCACGCGGGGCGGGTCCTGTTGAGCCACAGGACCTGGATGAGGACGAGACCGATGAGCCAGGCGAAGAACCCGGCGAAGCTCCCGAGGAGGGCGCCGTCGCGCGTGTCGACCAGGTACCCGATGTATCCACCGGCCCAGGGGCAGCCCACCAGCCCGAAGAGCCCGAAGAGCCAGGCCGCGGCCGTAGCCGTCGTCCACGCGGAGCGGCACGACGGGCACATCGGGAGGGCGATCGACGACTTCTTCTGCATGATCGTGCAGACGACGGCCCCAGGGAGCAGGCCGAGGAGGAGGACGAAGTAGCACCACGGGGGGACGTAGGTGAACTCCTTCTGCTTGACCCCGTTGTTCGGGGGTCCCCCGCAGATCACGCAGCAGGAGGCGGTGATCGCGCCGTTCGGCGGCACGACGAGGCGGTCGCCGGCCCAGTACGCGGTCCGGCTGCCCAGACCGCTTCCCTCGAGGAACTCGCCGCAGTGGCGGCACTTCGTCGCCGCCGCGTTGATCTGCTCGGCGCAGAAGGGGCAGCGCTTGGTGTCCTCGCGGGCCGCCATCGCCGCCGGCGCGCCGGAGACCACCGACGACGCGGCGCACTTCGGGCACCGGACCTCTTTCCCGATCAGGGCCTCGTCGACGGAGAGCGCCTGCCTGCAGGTGGGACAGGTGTAGGTGACCATGGGCATCCTCTCCTCTCGGCTTCGGCCGCGTCCGCGAACGACAGGGCGGGCGGCAATCCTACCGTCGACAAGGGTCGATCGCAACGCCTAGAGGCTGCGGACGGCGCGCCCGGGCAGTTCGGGTTGGCGCGGGCCTGGAGGGGCGCGTAGAATGCCGCGGTGTTCGACCTCGCCGCAGCAGGGGTGCAGAAGATGATCGAGTTCGACTTCTCCAGCGTCCACGCGGACGCCGTCGGGGAGGCCCACGGCCTGACGGACGCCGACCTCGCCGCGGAGGCGGAGCGGAGCGGAGGGGCCTGCGCGAGGCTCCAGGAGGCCCGCAAGGCGGGCAGGCTCCCGTTCCTCGACTTGCCGTACCAGGACGCCCTCGTGGAGCGGATCCGCAAGGAGACCGCGGAGTGGCGCGGCCGGTATCGCAACTTCCTCCTCCTCGGAATCGGCGGCTCCGCCCTCGGTCCCATCGCCCTCCACACCGCCCTCTGCCACCGCTTCCACAACCTGCTGCACTCCCCGCGCCTCTTCGTCTGCGACAACGTCGACCCCGACGAGACCTCGGCGATCCTCGAGGCGATCGACCCGCGCGAGACGCTCGTCAACGTCGTCACGAAGTCGGGGGAGACCGCGGAGACGCTCGCGTCGTTCCTCGTCGTCCTCTCGCGCCTCAAGGACCGGGTCGGCGCGGCGTGGCGAGACCACCTCGTCTTCACCACCGACCCCGAGAAGGGCTTCCTGCGCCGCTTCGCCCGCGACGAGAAGGTCCGCTCGTACGAAATCCCCCCCGGCGTCGGCGGAAGGTTCTCGATCTACACCCCCGTGGGCCTCCTGCCTGCGGCGATGGTCGGAATCGACGCGGCGCGCCTGCTCGCGGGGGCAGCCGCCGCCGACCGCGCCTGCCGCGCCACGAGCGCACGAGAGAACCCCGCGTGGCTCGCGGCCGCCGTGAACTACCTCCTCGACCGGAAGCGCGGCAAGCGGATCGTCGTCATGATGCCCTACGCGCACGCGCTGGCGGACGTGGCCGACTGGTTCCGCCAGCTCTGGGCGGAGAGCCTGGGGAAGGCGAAGGACCTCGACGGGCGCGACGTCGCCGCGGGGACCACGCCGATCCGCGCCCTCGGAGCGACCGACCAGCACTCGCAGATCCAGCTCTACAACGAGGGGCCGAACGACAAGCACGTCGTCTTCCTGGAGGCGACGACGTTCGACCGCGAGGTCACGATCCCCCCGCTCGGCCGCGCCGACGGGTCGACCGACTTCCTCGCGGGGCGGTCGCTCGGCGAGCTGCTCCGCTCGGAGCGGGAGGGGACCGCCGTGGCGCTGACCGCGGCAGGGCGGCCGAACTCGCTGATCCGGCTGGACCGCGTGACGCCGGAGAGCGTCGGCGCGCTGCTCTACCTGTTCGAGGTGCAGACGGCGCTGGCGGGGGACCTGTACCACGTGAACCCCTACGATCAGCCGGGCGTGGAGGCGGGCAAGAAGGCGGCCTTCGCGCTCATGGGGCGGCCCGGCTACGAGGCCGAGGCCTCGCGGATCCGATCCGCATCGCGCGCCGCCCGCGACGGATGGCGAGTGTCGTTCTGAGGCCATGATGCGGCTCCGCTCCTGCTTCGTGATCGCGCTCCTCGTCGCCGCGGCGGCGGGCGGGTACTGGGCGTGGAACCGGTCGCGCGTCGGGCCGCCGAACGCGACGGCAGGGCCCGACCCGGCGAACACGCTTTGCATCGATCTGGGCGCGGAGCCGGGCACGCTCGACCCCGCCCTCGCCCGGACCCTCCCCGAGACGCTCCTCGTGCTCGCCCTCTTCGAGGGGCTCTACGCCTTCGACCCGAAGACGGTCGAGCCGCGGCCCGCCCTCGCCGCTTCCGCGGAGACTTCCGCGGACGGGCGCAGGTGGACGTTCCGCCTGCGCGAGGCCCGCTGGACGAACGGCGACCGCGTGACCGCCGAGGACTTCGTGTGGAGCTGGACGCGGGCGCGCTCGCAGGAGCTCCGCGCCCCGTATGCCCACCTCTTCGCCCTGGTGGCCGCGGCCCACGCGGACGGGGAGGGGACGCTCGTCGTGGAGCTGACCGAGCCCGCCCCGTGGCTCCCCTCCCTCCTCTGCTTTCCGCCGTTCCTGCCCGTCCATCGAGCGACCGTGGATTCGGCCGAGGAGACCTGGTGCTCGCCCGCACGCATCGTCTCGAACGGGCCGTTCTCGCTCCGCTCCCGCCGCTGGCACGACTCCCTCCTCCTCGAGAAGAGCCCGACGTACCGCTGCGCGGACGACGTGAAGCTGGCGGGGGTCCGGCTGCTCACCTCCACGCCGCCCTCGCGAGCCCTCGAACAGTTCGACGCGGGCGAGATCGACTGGGTCTGGACCGTCCCCGCCGCCAGGGTCGCCGCGCTGCGATCGAGGGGGGAGTGGAGCTCGGCAACGCGGCTCTCCGTCCGGTTCCTCCGATTCAACACGCGCGCGGCGCCGTTCCAGGAGTCGCGCCTCCGACGCGCCGTGTCGCTGGCCATCGACCGCGACGAGCTGGTCCGGACGGTGCCCGAGGCGCCCGCGCACTCGCTGGTGCCGCCGGGGTTCCCCGGGTACGAGCCCGCGGCGCTCACGCCCGACAAGGACAAGGCGCTCGGCCTGCTCGATGACGCGGGCTACCCGCGCGGAGCCGGCCTGCCTCCCGTCGACCTGGCCTTCCCTGAGGGAGAGACCGCGCTCCGCCTCGCGAAGGCAGTCGCCGCGCGGCTCCGAGCGACGCTCGGGATGGACGTGCGGCCCGTCCCGCTCGGCAAGGAGGGGGCCTTCCGACACATGCGCCTCTCGCTGCACGGCGCCGAGGTCCTGGACCCGTGGACCTTCCTGTCGGCGTTCACGTCGGGCCACGAGGACAACCTGACGGGCTGGCGGAGCGGCTGGTACGACGAGCTCGTCTCCCAGGCCTCGCTCGCGTCCGACCCCGCGGCGCGCATGGACCTCTATCGCCAGGCGGAGCGCGTCCTCGTGCAGGACGAGGCCCCGGTGGCGCCGCTCTCCTTCCCGCGCGAGGGGTTCCTCCTGCGGCCGCGGGTCAAGGGCGTCTGGGCCAACGGCCTCGGCGTCCACCCGCTCCGCGACGTCTGGATCGAGCCCCCGGCGGGGAACCAGTGAGGGCCCTCGCCGCGCTCCTCCTTGCCGCCGCGCCGTGCCTCTCGGGCGAGCTCGCAACGGAGCACTATGACCTCCGCGCCGAGGGGGTCCCTCTCGAGGACACCGGACGGCTCCTGGAAGCGCTCCACGCGCGGCTCTCGGATCACTTCCACGCCGCGCCCGAGGGACGCCTGCGGGTCGTGATCTACGGAACGAAGGAGCGCTTTCGGGCGGCGATGCTCGCGGACGGCGAGGTCCCGCCCGAGGCCGGAGGGTACTACTCCCCGAGGACGAGGAAGGCCTACCTCTGGGTGCAGCCCTCGGAGTTCTTCACGCGGCAGCTCGTCCTCCACGAGGCGACGCACCAGTTCCACTACCTCGTCGCCACGGGGAACCGGACGCCCGG
>CAZYRM010000166.1:0-13812 GCA_964649705.1 uncultured Planctomycetia bacterium
CCTCCTCGGCATCCCGTTCCCGGAGGCGGACGGCGGTGCGGGCGGCGACTTCGTCTCGCTCACGCTGGCGATCGAGGAGGTCGCGCGCGGGTCGGGCTCGCTCGCGCTGATCGTCGCGGCCCACACGGCGATGGTGGCCCTCCCGCTCCACCGCGCGGGGTCGGCGGAGACGAAGGGCGCCTGGCTGTCGAGGCTCCTCTCGGGAGGCCTCCTCGGCGGGGTCGTCCTCGCGGATCCGAATCCGGGCGGCGCGGCGCCAGGGCTCGCGTCGGGGAACCGACTCAGCGGTTCGGCCCTGCCGACGCTCGTGGGCGCCGCGGCGGGGCTCCTCGCGGTCCCGATCGGCGCCGACGTGGCCCTCCTGCGCGCCGACGCGGGGGTCTCGCGCAAGCCCCTCCCCTCCGCCCTCGGGCTGAGGGCCTCGGGCTGGGCCGAGTGCTCCTTCGAGGCGGTCGCCGCGGAGGATGTCCTCACGGGCGCCTCGCGACTGCTCGAGGCGGCCGGGCGCACGGCCGTCGCGGCGCTCGCGGTCGGCCTCCTCGCGGGGACGCTGGACCGGGTCCGGCCCTACGTGCTCGAGCGGAAGCAGTTCGGAAAGCCGCTCGCCTCGTTCGACCCGGTCCGCGCGTTCGTCGCGGGCATGGCCGTCGACCTCGACGCCTGCCGCCTCCTCGTCCACCGCGCGGCGGGCCTGATCGACGAGGGGAAGGACGCCGCGAGGGCCGCCATCGTCGCGAAGGGGTACGCCTCGGACGCCGCGTTCCGCGGGGCCCGGAATGGCGTGCAGGCCCTCGGGGGGTACGGCTACCTCACCGAATACGAGGTCGAGCGGTGCTTCCGCGACGCCAAGTTCTGCGAGCTCGCCCTCGGGCGGACCGACGACCTGCTGCAAGGCGTCGGGCGCGAGGAGCTGGGGGCCTGATCAGCTCCGCCGCCCGCTCAGGATGATCGTGGCGATGAGCACGCCGCCGACGATCAGGCCGAAACTCGCGACCAGCTCGATGATGACGAGCTGCTGCTCCCAGGGCAGGCGCCTCATGGAGACGGGCGCATCGGAGGGCGGCGCCAGGGCGAGCCGCGACCTCCGCTCGATGGCGTCCCAGAGGACCGCTACGCCCGCCAGGATCGGCGCCACGCCGAGAATGGCGAGGCGCCACCAGCGCCTGTTTCGTCTGCGGGACGACCAGGGCATCAGCGTCCTCCGAACTTCCGCTCCAGGTCTTCGACCTCCTCCTTCGGGAGCTTGAGGCGATCGAGCGTCTGGAGGTGATGGTACGCGAGCGCCTTCTCCAGGTACGGCCGCGCGTCCCCCTCGCGCCCGAGCCGCGCGAGGATCCGTCCGACGCGCCAGGCGTTCTCGGGCCGCGTGGGATAGAGGCGGTACGACTCCATGTACGCCTTGAGCGCCTCCTCGAGCTCTCCGGCGCCGTACTCCTCCAGGACGCCTCGCTGGGGCCCCTCCTCCTGCGCGGCGATCTCGTAGGCGCGCTCGGCGTGCTCCTCGTGGAACTTCCCGAGCCAGTATCGGAGGGACCGGTCCCTCGGCGCAACCTGGATGGCGTCCTCCAGCGTGGGGAGGCAGACGCGCCAGAGGTCGGGGAGGTACCTCGTCGCGTCCACCGTGATCGGCTTCCCGATGCCGCCGGTCTGCTCCTGGAGCTTCTCGCGTGTCATCATCCGGCACGCCGAGTGGCGGAAGTACGCCAGGTCCATCAGCGGCTTCGGGTCCCACGGCGCGAGCCGGGTCGCCTGGTAGAAGTCCGGCTGCGTCTTGTCCTCCTTTGCCCTGCGGTAGATCGCGTCCTTCTCCTGGGACCTCGACATCACGGGGACGACCCTCGCGCCGATGACCGCGCAGAAGGCCGCGGCCACGACGAACGTCAGGAGCGCGCCGCCCCGGCCCAGCTCCAGGTCGAGCACAGGCGCCTCCCCCCGGGCCTCCTGGAAGAGGACGATCACGACCCCCGCGAGGGCCCAGATGGAGAAAGAGAGGCCGTGCACGTAGAAGTGGTTGTCGATGGCGGCGTGCGCGAGGGCGGCACAGAGCCCGGCGAGCGCCCCGGCACGGACCCAGGCGGAGGAGGCCTGCCTCGGCGACGGGCGGAGGGCGACGAATCCGGCGATCCAGGCCGAGGAGAGCAGGAGGCCCGAGTACGGCGACGGCACGCAATCGAGGAAGCCGCCCTCCAGGAGCCCTTCGGCGACGAACGGGCCCAGGGCCGCCGCCGCGATGCACCCGATGACCAGCGTGGTGAGCCTCAGGAAGACCTGGCCCTCCGGCCGCGCGTCCGTCCCCCCGGCGGGCAGGCGGAAGGAGCGGACGAGCGTCAGGGCCCAGAACCCGACGAACGCGACCAGGCCGAAGACCCCGAGCTCCGCCGCGACCTGCAGGTAGTCGTTGTGGGCGGTGTTCACCTCGGCCGCCGCGGCGTCCTTCCACTCGTAGTAGTGGTCCTGGAAGTTGTCGAGACCCACCCCCATCCACGGGTGCGCCTCGAAGACGCGGACGGCGCCCGTCCAGTACCCGATCCGGTACCAGGCCGAGGAGTACTTCTGGTGGAGCTGGAGCGGGTCCGCCGTCCCCCAGCATGAGATCCCGACCAGGAGGAGGACGACGAGGACAAGGAGTCCGGCGCTCGTCCAGCGGAAGTCCCGGGAGGCGAACGGCCCCACCCGCGCGGCCCAGAGGAAGGCGTAGGCCCCCACGCCGAGGCCGACCACGCCGCCCTTGCTGAGGCAGAGGCCGAAGAGGCACAGGAGGCCGATCAGTCCGACGATCCGCGCCGCGAACCGCCAATCCCTGCGGTCCGTCTCGATCACCAGCCCGAGGAGCGGAAAGGCGAGGAGCGCGAGGAAGCCCGCGAGGGAGTTCTCGTTCACGAACGAGGCATTCGGCCGCGCGGAGAGGGCCCGCGCCCTCCACTCGTCGAGCGTCTCCGACTTCCCCTCCTCCCTGGCGATGTCCTCGAGACGCTTCGGGTCGTCCTGCACCAGACGCTTCATCGCCGGCAGGTCGACGGCGGCCTGGATGGCCCCGTACATCGTGATGGCGACGCCCGTGCAGAGGAGCGCGGTCAGGACCCACCTTCCGAAACACGCCTCGCGGCCCACGTTGACGACCAGGTAGAGGTAGAGGATGTTCGTCGCCCAGACCATCGCCGCGGGGAGCGCGGAATTCATGTCGGCGGGAGGCCGCGGGGAGAGGAGGACGAGGAGCATCAGCAGCAGGAGGAACGCGTCCCCCCCGGCGCGGAAGACGCGCAGGCGTCCGGCCGCGACGCTCCGCAGGAGCCAGGAGACCATCGCGAACCAGACGGGGAGCGAGACGTAGATCGTGTCGCCGAGGCCGAGGAGGTTCCCCGACGCGAGCGGGCGGAGCACGGCCATGAGGAGCAGGAAGAAGGCGGTCACGCCCTCGAGCAGCCTCACGATGAACTGGCGCCCATCGCTCATGCCTGCCGCCTCCGCCCCGCCGTCTCCAGGATCACGACGATCGCGAGGACGAGGACCACCTGGCCGGCCACGAGCACGGCCCCGAGGGTCTGGACCTGGTACAGGAGCACGGCGGAGACCCCCGTGACGAGCGTGAGGAGCCAGATCGTCATCACCGCCGCGGGGCGGGACAGGCCAAGCGCGACCAGGCGGTGGGAGAGGTGGGAGTTGTCCGCGCGGAACGGCGAGCGCCCCTCACGAAGGCGGATCCAGACCACGACGGCCGTGTCGAACAGGGGCACGGCGAGGACGGCGACCGGCACGAGCACGGCGAAGAGCGGGTACCCCTCGCGGTAGAACGTGAAGAGCACCGTCAGGACCGAGAGCAGGTACCCGAGGACCGTGGACCCGGCGTCGCCGAGGTAGATGCTCGCCGGGGAGTAGTTGTACGGCAGGAACCCCACGCACGCGCCGAGGATCGCCGCGAGGAAGAGCGCGATGAAGTCCTGGCCCGTCATCACGGCGACGGCGAGGAACGAGAGGGCGGCGATCGAGGCCACGCCGGTCGATAGGCCGTCCATGTTGTCGAGGAAGTTGAAGGCGTTGGTGATCCCGACGATCCACAGGACCGTCAGGGCGGAGGCCACGCCGCGAGTCCAGGCGGGCCCGTCTTCCATGAAGAGGGAGAGCCTCACGCCCGCCGCGACGGTCGCCGAGGCGACACCGACCTGCACGAGGAGCTTCCAGCCCCAGGCGAGGTCCCTAAGGTCGTCCAGGAGGCCCGCGGCAAAGAGGACCACGACGCCGGCCGCGATCACGAGGAGCTGGGGGGCCTTCGAGAGCGCCCCGGGGAGCTGGGCGAGGGCCTCCGCGGGCACCCAGGACGGCCTCCCCGCGGCGTCGATGGCTTTCGCGCACGCGAGACCGCCCAGGAGAGGGAGGAGGACCGCGGCGGCGACGGCGATCCCGCCCCCGAGCGGCACCGGGGCGTCGTGGATCTTGCGCGGCCCGGGCTCGTCCACGAACCCCCGTCGTCGCGCGACGGAGCGGACCCACGGAGTGAGCGCGAGCGCGAGGATCAGGCTGGCGGCATAGACGGCGAGGCCGAGGAGGAGCATGGGTCCCGGGGATTCTACCCCCGTGCCCGTGACAACGTCTACACCCCTGGACACGTGTCCGCGGACCCTGCTAGCCTATCCCCCTTCCTACAACGAGGCCCCCCATGCTGCGCCTGCTCCTGCCCCTCCTCCTCCCAGCCCTGGCCTTCGCCCAGGCGGGTCTCTACCCGGGGAACCAGGCCTACGACACGAAGAACCTGCCGTTCAAGGGGCGGCTCCAGGAGCTGATCTACTGGGACCTCGACGGCGACGGCCTCCTCGAGGCGATCGTGACCCACACCGGCAACCTGGGCGAGACGCCGCTGCGGCACCTGAGCCTCTGGTTCCAACGCCCCGGCATCGGCTTCCCGGAAGTCCCCGACCAGACGATCACCCTCCCCCGCGACGCCGCGGCCCTCGCGCTCGGCGACTACGCCCCCGAACCCGGCGCCGAGATCCTCTACTTCACCGGCGACGGCGTCTGGTACCTCCCCATCGCCGCCGGCCACAGGCTCTCCCTGACGCCCAAGCGCCTCTTCTTCCTCCCGACGTTTTTCGACCAGGTCCAGGACGACTCCATGACCTGGTGGAGCTTCCCGCAGGACGTCGACGCGAACGGCCTCCACGACCTCGTCGTCCCTACGCCCGACGCCTACAAGCTCTTCTTCCAGACCGAGCCGGGCGTCTTCGGCCGCGTGCTCACCTTCCGCCCGCGGGGCGCGCGGGAGGCCGACCGCGACGTCGCCGGGCCGCTCAAGGGGTACCTGACCTTCAAGAAGTCCCTCCCGCGCATGCTCGTGAAGGACTTCGACGGGGGAAACGGCCTGGACCTCATCTGCCAGGTCGACGGGCAGTTCCAGTTCTTCCTCCAGGACCTGGATCACGACTTCCCGCCGCAGCCGGACGGCGAGTTCCCCCTGTCGTTCTGGAAGCTCGAGCGGAAGAAGAACAGCGTGGAGACCTACACGATGCTCTTCGAGGACCTGGAGGGGAACGGGTCGCTCGACATGGTGGTCTCGTACACGGAGGGGGAGATCGGACTCTTCGAGAGCATCTCGACGCGGCTCCTGATCTACATGGGACAGTTCGGGAAGCCCTATCTCCCGGCCCCGCAGCAACAGATCCACATCCGGGGCATCAGCATCGCCCCGCTCCTGTCGGACGTGAACTCGGACGGCAGGCTGGACCTCGTGGTCAGCTCGTTCCGCACCGACCTCATGCAGGGCCTCAGGAAGGCCCTCCTGGACAACTTCACGATCACGTACTACGTCTACGAATTCGACCCTGGGAAGGGGAGGTTCAGCGAGACGCCGGACCTCGAGCAGGACGTCGTCGTGGACAGCAAGATGGTGGAGAAGGGCAAGGGCGCGCCGCTCGCGCGCTTTGACGGGGACTTCGACGGGGACGGTCGGAAGGACATGCTCCTCGCGCGCGAGGTCGGGGACGACGAGTGCGAGCTGATCGTCCGCCGCGGGCGGGAGGCGGTCGGGATCCTGGGGGAGGACTTCGAGAAGGGCGAGTACGTGAAGCGGAAGATCGAGCCGGCGAAGGGGATCGTCCTCACGGACCTGAACGGCGACGGGCGGACGGACTACATCCTGCAGTACACGAACCGCATCGAGATCAACACGTCGAAGAAGCGTTAGGCGGCGGATCGGCCCCCGGTCGCCAAGGGTCTTTGCGATCTCCGCAAAGGGGCTTTCCATTTTTCGGCCCTGCCCCCCCTCCGCTTGCCCGGGTCGGTAGAGTGCGACGGAAAGCCGCACTTCACGGTCCGGCCCCATTCAGGGGCCGCGACCTCCTTCCCGACACCAACCCCGACTCGCCACGGAGACGGAGGACCCATGCGAAGACGAACGCTGCCGGTTGTATTGTCCCTCCTGATTGTCGCACCGGTCCTGGGGCAGGAGGCGCCGCCGGCGCAGGGGGCCCAGGCACCACCGCCGACGCCCGAGGAGGCGCTGGATCGGCTTGGCGAGGACCCCGAAGCGCTCGGGGCCGCGCTCAAGGAGGCCCAGGAGGACGCCCGCGCAGCGATCGAAGCCGCGAGGAAGGCCGCTGCCGATGCGGAAGCGCCCGACACGCCGTCCTGGAAGAAGGAGACGACCCACCTCGCCGTCGCGCTGGCGGAGGAGGAGCTGGCCTTGCTCGAAGAGCGGGTCTCCGTCGTGCGCGGCGAGTTGGCGCGACGAGCCGCTGAGCGCGACGCGTCGGCCTGGGAGGAGCGGCTGAAGACCGCGAGGAAGGACCTCGACGCGTATCTGGATGCACTCAGGGGGAGGAAGCCCGACGCGAAGGAGGCCGAGGCCGCGGAGGGGGATGCCGCCCTTGCGGCGAAGGCCGAGGCCACCGCGAAGGGGGCGCTCGACGAGACCGACGCCGTCCTCGCCGCCTTGCCTGAGGCGACGGAGCGGGCGAAGGCCGAGCTCGCGAAGCGCCAGGCCGACCACGCCACGCTCCGCGACGCCGCGGTCTCCGAGGAGGAGCGGGAGGGCCGCGACGCGCGCCTCCCGCTCCTCGAGCGCGCCGTCGCGCTGGCGCAGGAGCGGACCGCCTTCCTGGAGCGGCGCGCGGGGATGCTCTCGAAGGAAGAGGAAACGAGGGCCCTGATCCACGAGAACGCGCAGGCGGTGGTCGCGCTGGCGGTGGAGAAGCGGGATGCCCTGAACTCCGTGCTCCATGGCGCAGCGGCCGCGGGGGCGGAGGCGCGTCAGGACACGCGCGAGCAGGAAGAGGCCGCCCGCAAGGCCGCCCTGGCGGAAGAGGATTCCGCAAACGCCCAGCTTCGCAAGCTCACCGAGGCGATTGAGGCGCGCCTGGCCATGTGGAAGAGGGACCACGCGGAGTTCCTCTCCACGGTCGCCGCCCCGCAGGAGGCGGAGCTGGAGCGCGAGACGGAGACCGGCACCACGGCCCTTGCGGAGGCGGAGCAGTCCGAGCGGCTGAAGGCGCTCGACGAGGAGCTGGGAAAGCTGGACCTGCGCGTCGGCTCCCTCGAGGAAGAACTGACGAAGCTCCGCCCGGAGCGGGACGAGAGTCTCGCGAAGGCGGAGGCCTCGGTCCAGGCCCTGAAGGACCGAATCGAGGACACGAAGGCCTCCTGGGAGAAGGTCAGCAAGGAGCCGAAACTCGACCCGGTGCGGGCCCAGCAGTGGCAGGAGGGGATGGTCCGACTGGGGGAGATCGAGAAGGAGCGGCTGGAGCTGCTCGATCGGCTCACGAACGCATATGTCGCGCTCCTCGCGGAGGTGGAGGCGTTCAAGAAAAACGTCGCGGAGCACCGCCGGGCCGTCTCGGAGTGGAGGCTGACGCTGGCCGAGGCGCTGGCGCGGGGCCGCACGACGGTCTTCGGGTACTCCGCGCCGGTTTCGCCGTGGCTGGGCATCCCGGTAGTCGTCCTACTCGTGTGTGGCCTGGGGTTCCTGCTTCACCTCGGCTTTCGACGACTCATCCAGCGACGGGCGGTTGCGGCCGAGTCGCCGAGCGCGAAGATGCTCCTCCGCCTCCTCTCGCAGTACTCCGCGCCGCTGGTCCTCCTGGGCATGGCCTGGGTCCTCCTGAACGGGCTCCCCTTGCCAGAGAAGCTCCAGGCCCGGTCGAACACGGGCGCCTTCGTGGTCGTGGTCGGCCTCGTGACCTACTTCCTGATGAGGGGAACGATCCTCCTGCTCCAGCGGCGCGCGGCGGGCGGAGACCTCCAGGGGCCAGCGCGGACCGTCGTGCGGATCGTCTTCGCGACGCTCGGGATCTTGATCATCCTCGACGCGCTGGACGTCTCGATCACACCGATCCTGACGGGGCTCGGCGTGGGGTCCGTCGCGGTGGCCCTGGCGCTCCAGGACACGCTCTCGAACTTCTTCGCGGGCATCTACGTGAGCGCCGACAAGCCGATCCGCGTCGGTGACTACGTGAAGCTCGACACGGGGGACGAGGGATACGTCGTGGAGGTGAGCTGGCGCTCGACGCGGCTCAGGACGCTCGGCAACAACATCGTCATCGTCCCGAACCACAAGCTCGGGCAGTGCGTGATCACGAACTTCCACCTGCCGGAGAAGGTCCTCCGGGTTCCGATCCCGATCATGGTCTCGGCGGAGGAGGACCCCGCGCGAGTGGAAGCGGTGCTGATCGACGAGATGGGGAAGGCGGCCGAAGAGGTGGAGTCGATGGTGGCGGACCGCCCGGCCCAGGTCCGCCTGGGGAGCGCCTCGGGCCCGTCCCTGATCGAGTTCACGGTGCTCTGCTGGGTCCGTGAGTTCGCCGACCAGTACGCGGTTACCCACCAGCTCCGAAAGCGGATCCTGGACCGCTTCCACCGGGAGGAGATCTGCGCCCCGGGCGCGCGCGCGCCCGCGCACTCGCGCTAGAACGAGTCCGGGGAGGTATACTGAGGACTGTCATACGAGTTGCCCGTCGGGCCACCCCATCTGGGGTCGGTGCCCACGCGGCGGAACGCCCCGTTCCGGGGCGATGTTCACCTCTTCTCGCCCAGGATGGCGTCCATCACCCCGTACGACGGCCGTGCCGGCGGGCAGGCCGGGGGACCTCGGTGCCGAAGTCTCCCGACAGGGGGAACACCCGTGCAAAGAGGAGGTACCATGAGACCGATCAGCCGTTACTGGATCCTGTTGTCGTCCCTCGCTTGCCTCGTCCTCGCAATCGGGGCTCCGGCCCTGCTTGCGCAAGGCGAAGAGAAGAAGCCCGAGGAGACGCCCAAGGCGGAGCCGGCCCAGCCCGCGGAGGAGACCCCTCCCGGTCTGGACAAGCTCGCCGCGGTGCACGGCGGCGTGGTCCAGTCGACCCAGGAGTTCATGATCGAGACGGTGTTCCACATCGACGGGATCCGCCTGTTCCTCTACGACAAGCAGGCGAAGCCCCTGTCGATGAAGGACGTCACCGCTCACGCCCGGATCGAGTTCGCGGACGCGGGCCGCGAACCGGTGGAGGTCGACCTCGCGTACCAGGAGGCGAGCGCCGCGGAAGGGAAGGCGGAGGATCCGCAACCCGGAACCCCGGCCGAGCCACCCAAGGCGGGGGGCGAGCGGCCCGGTATCGCACCGCCGCAGGACTCGCTGTGGAGCGCGGTCGACTTCGCGAACGTGAGCGAGAACCAGGCCACGGCGAACCTGAGCATCGCGAACCTGGGTGGCCTGGAGGAGAAGGAGGCCGCCCTCACGGTCCTCTTCAAGCTCGCGGCCATCGAGGAGCCGAAGGAGGTGCCGGAGGGCACCCCGGAGGAGATGCCGAAGGACAAGCCGTAGAAGGCCTGGAGGCCCACACCCTCGGGATACGGGCCCGGCCATGGCACCCTCTGGCCGGGCCCGCCCCCACCCCGTAGGCCGCGCACGTCGCGGCGTACCATCGAGGCGTCCGACGCGGAGGATTCCATGCGATCGACGACACCCGCTGCGGCTGGGGATCCCTTCGAGTTCCGGAAGTGCCTTTTCGTGCCGCAGGCGCTGGGACTTCACGCCTCGACGCTCGACGAGTTCCTGAGGATGCTCAGCGTGGTCGATGACGCGTCGATCTACTGGCACCTGCACGAGCCGTACGTGACGCGCGTCGACGTGCGGCCGTCCTACCTGGGCGGGTTCGCCCTGTGGATTGCCGAGTCGCTGGGAGAGCGGCTCCTCGCGGAGCGCCTCTCGGCCCTCGACCCGGTGGTCTACTCGGGGCGGCTCCCCTCCCTCCGCCAGGCGATGTGTCGCACGGTCGCGGAGCACCTGCTCGACCACGACGGTCCCGGGACCCCCTCGCGCCGCGTGCCTGCGGGGGAGGAGCTGGCGTTCTGCACCACGCGGATCGTGGTCCTCGACGGCCTCGGCCAGGCCAAGACGCTCGCCGAGCTGCGGGACGGGATCGCCCATTGCGGCTCGATGTCGGCTTTCATGCACACGTTCGACACCCTGGGACACACGCGGGCGGACCGCGATGACTTCTCCCAGTGGGTCCGGTTCGCGCTCGACGACGAGGAGCTCGCCGACGAGATGTTCCGCATCGATCCGTACGACCACTCGATCGAGGGGACGCGGGCGCTCACCCTGGCCGCGATCGACCGACGGCTCGCGCAGACGGCCTCGTAGGGGCACGTGGAGGCGGAGATGGCGACAGCACGGCTCTCGGACTACGTCCGCATCGTCGGAGAGGAGCCGATCGAGGAGCTCAGGCGCCTCGCGGCCCCGCTCCAGGGCATGCGGATCCAGCACATCAACTCCACGCGGGTCGGCGGCGGGGTCGCGGAGATCCTCGACCGCCTCGTGCCGCTCTCGCGCGAGCTGGGGCTGGACGCCGTGTGGGACGTCATCGAAGGGGACCAACGGTTCTTCCAGGTGACGAAGGCGTTCCACAACGCGCTCCAGGGGAAGGCGGCCGACCTCGTCCCGGAGGACTTCGAGGCGTACCTCGCCACCAACCGCCGCAACGCGGAGCGCGTCGCGCTCGACGGTGACATGGTCTTCGTCCACGACCCGCAGCCGGCGGCGCTCGTCACCTATGCGCGCCGCCCGCGGCCGGGCGCGCGCCTCGTCTGGCGGTGTCACATCGACATCTCCCGGCCGCAAGAGAGGGTCTGGAGGTTCCTCGAGCGGTTCGTCTCCAGGTTCCACGCGGCCATCCTCTCCGCTCCCCAGTTCGGACGGCCGCTCGGGATCCCGCAGTACCTGGTGCCTCCCTCGATCGACCCGCTCGCGGACAAGAACCGCGAGCTGTCGCCGGAGGAGGTGATGGCCGTCCTCGATCGGTTCGGGATCGACCGGCGGCGCCCGATCGTCACCCAGATCTCCCGATTCGACCGTTTCAAGGACCCGGTCGGCGTGATCCGCGCATTCCGCATGGTCCGGCGCCGCGTGAACTGCCAGCTCGTGCTGGCGGGCGGGGGCGCGACCGACGATCCGGAGGGTGCGGAGGTCCTGGCGGAGGTCCAGGAGGCCGCGGGCAGCCACCCCGATGTCCGCATCCTGGCCCTCGAGACGCGGAGCGACGTCGAGGTGAACGCACTCCAGCGCGCCTCCCAGGTCGTCGTGCAGAACTCGACGAAGGAGGGGTTCGGCTTGACCGTCTCCGAGGCGCTCTGGAAGGAGCGCCCCGTCGTCGCCGGCGCCACGGGCGGGATCCCGCTCCAGGTGATTGACGGATTCGACGGGTACCTCATCCACTCCCCGGAGGGGGCCGCGCACGCCATCCGCTACCTGCTCCAGAACCCGGCCGAGGCCGAACGGATGGGACACAACGGACGGTCGCACGTGCAACGGAACTTCCTCCTCACCCGGCAGCTCCGCAACGAGCTGCTCGTGATTCACTCGATGCTCGCGCCGGATCAACCCGAGGTCGTCCTGGAGGCCGCGCTGGAAGGAGGAGCCCATGTGGACGCGTGAAGCACTGCACGAGACGGCCGCTGGCCTGCTCGCAGGCCGGAAGTTCATCGTGCTCGCGAACCGGGAGCCGTACATGCATCTGCGGGACGGCGACGACGTCCGATGGATCGAGCCCGCGAGCGGCGTGACGTCGGCGCTCGACCCTGTCCTCCGCGCCTGCGGCGGGACATGGGTCGGACATGGCAGCGGCGAGGCCGACCGCGACGTCGTCGACGAGCACGACCGCCTCGGCGTGCCGCCCGACGACCCGGCGTACACCCTTCGACGGGTCTGGCTCACCCGGGAGGAGGAGGAGGGGTACTACTTCGGCTTCGCGAACGAGGCCCTCTGGCCACTCTGCCACCTGGCCTACCATCGACCGACCTTCCGAGCCTCCGACTGGGAGGCGTACGTCGCCGTGAACCGGAAGTTCGCGGAGGCCGTCCTCGCCGAGGCCGCGGGGGAGCCCGCGTTCGTCTTCGTCCAGGACTACCACTTCGCCCTGGTTCCACGGATGCTCAAGGAAGCGCGGCCGGACCTCGTCGTCGCCCAGTTCTGGCACATCCCCTGGCCGAACCCCGAGGCGTACAGGATCTGCCCCTGGAGGAAGGACCTCCTCCTCGGGCTGCTCGGGAACGACCTCCTCGGGTTCCATACCCAGTACCACTGCAACAACTTCCTAGAGACCGTCGATCGCGAGCTGGAGGCGCGGATCGACCGGGAGGGGTTCGCCGTGGTCCTCGGCGGTCAGCCGACGCGCGTCCGTCCCTTTCCCATCAGCATCGACTTCGGGGAGTACGACCTCGCTCCGGAAGACCCGCCCTTCCGCGCCGCCACGGAGCACTGGAGGCGGCGCATCGGCCTCCGGAACGTCCACATTGGCCTGGGCGTCGACCGCCTCGACTACACGAAGGGGATCCCGGAGCGCCTTGCCGCCGTCGAGCGGCTCTTCGAGACGCGGCCCGAGTGGATCGAGCGGTTCACGTTCATCCAGGTCGGCGTCCCCAGCCGCACGCACATCGCCGCCTTTCGCCGCCTCCTCGACGATGTCGAGGCTCAGGTGGAGCGGATCAACTGGAGGTTCCAGACCCGCCGCTGGCGCCCCATCCTTCTCCTGACGGAGCACCACGGTCGGGGGTCGCTCGTCGCGGCCTACCGCCTCGCCGACCTGTGCATCGTGAGCTCCCTCCACGACGGGATGAACCTCGTCGCGAAGGAGTTCGTGGCATCGCGGACGGACGGGCGGGGCGTCCTGGTCCTAAGCCCGTTCGCGGGGGCGGCGCGGGACCTGACGGAGGCGGTCATCGTCAATCCGTTCGCCGTGGACGAATTCGCGGAGGGGCTCCGCGTGGCGCTCGAAATGCCGGGCGAAGAGCAGGAGCAGAGGATGTCCGCGCTGCGGGGGCGCGTCCGGGAGCGGAACGTGTTCACCTGGGTCGCGGAGATCCTCGAAGAGGCGGAAGACCTCCTCCGGAGCCAGGTGATGCAGGAGGTGTCCTGACGCCCCCGCCGCGTCCTACGTGCGCGGCGTCGGGGCCTGCTCCAGCATCTCGCGCAGGACGACGGCGTCGCGGCGGCCGCAGCGGACGCGCATGCGCATCACGCCGTCCACCTGCTCCTGATCGAGGACGCGGGCGCGGTCCGCGACGTAGGCGAAGGCCCTTCCGTGGGAGAGCGGGATCTCGACCTCCAGCTCCTCGCCGCGCTGCTCCAAAACCTCGGTCACGCGCCTCTCGAGGGCGTCGATCCCCTCCCCCGTCGCCGCGGAGATCTCGACGGCGCCGGGGAACCGCGTCGAGAGGATCTGGTAGTCGACCGGGTCGCGGAGGGCGTCGACCTTGTTGAAGACGAGGAGCACGTCGTGGTCCGCGCACCCCATCTCGGCGAGGACCGACTGGACGGCCGTCACCTGGGTCACCGCCTCCGGGTGGCTC
>CAZYRM010000167.1:0-13642 GCA_964649705.1 uncultured Planctomycetia bacterium
TCGATCGCGGGCCCCTCGATCCAGCGCGACGTCCCGTGCGACTTCGGCTCCTTCCGCACGATGAACGCCTGGATCGGCCTCCCCTCCTGGAAACTCATCGCCGCGACCGCCGCGACGATCGGGTCGGCCCCGAGCGTCAGGCCGCCGATCGCCTTGACGTCGTCCCTCGCGAGGGCCCGCGCCATGAGCAGGCCGACGAGCCACGCCCCTTCCGCGGAGAGCGTCGAGATCTTGCCGTCGATGTAGTAGGTGCTCTTCTTCCCGCTCGACAGGGTGAACTCGCCGCGCAGCACGTTCCGCTGCACGAGGTCCCTGAGCCGCTTCTCGAGGTCGTCCATGTCACTCCCCCGTCACGAAAAGAGCTTCGTCCTGAGCGCCTCGTACTGGGCGGCGAGCCGCTCCTTCTCCGCGGGTCGGGCCGCGAGGACCGCGCGCGTCGCCGCCTCGTAGACCGTCGGTCTCGCGAAGAGCTGCGCCGGGTTCTCCAGGTTCGTCGTCTTCACGGCCTCCTCGATCCGCCGGCGCTCCTCCGCGGACAGCCCGTTCGCGCCGACGAGCCGCTCGAACAGCTCGGCGATCTCCCTCGTGCGCCGGGCGCGCGGGGCGAGCGCGCGCTTGATCCCCATGACGATCAGGACCACGCCGCACAGGGCGATCAAGGAGACGAGGGTCGCCTGGCTCGACCCGAAGAACCCCTCGAACTCCTCCGCCACCCTCTCGAGGAAGCCCCTCGTCTCGGCCCCGGTCCCTCCCTGAAGCCAGGCAATCACGGCTGGCCCTCCCGACGGAGGCCGTCGAGCGTCTCCTGCGCCTTCTTCCGGACGGTGGGGCTCGGGTCGTCGCGCGCCGCGTCGGTCAGGAGCTGCTCCACACCGGGCGGGGCGATCTCGCCGAACGCCCAGACGGCGGAGAGGCGCATGTTCTCCTGCGGGTCGTTGATCATCTCCGCGAGGACCTCGAGCGTCTCGGGGTGCCCGAGCTTCCAGCAGGCCTTCGCCGCGTTCGCGCGGACGCGGTTGTCGGCGTCCTTGAGGAACGGCAGGAGGAGCCCGACGATCTTGGGGTTCCCGATCTCCTCGAACGCCTCGATCGCGTTCGCCCGGGTCCGTCGGTCGGGGTCGGAGAGCAGGTGGATCAGCGCGCGGACGGCGTCGGCGCTCCCCAGGATCCCGATCGTCTTGACGAGCGTCGCCCGGACCCGCCGATCGGGGTCGTTCAGGAGCTCGAGGAGGATCGGCTCGAGGTCTTTCCCCATCTCGGTCGCCGCGACGATCCGGAGCGCCTTGAAGCGGCGGTCGCCGTCGAGGGAGCCCAGCTCCTCCGCGAGCTTGACGACGAGCCCCTCGTCGATCTTCGCGATCGCCCTCCCCGCGAGGGCGCGCGTCTTCTCGTCGAGGCGGTCGAAGGCGCGGATGTAGCGCTCGAAGGAGTCCTTCGAGACGAGCGCGGAGACCCGCTTTCGCACCGAATCGAAGGGGCTGTTGAGGAGCGGGAGGAGGAGGCGGTTCCGGTCGGGGATGTCGCGCGCCAGGAGGGCCTCGAGGGCCCGGGTGGCGACCCCCTCGTCGGTGTCCCGGAGCGCGCGGTCGAGCTCGTTCACGGCCTCGGGCACGGGGATGTGCCCTACGGCCTCGACGGCCGCGCGCCGCACGGCGGGGTGGGGCGAATCGAGGAGGTCGCCGAGGGCGTCCGCCTTCCTCGCCGGGGGCTCCTGCGAGGTCCTGAGGAAACGGACCATCTTGAGCGCCTCGCGCTCGTCGAGCTCGCGGGCGAGGTCGCTCGCCTCGTGCCACCAGGGGACGCCGGGCAGCCGCTCGGCCAGCATCTCGACCTCGTCGTCGGCGAGCGACGCGACGTGCCGGACGAGCGGCCTCGCGGCGGCCTTCGACTTCCGCTCGGCGAGCGCCTCGGACGCGGCGCCGCGGAGCGCGGGGTCCTTGTCGCGGTGGAGGCGGAACAGGCAGGCCGCGGCCGCCGGTGCGTGCGACGCGGCGAGCACGCGCACGAGGTCCCTCCGCGCGGCGGAGTCGGGACCGCGCAGGACCGCGACGATCGACGAGTGGGTCGCCTCGCCGATCTCGACCATCACCTCGAGGACGGTACGCTCGCGGTGCTGCTCGTACTCGCCGAGGAGGCGCGCCACCAGGGCGGAGGCCTCGGTCGTGTGGACGCGTCCCGCCTCGGCGGGGGCGGGGGTGGCTTCGTGGCGGCGCGATCCGACGAAGCGGACGAGGGCGCCGACCGCGACGGCCGTGGCCTTCTTGCGGACGTCCTGGGCGGCGTCCTTCATCGCGGAGACCGCCTCCTGGATCGCCTCGTTCGTCCCGATCCGCCCGAGGAGGTCGAGGGCGTTCAGGCGCGTCTGCTCGCGCGTGTCCCGGAGGGCCTGCCTGAGGACCGGCAGGACGAGCCTGGACTCGATGGAGAGCATCGAGAGGACGCGGGGCGGGAGGAGGTGGGCGTTCCGGATCGCGTGAAGCACGCCCCGGCGGCTCTCGAGCGAGATCAGGATGCCGACGGCGCGCTCCTGGACGTGCGCGTTCGGCTCCGGGACCGCGGCGAGGAGGGCCTCCTCGGCCGGCTCGGTGCGGGCCTCGCGCAGCGTGCGGAATGTTTCCTCGAGTCCCATGCTCCCCCCGGAAGCGCGGGAAGATAGCATGCCCCGACGTTTCCATCAATCGGTTGAGCCTGCGGCCCGATCCGGGTACGATGCGGCACACACCCACGGAGGATCCTCCCATGATGGTCGGCGAGCTCGAGCGCAAGGTCGAGGAGCTTCACCAGCGTCTGCAGGCCATCAAGGACTCTCTTTGACGTCGACGGCCACCGGAAGAAGATCGGCGCGATCGAGACGGAGATGGCCGCGCCCGACTTCTGGAACAACCGCGAGGCCGCGCAGGCCGTCTTCGTCCGCCTGAAGGTCTCCAAGGGCCTCGTCGACACCTACGACCAGCTCCTCAAGCAGGTCGACGACCTCCAGGTCCTGCTGGAGTGCTCCCGCGGGGAGTCCGACCAGGCCGTGCTCGCCGATCTCAGTCGCGACATCGGGAAGCTCGCCTACGGGGTCGAGACGTTCGAGACGAAGACGCTCTTCGCGGACGAGAACGACGTCCGGAACGCCTTCATCGTGCTCCACGCGGGGGCGGGGGGCGTCGACGCCTGCGACTGGACCGAGATGCTCTACCGGATGTACCTCCGCTGGGCGGAGCGGAACGGCTTCTCGATCACCGAGCACGAGCGCCTGCCGGCCGAGGAGGCCGGGCTGCGCCACGTCACCGCGTACGTGGCGGGGCCGTACGCCTTCGGGTCGCTCAAGAGCGAGATCGGCGTGCACCGCCTCGTTCGGATCTCGCCGTTCGACGCGAACAAGCGCCGGCACACCGCGTTCGCGAGCGTCGACGTGACCCCGGAGTTCGAGGAGACCGTGATCGAGATCAACGAGCGGGACCTCGAGGTCGACACGTACCGCTCGAGCGGCGCTGGAGGGCAGCACGTCAACGTCACCGACAGCGCGGTGCGGATCACGCACGTGCCGACGGGCGTCGTCGTGGCGTGCCAGAACGAGCGGAGCCAGATCCTGAACCGGAAGGTCGCCCTGAAGCTCCTCTACGCGAAGCTCTACCAGTTGAAGGAGGCCGAGCGACAGGCGGGGCTTAAGCAGGTGTACGGCGAGAAGGGGGAGATCGCCTGGGGGAACCAGATCCGCTCGTACGTCCTCGCGCCGTACCAGCTCATCAAGGACCACCGGACCGAGGAGGAGACCGGCGACGTGAACTCGGTCCTGGACGGCGACATCCAGCGGTTCCAGGAGGCCTACCTGCGGAAGTACACGAAGAAGGGGAAGTAGGCGATGATCCTCCCCATCGGTGACATCAATCCCTGTCGAAGCGTCCCCGTGGTGAACTACCTGCTCCTGGGGGCGAACGTCGTCGTCTTCCTCCTGTTCGGTCTCGCGCCCGGCGATGCGTACGGGCAAATCGTGCTCGATTGGGGGTTCCGTCCCGCGGCGCTCCAGGCGGGGGAGTCGAACGCCGTCCTCACGCTCTTCACGTCGATGTTCCTCCACGGCGACGTGTGGCATCTGGCGGGGAACATGCTCTTCCTGTGGATCTGCGGCGACAACGTGGAGGACACGCTCGGCTCGATCGGGTACCTGGTCTTCTACGTCGCGTGCGGCCTCGCGGCGGGGCTCGCGCACATGGCGCTCACGAAAGACCCCAACGTGCCGTGCATCGGGGCGAGCGGGGCGATCTCGGGGGTCCTGGGGGCGTACGTCGTCTTCTTCCCGCACGGCCGGATCAAGCTGCTCTACTTCATCAACATGTGGTGGAACGGCGTGTGGATCGTTCCCGCGATCGGCGCCATCGGCTTCTGGTTCGCGGAGCAGGCCCTGCTCACCTTCCTGGCGCTCGGGGCCGAGGGCTCCACGGGGGTCGCCTACGGCGCGCACGTCGGGGGATTCGTGCTGGGGGCGGCGGCGGCGGGGCTGCTGCGCGGGGTGGGGCTGGCGAGGCCGGCCGCCGTGGAGCACATGGAGCGGTACTACGAGAGGCCGTATCGGAGGCAAGAGCGGTATTGGTAGGAGAGTGGGCTCGCAGGACACAATTTTCAATGGTCAATGAGCAATTCTCAACGAAGTGCCAAGTCTAAAGCCTCAACCGCCAGTCATTCGACGGTTGAGGCTTTGAAATTGGCACTTCGTTGAGAATTGCTCATTGACCATTGAAAATTGTCATTCCTCGTCCCGCCGGATCAGCAGGACGTGGTTCACGTACTCGTATGTGAGCCCGTACTGGTCCAGGAGCAGCTTCAGCGCCGTCTTGAGCGTCACGTCGCGGAGCTGTAGCGTGGTCTCCTTCTCGGGCGTCCCATCCTCGCGCACCTCCTGGTCGATCTCGATGTTCAGCCGGGAGTACTCGCGGAGGAAGCCGACGATGTCCTCCAGCGAGGCCTCCGTGAAGTCGAGGTCGATGCGCGTGTTCTCGAGGACCCGCTGCATCTCCGCCTTCCACTTCTCCGCGTCCGCGTCGCTCTCGGCGGGCTTCTTCCTCGCCTCGGCGCGCTTCGCAATCCCGGCCTTCGTGGAGACGACGATGACGCCCTCGTCCACGCACCAGTCGAGGTCGAGCATCTTGAGGCTGAGGTCAAGCGCCTGATCAAAGGGGAGGTCGTTGACGCGCATCGTGACGCGCAGCTCGTCCGCTTTCGCCACCGCCGCGTCGAGGACGATGTTGATCGAGGTGAACTCGCGGTAGAACATCAGGACGTCCGTAAGCGGCGCGTCGGTGAAGTTGAGCGACACTTTGGTCGCCTTCACCTTCTCGAGGACGAAGTCCGACGGGACGTCCACGTCCTTCGGCTTCTCCACCTCCCCCGCGAGCCTCTCCTTCGCCTTGTCCACCCACTCCTTCTGCTCCGGGTACCGCTCGGAGACCTTCTGGAACGCCGCCTTCGACTCCGCCGCCTTCCCCAGCTTCTCCAGGCAGACGCCGATCTGGTACTGCGCCCGCGCGGCGTACGCCTCCGCCTCCTTCGCGCGCGCGACGACCTGCTCGTAGGAGGCGATCGCCCCCTCCATGTCCTTCAGGCCGGTCTCCTTGTACCACCCCTCGTGGAAGAGCGACTCCGGCGTCGGGTCGTCCGCGACCAGGGGAAGCGCCAGCGCAACGGCCAACGCGATCGGCATCCAGGTCCTCATGATTCCCTCCTGTTGGTTGGAACGCCCGAATCCTACCCGCGCGCGCGGAGCCGCGTGTCAGGCGCCCACGGAAAGTTGTCGGAGATTGTCAGGCCCCCACGAACTTGTACCCCGCCCCGTGCACCGTCAGGATGTGCCTGGGCCGCCTCGGGTCCTTCTCGAGCTTCTGGCGGAGCTTCACGATGTAGTTGTCCACCGTCCGGTCCGTCGGAAAGGCGTCGATCCCCCAGACCTCGTTCAGGATCTCGTTCCGCGAGACCACCTCGTCCTTCCGCTCCACCAGCATCCTGAGGACCTGCACCTCGTAGTGCGACAGGCCCACCCGCTTCCTCCCGCTGGCCGCCTCGTAGCGGCGCGGGTCGACGACCCAGTCCCCCACGCGGATCTCGGCGACCGCCTTCGGGATGACCCGCGTCCTCCTGAGGATCGCCTTGATCCGCGCGAGCAGCTCGCGGAGCGAGAACGGCTTCGTCACGTAGTCGTCCGCGCCGAGCTCCAGGCCGAGCACGCGGTCGACCTCCTGCCCCTTCGCCGTGATCATGACGATCGGCGTCGTGAGGCCGCGGGACCGCACGTCGCGGCAGACCTCCATCCCGTCCCGGTTCGGCAGCATCACGTCGAGGAGGATCAGGTCGGGCTTGAGCTTCACCACGGAGTCGACCGCCTTCGCCCCGTCCGAGACGGAGTGCACCTCGTACCCCTCCATCCGGAGGTTGTCCGTAAGCCCGCGGACCATGTCGGGCTCGTCCTCGACGATCAGGACCTTGGGCATCGCTACCTCGGCAGCTCGACGTTTGCGACCGTCCCCTGCGCGCCATTCGGGGCCAACCACGCGCGCCCCCCGTGCCCCTCCGCGACGTGGCGCACGAGGGCGAGGCCGAGCCCCGCCCCCTTCTGGTCGCGGACCCGCGGGTCGCTTCCTCGGTGGAACCGCTCGAAGACCCGCTCGCGTTCCTCGGCGGGCACGCCGATCCCCCGGTCCAGGACCTCGATCCGCGCCCGGTCCGGCTCCGCGAGGAGGCTAAGGCGGACCTGCCGCGCCTCCCCCGAGTACTTCCGGGCGTTGTCGAGGAGGTTCACCACGGCGCTCGTCACGGCGTCCGCGTCGACCGCCGCGACGACCTCTCCCTTCGGCAGGTCCACCTCGAGCGAGAACCCGTCCTCGGCGAAGCGCGGTCGGATCGCCTCGGCCGCCTCCCGGACGACCCGGACGAGGTCGGCCGGCTGCCGATGGTACACCCGTTTCCCCTCCTGCACCCGCGAGAAGTCGAGGAGGTTGTTCACCATGTGCGTCAGGCGCTCCGACTCGCGGGCGATGACGCGGTGGTACTCCTCCCCCTTGGCGCGGTCGCACTCCGGGCGGAGGAGCGTCTCGGCGTACAGGCGGATGAGCGCGAGGGGGGTCTTCAGGTCGTGCGACACGCGGGCGACGAAGTCGGCCTGGAGGCGGGCGAAGCGGTGCGCCTGGGCGCGTCCGCGGAGCGTCGCGGCGACGCCCGCGCCGAGGACGAGCGCGAGGAGGCCGAGGAGGAGGCGGCCCAGGAGCCGCTGGCGGCGTACGGGCCCCTCGACCGTCTGTTCCGAGGTCGGGGTCGCGACGACATCGGCGAAGTCGAGCGGCGCCGGGGCGGGCGCCCTCGCCGCCGCGTCTCCCGCCGGACCGACGAGGCGAAGCGCGCCGGCGTCCAGCGCGAAGGCGACGCCGTCACCGGCCCCCAGGCGGGGCCCGACGATCGTGGAGAGGCGGTCGAGCCTCGCCACGAAGCCGAGGGCGAGGTCGCGGCCGCCCTCTCGGACGCCGCGGTAGAGGACGACCGTCGGCCTGCCGCTCCTCACGTCGAGGACGCCCCGCACGGCGCCGATCGAGAGGCCCTGGCGCCGGATGGCGGGCAGGACCCAGCTCCTCAGGGCGTCCACGATCCCCCCGGGGCGGAGCTTGGCGCGCGCGAGCCGCTCGAACGCCTCGAGCCCCTCCTTCCCCTGCGCGGAGAGCGCGCCCGCGCCCTGCATCGCGCGGAGGCGAGCGAGGGCCTGGGAGACGAACCACCGCGTCGCGGGGACGCCCGGGATCGACGGCTCCTCGCCGAGGGCGTCCGCGAGCATGGCGCGGTATTCGGCCTCCGCCTCGGCCGTCTGGCCGGCGGCCTCCAGCGAGGCGCCGATCTGGAACCGCGCCAGGACGCGGACGGCCGGCTCGACGAATCCCGCGGGGAGCTCGGAGAGGAGTCGGCGGTACGTCCCGACCGCCTCGTCGAACTCCTTCCCTTTGAAGTGGAACGCGGCGAGGTCGGCGAGCGCCTCCCCGCGGAGCGTCCGACCGTAGGCGACCGAGGCGAGGCGCTCGAAGACCTGCCGGGCCTCGGCGCGCTTGCCGTCGGTCCGCTCCAGGAGGCGCGCGTCGGCCAGGAGCCGTCTGCCCGCGGCGTCCTCGGGGCGCTCCTCGTACGCGAGCATCTGCGGCTGCGACCCGCCCAGGTCGCCGGGGTAGAGGATGTCTCCCTCCGGACTCGCGAGGAAGTACTCCTCGACGAGGTCCGGGCGCCGCGACGTGGAGCGGAGCCGCTGGAGGACGTCCTTCGCGTCGGGCGGGGCGACGGCGCCGAGGGCCTCCTCGGCGGCGGAGAGGGTCTCCTGCGCGGCCGCCTCGGCGCGGGCGCGGGAGAGGTCACGGAGACCGGAGAGGACGGCCTCGCGGACGGCCTCCTCCTGGCGCGAGAATCCGCTCACGGCGAGCCAGACGAGCGCCACGCACGGCCCCACCACGAGCAGCGTGGCGAGCGCGGTCCCCCACCAGGCGGATCGTCTCGTCATGCGAAGGGTGCCACGTGGTGGATACCGTTTGTCGATTTCCCGAGCGACATGCTGCTACTTGGGCGGCTGGGCTTCGTGGAAAGCGCCAGGGTGACGGTTGCACAGCTCCATGGTCATTGCGTTGATCGCAGTTGCGTAGACGCGCCCGCCGGCCCAGCCCCAGCGGTCGTCCCCGCCCCAACTCCCCGCTTCACATCCGTCCTTCCCGGTGGCCTGCCCTGTCTGGAGAGCCGAAGTCGTTGCTTCGCGCCAGCGGTTCCAACGACCCACGGAACCGTTCGAGCCGGGCTTGTCGAATTCCGACAGTGCGACGGTCGCCCAATACCAGTAGCAGTAGTCGTTCGTCTGGCGCACCTTGTCCCAAACCGGCAGGTCAGCCGAAACCAGTGTTGCTGCCATGCCCAGGACCGGGCTGATTCGGTCCTTGAGCACCAGCATTCGAACTGCCATTCCCACGGCTGCCGCCGTCTCGTGTGATCCATATCCCTGGTTCTTGGTTGTGTACACTCCCTCGACGCCAAGATCGTCCAGGCCCAGGTAACCGACCCTGCCGGTCTCCTTGTTGGTCACCGTCTCAATCCACCGAGTGGCATCAGCAAGGGAGGCCGCCTTGACGTTGAGCCCTGACCGCTCCGCCGACTTCAGGGCCAGCAGACACCACCCCGTCACGCTGGAATCGTTGTCCCCGCATCGGGAGGAGTAGCGCCAGGCCTCTTGTGGGTTCTGCGCCTCGACCATCCAGTCGACTGCCTTCTGCGTTGGTTCCCGCAGGAATCCCGACCTCGTCACTTCGTACGCCTCGCAGAGAGCGAGGGTACAAACAGCGTGGTTATACATCGACCTTTGGACGTCGCCACCGAGGCGGCCGTCAGGATCCTGGCGGTCCAGGAGCCAGACAATCGCCCTCTTTGAGACGTGTCCGAGCTCGATAGTGTCATCGGTGACCTCGTCAGGCACCTCGTCCCGGGACAGATGGGAGTAGCCTGCTCGGAGGAAGGCCAGGAGCGCCAGCCCTGTCACCCCCGTGTCGTACCCGTCCATGCCGTGGTCCGTGCACTTGGTGCCAGAGCACTGTTCGGAGAACAACACCACCTTCCAGTGTCCTTCAGGAGACTGGTGCCGCGCGAGCCACACCAGGCTCTCCATCAGGGGGGCACGAGCGTCGCTCGGGGGTTGTGCGGGCTTCAGGGGGGATGGGGCCGTCGACGTGCGAAGGGTCTGTTCTGTCGAGCCTGGATCACCTAGCAGAGTTGCCCACACCATAACGGAAAGTGCGAGCAAAGCGATCGTGAGGTTCCCCGCTGTTACGTAGCGCAGGGCCCGCGACGTGTTGACCCCCAGTGTCTGCAGCCCGGCATGTTCGTGGCCATCCTCCTCATCGATGGGCTGGACAGTCGGGATGTCGCCCTCGGAAGCCTGGGCGTCCAGGTAGCGGCGCAGCTCGCATGCAAGTTCGCGCGCGGTCGCGTACCTGGACCCGGGGTCCTTCTCAAGCGCCTTCAGGCAAATCCGCTCGAGTTCCGCGGGAGTCGAGGGCTCGATTTCGGTGGGAGGCCTCGGGGTGGCCCGCACGATCGCCTCGCTGAGGTCGAACCAGGACTCGCCGGTGAAGGGCAGGCGGCCCGCCAGGACCTCGTAGAGCATGACGCCGAGCGCGAACACATCGGTCGCCGGCGTCGCCTCTCGGCTCCGCCCGCGTGCCTGTTCGGGGCTCATGTAGAAGGCGGTCCCCATCTGCGCGCCGCTCTCCGTGAGCGAGGTGGGTCCAGACAGCTCCTTCGCCAGTCCGAAGTCCGTGACGTAGGGACGACCCTCCGCGTCGAGCAGGATGTTCTGAGGCTTGAGGTCCCTGTGGACGATGCCCTGCTCGTGCGCGTAGCCCAGCGCCAGCGCGGCGTCCGCGAGGATGCCCAGGGTGGCCGGAAGCCGCCTCGCCCGCTCCTCGGACGATGCGGGCGGGCGCCCCATGTCGGACGAAGGTGCGCCGTGCGTCGTGAGGCCATCGTCCTGGAGGGCGTCCGCCAGCGTCTTCCCCTCGATGAGGTCCATCGTGAAGTAGGCCACCCCGTCCGCTTCGCCGAGGTCGTGGATCGGCACGATGCCAGGGTGCCGGAGCTTCGCGAGTGCGCGAGCCTCGTTCAGGAAGCGCTGGACCCAGTCCGGCTTTACGTCCCCTTTCACGGTCTTGAGGGCGACGTCGCGATTCAGGACCGGGTCATGGGCCCGGTAAACCACTCCCATCCCGCCCCTGCCGACTTCGCGGAGGATCGAGTATCGGCCGATCATGCCGGGGAGCGGGGACAGAGGAGGTGGGGTCGAACCCGCGGTGGGGAGCGCCAGCATGTCGGCCGCGAGGTAATCGGCGGGCCCAGAATCCCCGGCCTTGGGTACGACCAGTGTGCTCGGGACGTCGGGAGGTCGCGGCCCCAGCGCGTCTGCCCCACACGCGGCGCAGCGCTGCGGCAGGCCTCCCGTCCCCTCGGCGGCGAGGAGGAGGCTGCCACACCGCGGGCAGGTGGGCTTGACCGGATTCATCGCGCACCGGTTCTTGGCATACCAGAGACCCCTCGATCCTGGCCTACGACAAGGCGATTGCGGTTGCGCAGCGGATGAACTCGGTCTGTGCCAGCGTGCTCTCGCCCACGTGCAGCCCTGACGGATCGTCGTAGAACGCGATGCCGAGCGGACGGAGGTCGACCCGAAGGTGAACGGTCCCGGGCTGAGTCTGCCTCGCGATGAGCACGGGATAGTCGCGATACACGACCGTGGCGTCCGCCACTCCAGCCGCGACGACGCATCGAGGACTCAGCTTGCGCGACGGTCGCCTGACATCGTTCGCCTCCACGTGGACCTCGCTGACCCCCCGGATCCCCGCGGGCGTGCTCAGCGTCACCCTCATCGGCTCGGTTTCCACTCGCAGCACGACATGGTCGCGAATCCGGAGGAGCGCCGCACAATCGGTGAAGCGATTCGAACCCAGGATGACCGTTGTCATGCTGTCCACTTCCCTCTGGGGAAGGAGATCCCGACCTTCCGATTCCGGATGACGACACGTCGGCCCTTCGTTCCAAGACGGCGCACGACCACAGGGGTGATGGACAGACGGATCGGATTCAGCGCATGCACCTCCCCGATCTTGCGCGCGTCGAGACGGGCGTGCTCCTCGTCGGTAAGCGCGTACCAGACCGGGTCCATCGCGTCCCGTATCGCGTTAGCGAGATCGTCCCCCGCCGCGTCCAACTCAAACATGACGCGCTCGAGCGCGAGATAGGCATCCAGGCGGGCGCTCATGAGGTCAATCGCCTCCAGTTCGGCCGTGTCGCCGCAAGGGCATCCTCGTAAACGGCGAGGGACATCGAATGGGCTGGCTCTACGAGCGCATGTTTGCTCGGTCGCTTCGGGTCCGCCCGCACCGTGAGCGACTCGGTCCGCAGCGTGGCTTCCATCGCGTGGTAGACGAGGTCGCCTGGGGGTCCTGTAGAACCTCGACCCATGTGCCTCGGTCTCCTGTGGTGAGGCACGTTCCATGGGGAATCGGGGGAGACGGACATGCCTCCTGTGCCAGGATGGACGGCTCCGGCCCCATCGGGCGCCACATCGTCAGGGACTTTGACTCCAAGCATGCGTCTCGACCGGCCCACCTGAGGAAGTCCGTCCTCAGCAGGGCACATCGCACGAAAGAACTCCCGGTCAGACACGGTCAGCATCATCCTCTCGCGACAAGTGACGATTGTAGGCTCCTCGCGCGCGCCAATCCAGCACAGCGCGAGTCGTCAGGATGGCAGATGGCTCTCGAGGACCTGGGAGTCCTGGAACGCGGCGGCCTTGAAGTCGGCCGGCGTCAGGCCCCCGAGCGCGTCGCGCGGGATGCAGCCGACGAATTCGGACTCGACCACCTCGAGGCCGTACTTCTTCGACAGCGAGCCGACCTCGTCCCAGACACGCTTGAGCGATGTCGTGCGGAAGTTCGTCAGGTTCATCGAGACCTGTACGAGGTCGCGTCCGGTGACCTCCAGGCCCATCGCCTGGACGCAGGGCAGGCCTCCGCTCGACTCGCGGACCTTCTTCGCGATCCGCTTCGCCGCCTCGACGCCGACCTGGATCGCCGTGAGGGCGGCCGCGGAGCCGTCCTTGTCGACCTTCTGGCGCGCCCGCTCGAGGTCCGCCACGCGCAGGTTGATGTTGTAGGCGATGAGCGGCCAGCGCGCGCCGACCGCGGTCGCGCCGGCGGCGAGGTTCATCACTCGCGGGCCGAAGTCGGGGTCGCGCGCCGGGTCCTTGCCCATCTCGTCGCGGATCGTCTCGTACTCCCCCTTCCGGACGTCGGGGAGGCGCTTTCGCTCCGGGCGCGTCGCGGCCTCGGCGTAGAGGTAGACGGGGATCCGCAGCTCCTCGCCGATGCGCCGACCGACGCTTTTCGCCAGCTCGACGCACTGCTCCATCGTCACCTCGCCGAGAGGCACGAACGGCACGACGTCGGTGGCACCCATGCGCGGGTGGGCCCCCTTGTGCGCGCGCATGTCGATCCGCTCCGCGGCCGTCCGCGCGGCGCGGAACGCGGCCTCCGCGCAGGCCTCCGGGGTCCCGACGAACGTGATCACGCAGCGGTTGTGGTCGCCGTCCTTCTGCCGGTCGATCACCTTGGTCCCGGGGACGCCGGTGATGGAGGTCACGATGGCGTCGATCACCTCGTCACGACGGCCTTCGCTGAAGTTCGGAACGCACTCGACGAGAATACTCATGAATACTCATTTCTCAACTCGCATTTCTCAACAGAATCTCAAGGCTCCGAGTCTCACCCGCCGGCGCGGCCGGCCTTGTCACTTCCAGGATTGGGCTTCTGTTGAGAAATGCGAGTTGAGAACTGAGAATTCCACACGACCGCGCCTCTTTTCATGACAACGTGCGCTTGATTGATCCCGAAATGATACGGCAACTGTCGGTAGTGCTCGCATTCCCAGACGACGAAGTCCGCGTCCTTGCCGGGGTCCAGGCTCCCCAGCCGCTCGCGGCGGCCGAGGGCGTGCGCGGCGTTGAGCGTCGCCGCGGAGAGCGCCTCCGCGGGCGTCATCCTGTACAGGACGCAGGCGAGCGTCATGACCATCTGCATTGACTCGGTCATCGACGATCCGG
>CAZYRM010000168.1:0-13574 GCA_964649705.1 uncultured Planctomycetia bacterium
GCGAGAGGAAGGACGACGTCGCGCAGCTCGCCTTCCACTTCCTGGAGGTCTCGCGCGCCGAAACGAAGAAGCCCGTGCAGGGGATATCGAACAAGGCCATGGACCTGCTCGTCGCGTACGGGTGGCCGGGAAACGCGCGGGAGCTCCGGAACGTCATCGAGCGGGCCGTGGTGCTCAGCGAGCGGCCGGTGATCGACGTCGAGGACCTGCCGCTCGACCTCAGGAGTCCCGGGGCGTCCGCGACGCGCGACACGGCGCCGCTCTCGATCCGCGACGCCGAGCGCGCGTGCATCCTGCGGGCGCTCGAGGCGACGGGCTGGAAGAAGGGCGAAGCGGCGAAGCTCCTGGGGATCTCCTGGCCGACGATGAACAAGAAGATCGGCGAGTACGGGATTGCCGAGCCCTAATACACTTCGAGGCGCGGGCGATTCGGGAGCTCGTCGGGGTTCGAGTCCTTCGGCGGGAGCCGCTCTGCCAGCACCTTCGCGCACTCCTCGATGAGCCCGCAGAGCGCGAGCGTCGGATTGTGGTGACCTGAGATCGACCCCGCTCGGTCGAGGATCCCCAGCCAGATCGCGGGTTCCACCTTCGCCTCGACTCCGAAGTCGGGGAGGATCAGCGTGCGATCCTCCAGGTACGACAGGTAGATCAGCACCCCCGTCCGGTCCCGCGTTCCCGTCACGTTGAGCACGTGGAACGCGTTCCTCGCGTGGAGCCGCACCTGTCGGTCCTGCCGTCCCCGCCCGAGCATCGCCCGTCGCCAGAGCGGCACGAGCCTCGTCGCGGCGAACGCAGCGAGGCCCACGAGCAGGATGTCCGGGGGGACCCACAGCGGCTCAGCGAACGTCCACGGCGAGTAGACCATCACCAGGAGCGCCAGGAGGGCCCATGCGGCCGCCTGGAGCAGCTCACGGTCCAGGTAGCTCCCCGACTGGCGGTTGATGACGACGATCAGCTCCGCGCAGGTCCGCGTCTCCGCGTGCGCGACCGCCTTCTCCACGGCGTCCAGGTCGATCGGCTTCATGTGCGCTCCGCCGGGGCCGCGTGCCTCTGCCGCCACCGCGCCATCGCCAGGCGGATCTCGTCCCACGTGTAGTCCGCCGACAGGGCCGACTTCACCGGGGACAGGAAGACCGTCTCCCCCGTCTTTTCCACCGCGCGCGCGATGACCTCCTCGCGCTCCGTAGGCACCTCGGCCGAGATGTCGATCTCCTCCCCGTCGTCCATCAGGACCACGAGGTGGCTCACGATGGTCGATCGCGCCAGGTCGCGCTCCTCCGCGACCTTCGCGACGCTCCCCAGCCGCTTCCACGCCTCGAATGTAGCCCGCGCGGTGGGGTTCTTCGGCCCCGCGGGCGGGGGGCCCGTCTGCGGGCTGGGCGCGAACCGCGGTACGGCCGCCTTCCTCTTCGCCGCGTCGGGCATCCGGATCGACACACTCGTCTTCTTGAACATCACGTCCCGGCCGAGCTGCGTGAGGCCGACCTTCGGGTACTTCCCGTCGGTCAGGATCACCTCGACGCAGCCGACCTCGATCATCTCGTCGAGGATCGCCTCCACCGTCTCCTGGCGCATGTGCTTGAGAAGCCCGTACGTCGAGAGGCGGTCGAGGTTCCACTCCAGGAGCTTCTTCTCCTGCGACCCGCAGAGGACTTGTGCGACCTTCGCCTTCCCGAAGCGCCCGTCCATGCGGGCGACGCACGAGAGGACCTTCTGCATCAGGACGACCTCGTCCTCCGTCGGCTCCGCCCTCCCGGAGTCCAGGGAGTCCTTGCATGCGTCGCAGGCGGGGCAGTGCGCGGGCGCGGACGGGTCGCCGAAGTACGAGAGGAGATACCCGCGGCGGCACGAGCGGCTCCAGGCGTAGGCCACGACCCGCGAGAGGCGCTCCTCGTCGTTGGCGCGCTTCGCGTCCGTGCGGCGGAAGTCGATCCCGAGCTTGCCGCGCTCGACGAGCCGCACGCGGACGGTGTCCTCCTCCTCGGGGCCGCCGATCCGGACGAGGTACCCCTCGCGCTCGAGGAGCTTGATGCACGACTCCGCGGCGGGCGTGCGGACCTGGCCCGGCAGTTCGCCCGCGAGCCACTGGAGGTCGACGTCCTGCACGTCCTCCTTGCGGGAGGTCAGGATGCGCCAGGTGGCTTCGACGGCGGCGCGGCGGGGATTGGCGAGGTCGATGAAGAACTCCTGGGTCCGCGTGTCGGCCTGGTTGAAGAGGAGGGCGCACGTGGCGGGCTCGCCGTCCCTGCCCGCGCGGCCAGCCTCCTGGTAATACGACTCGACGCTGCCGGGGATGTCGTGGTGGAGGACGGCGCGGATGTCAGGCTTGTCGATCCCGAGGCCGAAGGCGTTCGTGGCGACGACGACGGGGGCGTCGTCGGCCATGAAGAGGTCCTGGACCTCCTTGCGGCGCTCGTCGCGCAGGCCGGCGTGGTAGGCGACGACGGGGACCTTCTCGGCGCGGAGGATCTCCGCGACGCGTTCGACGTTCTTGCGCGTCGCGCAGTAGACGATGGCGGAGCCGCGGTGCGCGGGCTTGCCGTCCTTGACGAGGCCGAGGCCGCGGACGGTCTCGAGGATGACCTCCATCTTCTCGTCGTTCCCTCCGACCTGGGAGACGCGGAAGAAGAGGTTGGGGCGGTCGAACCCGACGAAGAAGTCGCGCGTCTCGCCGGCGAAGAGCTGCTTGCGGATGTCGTCCTTCACGCGCGGCGTGGCGGTCGCCGTGAAGGCGGCCACGGGCGGGCGGCCGACGCGCTCGACGGCGTCGCGGATCTTCATGTAGTCGGGGCGAAAGTCGTGCCCCCACTGGCTGATGCAGTGGGCCTCGTCGACGGCGAAGAGCGAGACCTTGGCCTTCGCCAGGGCGGCGAGGAAGCGCTCGTTCTTGAAACGTTCGGGGGCGACGTAGACGAGCTTGTAGGCGCCCCGCGCCAGGCCCTGGAGGCGCTCCCAGGCCTCCTCCATGTCGAGGGCGCTGTTGATGAACGTTGCGGGCAGTCCGCGCTCGGCGAGGCCGTCGACCTGGTCCTTCATGAGGGCGATGAGGGGCGAGACGACGAGCGTGACGCCGGGGAGGAGGAGGGCGGGGAGCTGGTAGCAGAGGGACTTGCCTCCGCCGGTGGGCATGACGACGAGGGCGTCCTTGCCCGCGAGGAGGGTCTCGACGACATCGCGCTGTCCCTCTCGGAACGCGTGGAAGCCGAAGTGCTGGTGGAGGGCCTCTTCGAGGTTCGCGGACATGGCTGGCAGGATATCGCCGACGCGGGCGGGAGTCAAAGGAGGGAGAGGCCTGGCGCGAGGAAGGCGCACAGCGCGGCGGAGATGCTTGCGAGGGCGACCATGCCGGTCGCGACGAGCACGCGGCCGGTCATGCGGACGCGGAAGGCGTCGGAGATCGTCGCGAGGGGCGTCTTCGACAGCCGGAATGCGGGCTCGGCGTCCGGGCGGCAGACGCAGTACGCCGCGAAGAGGTCGGGGATGAGGTAGGCGGGCAGGAGCATGAGGAGGAGGGGCTGGGCGGCCAGCTTCTGGATCTCGTACGGGCGTCCGAGCTGGAACAGCCCCGGGGCGGCGTAGGCGACGAAGGCGATCCACGCCATCACGAGGCACAGCACGGCGAGGCGGCACGAACCCGACCGGCAGAGGATCCCCAGGCCCACGGCCGCCGGGAGCGCGGCGAACAGGATCGACGCGAGGAGGAGCCAACCGGTGCGCATGTCGAGTGGGAAGCGAGCGATCGACGACGCGAGGAAGGCCGAGGCCAGGCCGAGTCCACGGAGCACGAGGATCCAGCCGCCTGCCCGGACGAGGACCTCCCCCTCCCACCAGCGCAGGGCCACGGGCTGGCCGTCGACCTCGACGGTCTCCACGCGCTGTGACGGGATCGGCACCCTATCGTCCATTGTCGGGCTCCACCTGGGGTTCCTCCTCGACGGGAGGCGTCGTCAGGAGCGTCTCGAAGTACTCGCGGATCTTCGGGTCGGGGTTCTCCAGCCCGGCCCGGAGGAACTCCTCGTCCCTCTCCTCCCCGACCATGTTGATCAGCGTGACGGAGAGCTGCACGGCCGCGTCGAAGTCGGCCTCTTCGGCCAGACGTTTCTTGAGCGGAGTCTCCCAGTCCAGGGACGAATTGACCCTGACGAGGTGGAGGATCCTGTCGGTCGTCGAGATGTCGCGGGTGGTCCGAATCCAGTCGAGGAGTTTCTCCGCCGGGCCGCCGCTGTACACGTAGTCGACGAACAGCCGACGGCATCGATCTCGAATGCGCGGATTCGAGTTTTCCAACCCCGCCTCGATGCATTCGGGCATATGTTCCCTGCCGCGTAGAGGCCTCCCGGCTGGGTGTCCGTACAGGATCCCGCGTGTGTCCTCCAGGATCTCGTTCACGGCCTCGGGGTCGTTCAGCGACCGGAGCGCCCACCTCGCCGTGGTCCAGTAGGCGTCTGCGTCCACGTCATCCAGCGCTTCGAGGAACACCTTTCTCACGGACGGACTCTTCGCTCGAGAGAGTACATCGACGCATCGCGCAACGGGCAGGTCGACAAGCCACGCCGACACCCCGTGCTCCCTGTGCGCCCCCGGCGGCTCCAATGCAAAGAGACTCCCCCACGCCGCCTCCTCGACCTTCGGGTCGGGATCGACCAGCGCGTCGAGGAGGGCGTTCCACACGACGGCACCACGGCTGGGAATGGGAGCGCCCCACGAGTTACCAAGGAGGGTCGCGGCGCGGATCCGCCGCTTGCTCCGAGCATCGTGGAGGAGGGTCTCGCAGAGCAGAGGGGAGACCTTCGCTGCGGCGAGGGCCGGCATGGCCGTTCCCTCGAACTGCAAAAGCACCTCTCGGAGGACGTACCAGCGGTAGGTCCAGCCCACGGCGCCGACCCCCAGGAAGACCAGAAGGAGGAGGTTGAGCAGGCGACGGTAGTGCCTGAGCAGGCTCGGATACTCGCGCTTTCGTGGCGCCGTCAGGGGCTCGCGCTCGGCGATCGGGGGCGGCTCGGCCTCCGCCACGGGATCGACCTCGAGCGGCTCCTCGGACGGCGCGGCGTGTTCGGGGGGCGACGGATCAGGCTCCATCGATCTTCCTAACGGATTCGGGCGTGCGCGGTTCGGACGCTACTCCAACCGCTTGCGCGCCTCCGCGGCACGCGGGTCCGCGGGCCACTTCGCGAGGAATGCCTCCCACGCCGCCCGCGCATCCTCGGCGCGGCCGAGCGCGTCGAGCGCCTGCGCACGGCCCCAGCCCGCGTCCGCGAGCGATGCATCGAGCGAGAGCGCCTTGTCGAAGTCCGCGAGCGCTGGCTCCGGATCCACACCCGCCAGAAGCACCCGCCCCCGCAGCAGGTACCCCTGCGCGTCCGCGGGCTTCTGCTTCACGTACCGGTCGCAGTCCTTCACGGCGTCGACGAACTTCCCCAGCTCCATGCGCGCCTGGGCGCGGCCGGACAGGCACTCCGCGCTCTGGCTGTAGGCGGAGAGCCCGCCCGTGAAGTCCTCCTCCGCCTTCGTCCACTCCTTCAGCCTCAGGTGGCACTGCCCCCTCCGCTTCCACGGCTCGTACTTCCCCTCCTCGCGGTGGATCGCCCAGGTGAAGTCCTTGATGGCCTCCGCGTCATCCCCTCGCTCGACGCGCACGATCCCGCGCTCGATGTGATACGCCGCGGGCGCGGGCCCGAGGTCGATCGCCTGCGTGAGGTCCTCCTCCGCCTTCGCGGCCTCCCCCAGCTCGTGCCACGCGCAGCCGCGCTCGAATAGCCAGTCCCCCTCCCGCGGGGCCCGCTTCGCCGCCTCGTCGAACGCCGCGATCGCCTCCCGCGGCTTCTTTCGCGCCCTGAGGACCCTTCCCCGCTCGCCGTACGCCTCCGCGCGTCCGCCATCGAGCTTGATCGCGGCGTCCAGCCTCGCCGCCGCCTCGTCCCACTTCCGCTCCTTCGCCAGCATCTGCGCCGCGAGGATCGCCGACCTGTACTCGGAGTCGTGCGCCTGCCGCTCCGCCTCCGCCCGTTCGCGGTCCAGCCGCTCCCGCTCCCTCCTCGACGCCGCCGATCGCTCGCGCTCCCCCTCGATTTCCCGCGCATGCGACGCGGCGTCCTCCTCCGACGACACGTGCTGCCACCACACCACTCCCGCCGCCGCCAGGGCCAGGGCCGCCGACAGCGCCGCGAACCCCGCCACCATGCGGTGCCGCCGGATGCGCCTCACCGTACGGTCGGTCCAGGAGACCGGCTTTGCCATCACCGGCTCCCCCCTCAGGTACCTCGCGAGGTCCTCCGCCATCTCCAACGCGCTCGCGTAGCGGTTCTCGAGGAGCTTCTCGAGGCACTTCTCGCAGATCGTCTCGAGGTCCCGGTGGATCGACGAGTCCACGCGCGTCAGCGGCGGCGGCTCCTCCTGCGTGACCTGCTGGAAGATCTCCACTGCCGAGTTCCCCGAGAACGGCCTCCGTCCGGCCAGCATCTCGTAGAGGATCACCCCAAGCGCGAACACGTCGCTCCGTCCGTCGATCCGCGCGTTGTCCCCGCAGATCTGCTCCGGGGCCATGTAGAACGGCGTCCCGAGCGCCGCGCCGCTCTGCGTCAGCACGCTCTTGACGTCCATCCGCCTCGCCAGGCCGAAGTCCGTGACCTGCGGCTCTCCCCGCTCGTCCAGGAGCAGGTTCGAGGGCTTCAGGTCCCGGTGCACCACCCCCTTCGTGTGCGCGAAATGGATCGCGCGCGCGACCTTCTCCAGCAGCGAGGCCGCCTCCTCGTGCCTCATCCTCCCGCGCTTCAGGCGCCCCTCGAGGGTCTCCCCCTCGATGAAGTCCATCGTGAAGTAGTGCTTCCCCTCGTACACCCCCACGTCGTGGATCGGCACGATGTTCGGGTGGCGGAGCTTCGAGGCCAGCTCCGCCTCGCGGTGGAAGCGGACCACCTGCTCCTGCGTCGCCTCCTCGCCCTCCCGCATCACCTTGACGGCGATGATCCGTTCGAGGCCCGCCTGGCGCGCCTTGTAGACGATCCCCATCGCCCCGCGGGCCAGCTCCCCGACGATCTCGAACTTCCCGAAGAGCAGGTCCCTGCGGCCGGCGGGCTTCGGCGGAGGCTCCGGCTCCACCTCGGGGACGCGGGCCTCGTTCACGCTCCGGACCAGCCAGATGAGCTGATCGGCGTCGATCCACTTCTTCTCGTACAGGACGCGGCCCAGCGTGGTCCCGAGGCCGCGGCGCTCGCGATCGGTGAGGTCGGCCATCGCGCGATCGAGCTGCGGGGGCTTGATCCATCCGCGGTCGACGGCGAGCTGGCCGATCCGGAGGTCGTCCTCGGTCGGCATGGGCCCCGGTCAGTCCTTCATGAGCTTCTTGAAGTCGGCGGAGTCCTTGACCGACGACAGGTCGGGGTCCTCGATCACGAACGGCCAGTGGGCGAACCCCGTCCTCTTCAGGCGGCGAAGGGCGTCGATCGACTCGTCCGCGAAGTTCAGGCGCGCCGCAGTGACGGCGAGCCCGTACAGGGCCTCCGGGAACGACGGCCGCGCCTCGATCGACTTCTTGAAGTCGGCCCTCGCGGCGAGGAGCGAGTCCCGGTCCCCCCGGTAGTAGAGGAAGCACCCGCGACGGTACAGCTCGCGCGCGTCGGTCACGCTCGTCCGCTCCGACAACGCGAGCAGCTCGTAGTACTTCATCGTGAACCGCGTGATCTGGAGCAGCGTCTGGAGCGGCGTCCGGATCCCGATCGACTCCAGGACCATGTTCGTCGCCCGAAGCATCTCGAGCTGCCGCGGGTCGCGCTCGTCCGCCTTGAGGAGCATGTCCTCGACCTCCGGGGGCATCAGGTCGGTCGGCCTCCCGAGCTGCTCCATCACCTCGCGCAGCCCCACGGTCGTCTTGCCTGTCGGCGCCTTCCGCGCGACCAGCTCCCGCATCCAGGCGTAGGTCATCTTCTTCGTGGCGGAATCGACGCCGAAGTAGTCGTCGACCCCCCGGTCGATCCCCTTGAGCATCGTCGTGAACATCTGCGCCATCGCGGGGTTCGCCAGCATCTCCGCGTCGACGCGGTTCACCTGCTGGAAGAACGGCGAGTTCGACTCCCGCCACCGCTTGGCGAGGTCCTGGGAGCGGCGCTCCTCCCCGGCGAGCGACAGGCAGATCGCCAGGAAGAAGACGTTCTCGGGCTTCAGGGAGTCCAGGGCGTACGCCTCTTCGGCGTCGCGAAGCGCCTTGACGTTGTCTCCGAGGCAGATGTGGACGAGGCCGCGGTAGACGAGAAGCTCGTCGGACTTCCTCAGCCGGATCGCCTGTTCGACGTCGGACAGGGCGAAGTCGTACAAGCGGAGCGCCGAGGCCGTGCGGGCATGGAGGTAGTAGATGCGGATGTCCTCGGGGGCGAGGGCGCGCGCGGCGTCGAAGTCCTTCATCGCGTCCTGGTACCGCTCGAGGCGGCGGAGGTTCTCCCCGCGGGAGAGGCAGCCGGGCAGCGACAGGGGCTCGAAGATCAGCCCCTGGTCGACGTGCTTCACGGCCATCCCCAAGTCCGGCTTCCTCGCGGGGGCCACCGGCATTCCCCCGCCGAAGCCGCCCCAGTATCCGATGAGGGACGCGCGGAAGAAGTACTGGTCGGCGACCGTCGGGTCCTTCTTCTGCGCCTCGTCGAGGCACCAGTCGATCTCGGCGTGGAAGTCGGTCGCCTCCTGGGGGCTGGTCTCGCGCTTCCGCGAGCGGATCAGGGCCAGGCGCGCGCGCGCCATGAGGTTGAGCATGCTCCCCTTGGCCGATCCCTTCCGGACCTCGTCGAGGATCTCCTCCGCGCGCTTCAAGTCGCCCGTCTCGATGTCGAGGAGGGCGGCCTCGTACCTCGCGTCGAACCGCGTCGGGTCCAGCTCGTACGCCTTTCCGAGGTCGCGGCGCGCCTCGTCGATGTGGATGAGGCGCCGGTGCGCGATCCCGCGGAGCCAGTGCGCCTGGGCGAGCGTGGTCCGGGTCTCCGGGGTCGGCGCGTTCGCGAGCGCCCGGTCGCAGGCCGCGACGGCGTTCCGCACGGAGCCGACGTCGCGTTCCCCGGAGTCGTGCTCGGCTTGCTTGACGAGCTGGAGGAGCTCCTTCCCCCGCTCGGCGGAGGCCGCGTCCTGGGAGGCCGATCGCTTGACGATCGCCACCGTGCCGCCGCTCAAGGCAAGGACGAGCACGACGAACGTCGCGATCCTCCAGTTCTTCTGGGCGCGGCGGCGGAGGCGGTAGAAGATCGTCTGGCGCCTCGCGAGGACCATCTCCCCGCGACGGAAGCGCTGGAGGTCCTCGACGAGGTCCTCGGCGCGCTGGTAGCGCCGCCGCCGGTCCTTCTCCATGCACTGGAAGACGATCGCCTCGAACTCGGGCGAGAGGACGGCGCTGTGGAAGCGCATCGGCTTCGGCTCGTGGGCGCGGATCTGGTCGATGATCTCCGCGACGTTCGATCCGTTGAACGGGACGTGCCCCGTGACGCACTCGTAGAGGACTGCGCCGAGCGAGAAGAGGTCGCTCTTCCCGTCGATCTCCGAGACGACGCCCCCCGCCTGCTCCGGCGACATGTAGTTCGGCGTGCCAAGGACCTGCCCGGTGAGCGTGGGCCCGTGGCCCGCGTTGACGTCCTTGGCGAGGCCGAAGTCGGCGAGCTTCGCGCTGCCGTCGGCGGCGAGGAGGATGTTCTGCGGCTTCACGTCGCGGTGGATGACGCCGTTTGCGTGCGCGTGGTCGAGGGCGAGCGCGATCTGCTCGCCGATCCGCGCGGCCTCCATCGGGTCGAGGCAGCCGCGGTCGAGGCGCGCCTGGAGGGTCTCCCCCTCCACGTACTCCATCGTGAAGTAGTGGTAGCCGTCGGCGACGCCCGCATCGAGGACGGAGACGATGTTCGGGTGCGAGAGGCGCGCCGCGGCGCGGGCCTCGAGCTGGAACCGCTCGAAGGCCGAGATGCTCCCCTCGAGGTCGGGCCTCGACATCACCTTGAGCGCGACGGTCTTTCCGAGCTCCTCGTGGGACGCCTTGTACACGACGCCCATCGCCCCGCGGCCGATCGGCTCGAGGAGGAGGTACTTCCCGAGGCGCGTCCCGAGGTTGGGGCGCGGGAAGGCCTGCGCCTCGGGAGGGGGCGCGGCGCCGGCGCCTGCGAGCGTCGGCACGTCGCGTTGCTTGAGCAGGGGGGCAAGCGCCTCGGGCGGGACGGTGGCGCTCGACGTATCCCCTGCGCGATCGTCGGGTGAATCCGCCATGGCCGGCGGCGATGGTAGCATGCCGCCGATCGAGCGGCAAGCCGGGCTATTCGAGGAAACGGTTCAGGAGCTTCTTCAGCTCCTCGATCGACTCCTCCATGTTCTCCCGCTGGTTCGCCGGGTCGAGGCACATCGCCATGTGGTGCTCGATGACGATGGCCCCCGCCTTCGCCAGCGCCGCCCGCGCGGCCGCGATCTGGGACAGCACGTCGAGGCATGCGCGGTTCGCGCTGACCATCTCCAGCACGCCGCCCACCTGACCCTGGATCCGTTTGAGGCGGTTCTGGATCTCTTCCTTGTGCTTCTCGCAGATGACTTTGCCCTGTGCGATCATGGTCCCCTCCGTGCGCTAGCCCTTGAGCGCGTACTTGCCCCGTCCCAGCTTCCTGAACAGCGTCCTGTCCTTGAGGGCGCGGTAGGCCTGGATCGTCAGGTTCCGCGGCGTCGCGGTCGACCTGAAGCCCACCTCCTTCACCCGGTTCGCCAGCTCGTTCACGTGGAGGGCGCTCCCTACCTTCCGGAACACCCGGACGAGCGCGTCCTTGAACGTGCCGTCCTTCCGCTTCGGCCCGGCCGCCTTCTTGCGGCGTCCTCCGGCCTTCGAGCGGGCACCCCGCTTGCCGCCGGAGAGCTGCTCGATCTTCGCGTCGATCCGCTCCAGCTCCCCGCGGAGCGAGTCGCGGAGGCGCCCGAGGACCTCCTCGCGCACCCGGCGCCCCTCGTCGACGAGGACCGCCTGCAGCGCATCGAGCCTCAGCCTCTTCACCAGGTCCTGAATCATACCCTACTCCTTCTCCGCCTTGCCCGCCGCCTTCTTCTTCAGCTCGTAGACGCCCGCCTCCACCTTCTTGTAGAGGGGGTTGTTCCCGAGCACCTTGTAGATGCTCGTCAGCATGCTGTTGGAGGAGGCAACCGACTTGTACCCGAGCTCCTTCACGCGTGCGCCCAGCTCGGCGGCGTTCACCGGCGCGCCGGCCTTCTCGAGCGCCTTCCGGACGTAGTCGCGGAGAGCCTGGCCGGGCTTCCTGGCCCGCGTCGCCCGAGACTTCGACCCCTTCGGGCGCCCCGGACCCCTCTTCTTCCCCGCGCCCTTCGGCGCACGCTTCCCGCCGGCGAGGCTGGCGATCCGTCCCTCGATCCGATCGAGGAGGGACTTCACCACGCTTCGCTCCTCCTGGAGGACCTCGACCTTCACCCGACGCATCTCCTCCGTCAGGTAGTCCTCCACGCGGTCGAGGCCGAGGCGCTTGATGAGCTGCTTGATCATCTACGGCTCCTTGTTACATCCCCCGGTACACCGGGCCGCCGCCCCCTTCGGGCGTGACCCAGGTGATCACCTGGTAGGGGTCCATGATGTCGCATGTCTTGCAGTGGACGCAGTTGCTCGCGTTGATCTTGAGCTTCTTCTTCCCCTCGCCGTCAGTCTCGATCTCGTACACGCTCGCCGGGCAGAAGAACTGGCACGGGTTGCCGTACTCCTCCGCGCACTTCGTGCTGCAGAGGTTCGTGTCGGCCACCTGCAGGTGGACCGGCTGGTTTTCCTCGTGCTTCGTCCCGGAGTGGAAGACGTCGGTCAGCTTGTCGAACGTGGTCTTCCCGTCGAACCCTCCCGTCTGGGGCTTCCGCTCTCCATCGCCGTTCATCTCGGCCAGTCGCCGCATGCGCGCGTGCCCCGGCTCGTTGTGGTAGCGGCGGTGGAGGCCGCGTCCGAACGTGACCGTCTGGAGCCCCGTGTGGAACATCCCGCTCCAGAAGCCCCCCTCGAACCCCTGGCGGAAGTTCCTCACGCGCCACAGCTCGTCGTGGGCCCAACTGTCGCCGAATCGGCGGTCGTAGGAGGCGAGCGTCGCCGACGTGAAGTCCTTCTTCTGGAGGGCCTCGATCGCGGTCTCCGCGGCGAGCATCCCGGCCTTCATCGCGAGGTGGATGCCCTTCAGCCGCTTCGAGTTCAGCATCCCGGCCGACTCGCCGATCAGCATGAACCCGTCGCCATACAGCTTGGGCATCGCCCAGTATCCGCCCTCGGCGATCGTCTTCGCGCCGTAGTTCACCAGCTCGCCCCCCTCGAGGAGCGACTGCATCCACGGATGCCGCTTGAACTCCTGGAACAGGCGGTGCGGGTCGGTGTAGGGGTCGTCGTAGTCGAGGCCGACCACGAAACCGACGGAGAGGAGGTCCTCCTTCATGGAGTAGACGAACGACCCGCCGAACTTCTTCGAGTCGAGCGGGAAGCCCATCGTATGGACGACCCAGCCCTTGTCGCAGATCCCCTTCCGGACGCGCCAGACCTCCTTGACGCCCGTGGCGTGGATCTGCGGATTGCGGCCCTCGTCGAGCTTGAGCTTCGCGACGAGCTGCTTGGTCAGCGACCCGCGGCTCCCCTCGCCGAGAACGACCACCTTGGCAAGGACGTCGATCCCGGGCTCGAAGTTCGCCTTCGGCTCCCCGTTCTTGTCGACGCCCTTGTCGCCCGTGCGGACGCCGATCACCTTGTCGCCGTCGTAGAGGAGCGACGCGCCGGGAAAGCCCGTGAAGACGTTGACGCCGGCGGCCTCGACCTTGCCGCCCAGCCACTTGACGAGCTTCTCGATCGAGACGATGTAGTTGCCTTCGTTCTTGAGCTCCGAGGGCAGGAAGGGAAGGCCGAACTTCTTCGTCTGCGTCAGGTAGCAGACCTCGTCGCCCTCGACGGCGTGCTCGATCGGGCACCCCTGGTCCTTCCAGTCGGGGAGCAGCTCCTGGATGGCGCGGGGGTCCATGATCGCCCCGGAGAGGCAGTGGAGGCCGACCTCGGGGGCCTTTTCGAGGACGGCGATCTGGACCTCGCCGAGCTCCGGCCGCTTCTTCGCCTCGTTCGCGAGGTGGAGCGCCCCGGCCATGCCGCCGGGACCTCCCCCGACGAACAGGACATCGACTTCGAGGGTTTCGCGCTCTTTGCTCATGACTGTTTCCGTCTGGGCAGACTGAGAATTGTAACTTGCGCTGGAGCAAACTCGAAGGAAAAGGGTTGTAACACCCCCGTCCCCCGGGCAGATCGGGGGCCGGACGGGTCCGAGAGCCCGAAGGAAGGCCCTAGACCGACTGCGGCTGCTGCGCCCTGACCTGCGAGAGGATCTCCTCGGCCTCCGCCTCATCGCAGTCGGAGACGAGCGGGATGCCGCTCACCCGGGCGACCTCGGGCGTCAGCGAGGCGAGGTCGTCGCGCGACATGTACTTGAGCCCGAACCGGCGGCTCCCCGCCATGAGCTGGCGGAGTCCCTGGGCGATCCGCTCGTAGTAGGTGTAGAGCCCGAGCGCCCCCGCGGGGATCTTCTCGAACTCCGCGTCGCCGAGGTCGCGGCGGAGGTGCG
>CAZYRM010000169.1:0-13504 GCA_964649705.1 uncultured Planctomycetia bacterium
ACGCGTCGCGGAAGATCCGCATCTCGTACTGCATCTTCGAGGGGGAGTTCGTGCTGAAGGTGCAGGACGAGGGGGAGGGGTTCGACGCGAAGGCGGTCGCGGACCCGACGGCGAACCCGCTCGACGCGATGTTCCGCCGGAAGCAGGAGGGAAAGCGGCCGGGCGGGTACGGGATCCACATGGTGAAGAAGCTCATGGACCGCGTGATGTTCAGCGACAAGGGGAACGTGGTCCTGCTGTCCAAGAACCTCCGCCGCGGCGGCGGGGGCGGGAAGTCGATGTTCTCGTAGTTTCTATCGGAGCGGCGTACATGCGGTTGCAACTGTTGGCGCTCGCGCTGGCGGGCGCGGTTCTCCTCCCGGCGTGCATCAAGGACGAGACGGTCATCAAGCTGAATCCCGACGGGAGCGGGACGCTCGAGAAGACCACGACGATGTCGAAGGAGATCGTCAAGCAGATCGAGGAGATGACGAAGGGGATGGGCGGCGGCGAGGGCGGGGCGAAGGCAAAGGAGCCGTTCTCCGAGGACGAGGCGAAGGCCGATGCCGCGAAGATGGGGGAGGGAGTGACCTTCGTTTCCTGGGAGAAGGTCGAGACCGAGACCGCCATCGGCCAGAAGGCCGTCTACGCCTTCACGGACATCTCGAAGGTCACCTTGAGCCAGGACCCGAAGAACCCGAACGAGGGGATGGGGCCGGGCGGCGGTGGCGAGGAGAAGAAGAAGCCGATCACATTCAAGTTCGAGGGCGGGGACACCTCGAAGGTCACGGTCGTCTTCCCTCCGCCGGACAAGAAGCCCGAGGCGGAGGGCGAAGGCGAGGGCGAGGGCGAAGTGGAAGGCGACGCGACCCCGCCGGCCGGCGAGGAGAAGGAACCCAGCCCGGAGGAGATGGAGCAGGCGAAGATGTTCTTCAAGGACATGAAGATCTCGATCGTCGTCGAGGCGGGCAGCGAGGTCGTGAGCACGAACTCGCTCTTCGTCGAAGGCACGCGCGTCACGCTCGTCGAGATGGACTTCGGCGCGCTCATGGAGAACATGGACATGTTCAAGGAGATGGCGAAGAAGAAGCCGAAGTCGATGGAGGAGACGAAGGAGCTCCTGAAGGACGTGAAGGGCTTCAAGGTCAACCCGGACCCTGAGATCACCATCGAGTTCAAGTAGACGTCCGCTGCGAACGACAGGGGCGGGGGGGCGCCCGCGAAGCGGGCCGGGTCCGCCCCGGGCCTCACTCCTTGTACTCGTCCGCGACCTTCTTCATCTGGGCGGCGAGGGCCTCGGGGTCGGGGTCCTCCATCGCGGCAATCTCGTCGCCGTTCGAGCGCGCGAAGCGCACGTCGGGGATGACGTGCACGCCGTACTTCTTCGAGGTCTCCTCGTCCTTGTCGTAGTCGATCCGCACGCAGACGAACCGCTTCGCCTGCTCGATCACCGCCGCGTCGGAGAACGCACCGTCCTCCAGTTGCTTGCACCCCTCTCACCACTCCGCCCAGAAATCGAGCAGCAGCGGCTTTTTCTCCGCCTGGGCCGCCTCCACGCCCTTCTGGTAGTCCGTCAACCACTCGATCTTCTCGTCCGGCGCGGCGGACGCGTCCGCGACGAGCACGAGGATCGGCGCCAGGATGGCCAACCGGAGCCCCGAAGGGGCGGGATGCAACAGCCCAGGCCGAAGGCCTGGGATGTCAGGTGCCACAGGCAATCGGAGCCCCGAAGGGGCGAAATACACGCTCATTCGTGCCTCAACGAGACGACCGTCACGCCCCCGCCGCCCTCCGCCGGCTCCCCCGGCCTCAAGCCCGCCACCAGCGGATGCTTCTCCAGGTGCTGCACCACGCCGTCCCTGAGCCTCCCCGATCCGTAGCCGTGCACGACGACGAACTCCGACTCGCCCGACAGGTAGGCGTTGTCGAGGTACTTCTGCAGCACCTTGAGCCCCTCCTCGACGCGCATCCCGATCAACTGGAGGCGGTTCGGGATCACCGTCTTCCCCGCGGCCCCTCGGGCGGCGGCGCCCTTCGGGCGCGCCGAGCGGTCGGGCGTCGGCACCTCGTACGTCACCGGGGCCGCGGCCGGCTCCAGGTCGCTCACGTCCACCTCGAAGTCCACGCCGCCCGCGTCCACGACGATCCGGTTCCGCTTCGGATGGACCGCGCGCACGACCCCCAGTCGGTCGAACGACCGCATCCTCACCGTGTCCCCGACCTGGATCTGTTCGGCGTGCAGCACCTTCCTCGGCTCGGGGGCCGGCAGGACCTTCTCGTGGACCTCGTGCTCGACCTCGTCGATCGCCCGGTTCGCCGCCTGCGCGGCCTGCTTGTACTCCTGCGACCGCCTCGCCTGGTCGAGCGCCTGGCCGATCTTCTCCTTCGACCGCGTGAGGAAGTCGTCCACCTTCGACTGCATTTCCTTCGCGAGGTCCTTCTCCCGCTGCTTCACCTTCGCGACCCGCTCGCGGTGCTCCTTCGCCAGCTTGTCCGCCTCGTCGCGCGCCCGAGCGGCCTCCTCCAGCCGCTTCTCCAGCGACTCGTGCCCCTCCTGCAGGCGCCGGATCATCGCCTCCAGATCGAGGGCCTTCTCCCCGACGCGCGCGCGGGCCTCGTCGAGCACCTTCGCGTCCACGCCGCACTTGGCCGCGATGTCGAGCGCGTGGCTCTGCCCCGGGACGCCGACCCGGACGACGTACGTCGGCGCAAGGCGCTCCAGGTCGAACTGCACCGAGGCGTTCTCCATCCCCTCCGTCCCGCTCGCCAGGGCCTTCACGGCGTCCAGGTGCGACGTCGCGATCGTCTTCCCGCCGCGCTGGTGGAGCGCCAGCAACACCGCGCAGGCGAGCGCCCCGCCTTCGCCGGGGTCCGTCCCCGTCCCCAGCTCGTCGAGGAGGACGAGCGACGCGTCGTCCGCCTCACGGAGGATGCGCGCGATCCTCATCATGTGCGAGGTGAACGTCGAGAGGCTCTGCTCGATCGACTGGTCGTCCCCGATGTCCGCGAAGACCCTCGCGACGAGCGGGAACTCCGTGCCGTCGAAGACGGGGACGTGGAACCCCGCCTGGGCCATGAGCTGGAGGAGCCCGACGACCTTGAGCGCGACGGTCTTCCCGCCCGCGTTCGGGCCGCTGACGGCGATCGTGCGGAAGGCGTCGCCGAGGCGGAGGTCGAGAGGCACGGCCTTGACCCCCTGGAAGAGCAGGATCGGGTGCCTCGCCTCGACGAGGCGGAGGCGGCCGTGCGTGTTGAAGAAGGCCTCGCGCATCCCGAAGGCCAGGCTGAACGCGGCGCGCGCGCGAATGGAGTCGATCCGCGCGAGGACCTGGAGGTTCCGCTCCAGCGGACCGGCGACGGCGCGGACCTTCGCCGTGAGCTCGCGCAGGATGCGGCGGACCTCGTGGCGCTCCTCGGAGAGCTTCTCGGCCAGCTCGTTGCCGTCCTCGAACGTCTCCATCGGCTCCATGTAGAGGCTCGCGCCGCTGTCGGAGCGGTCGTGGACGATCCCGCGGATCCTCGCCTTCATCGTCGCCGTGACGAGGAGGACGTACCGGTCGTACCGGAGGAAGATCGAGGGGTCCTCGAGGGCCCCCTTCCACGGCTCCCGCTCCGTCATGCGCTGGAGGCGGTCCCGGAGCCGCTCGCGGAGGGACTCGATCGCGCGTCGGAGGTCATAGAGCTCCGGGCTCGCGCGGTCGAGGATCTCGCCCTCCTCGCCGATCGAGTGGACGATCGTCTCCTCGAGGTCGCGGAGCGGGGCGACGCTGCCGACGAGCTCTTTCAGGAGGCCGTAGTCGCCCTGGTACGAGAGGACCTTCTCCCGGACGACGCGGCCGGCGTGGACGGTGGCGCCAATCTCGTGGAGGGCCTTCGCGTCAAGAAGGGAGCCCTCGATCGAGGCGGTCGAGAGCGAGGCGCGGACGTCGTGGATCCCGTGGAGGGGGATGCCGGCCTCCTGGCATCCGAGGATCTCGCGCGCCTGCGAGACCTCGCGCTGGAGGCGCTCGATCTCCTCCAGCCTCGTGGACGGGGCGCTCTGGGAGAGGTGGGCGCGGCCGAGCGTGGAGACGGCGTACGTCGCCGCCTTCTGCACGACCTTGTCGAATTCGAGCGCCGTTAGCGTGTACGGGTCCATATTCGCTCAATCCGCCCATGCCTGTCGTAGGCGTGCTCGTGCTCGTCATCGTACTCGTACTCGTGCTCGTTCTCGTACTCGATCGCGTCCAGGAACCCGCTTCGAGTACGAGCACGAGCACGAGTACGAGTACGATAACGAGCACGAGCACGCCGACGACGATCTCGACTGCGGTCAACGCGCCCGCGACCACACCTCCTCGAGCGCGCCGGAGATCGCCAGATTGTACCCCTCCTCCCAGAGGAGGATCTCGCCGTCCTTCAACAGGATCACCGCGGGGAGCGAGGCATACGTTCCGTCGTCCCTCCTCGGCAGTCGGAAGGCACCCGCCCAATCGACCCACTTGCTGTTTTCCGAGTCGACACCGGGCGGCCCTTGCGGGAGCGCCTCGGCGATGACTGTTGCCTTGTCCTTCGCCCAGGCCTCCACAAGCGGCTGCATCCGGGTGGAGGGCTCCTCGCTTGGCGAGAAGAGGAACACGACGGTCCAACCGTCCCACCCGACCCCCTCGATCTCCGGTGCGCGTTCGAGTTTCCTTTCGGACCTCCTCTGCCGGGCTACCTCGTCTGCGGGGAGGTCCAGGTCGACGGTGAGGGAAACCTCCTTCCCCGCCTCGACGTTCACAGGGAAAGGGCGGACGTACGGCTCGCCGCTCCCATTCCGCACGCCCGCGAACAGGATTGCGCGCCCCGGCCTGGCGTCGAGCAGCACGCGGTCGCCCACCTTGCGCTCCTTCACGTCGACGTCGTCGAAGGCGCCGTCGCGGCATGCCATGATCGCGTATTGGGTCCCGTTCTCCACCTCGGTGGTCGGGACCCCGCCCCGTCGGAACGTGATCGCCACGGTCCCGGCCTCGGCGTACTGCGCGGAAGCGGCCTCGTCGCGCTTCGGGTTGCCGAAATTCTCGGGGTCCTTCGGGTAGAGTGGCTTCCACTCTTTGCCATCGTGGAATTCCGCCCACTTTCCCATGAGGCGGGCGGGGACGCCCCAGGCGCGCAGGGCGCCGACCGCGGCGACGGCGAGGTCCCGCTCGGTTCCTCCGCGGATCTTGAACACGTCTGCCGGCGACAGAGAGCACCCGAGCGGGTCCGGCTCCCGCACCTCGCAGTGATGCCACAGGGCGTAATTGACGGCTGTGGCGATACCCTGCGGGTTGCAAAAGACGACGTCTATCGGCTCCACCTGGATCGCCTCGCGCCAGGGCCTGATCGGCTCGTCGCCGATGCGAGGCGCCAGCAGATAGGAGCGGTAGATCTCGTCGTCTGCGGCCATCCCCTTCTCTCGTGCCTCGCGGGCGAGACGGACGTGCTCGACCAGGGCCTCCTTGGACACCTCGACGCGGTCCTTCGTGTCGAGCCCCTGAAGGAGGTCGAGGAGGTCCTTTCGCTCCCCCTCGTCCATCTCGCGGGCCGCCTCGGCGATCGCCTTCCAGTTCCCGCGGGCGTCGAGCAGGACGGACGTGAACGGCCCGATCCAGGGGCCGGTGGTCTCCAAGAGTCCGATGAGCTCCTTGTCGGCCGCGCGGCGCTCCAGCTCCGCGACGCGGCGCTTGAGGTCGCGGATGGCGCCCTGGAGCCCGGAGATGTGTGCTTCCACGGCCGGGTCGGGCGCCAACGGGTCGAACGGTCCGCCGCTCCCCCCATCCGCCCTGTCGAACGGCGGCCTGGGAGGATACCGCAGCCAGAAGGGGGCGTCGAAGGCCCTCCCCGCGTCGATCGCCAGGACCGCCTCGGAGGTCTTGCCCGCCGCGACGGACACGACCGCGTGGTCGTACGCCTCTCCCCCGCCCGCGGTGACGACATAGTCTCCCGTGCCCAGCTCGACCTGGGCCCAGCCGTCCTCGCCCGTGATGAGCTTCGTCAGCGGCCTCGGCCCGCCGAAGTTGAAGACGCAAGCGTACGCCTCCTTCTTCGCCACGGGCTGGCCGCCCTTCTCGATGCGGACTCGCAACGTCCCCGTTTGGCCGTACACCGACGTGGTGTTGAGGACCGAGAACGCCCGCCCGGTGCGGTAGACCTGCGGCCCCTCGATCACCCCGTAGGCCATCGTGACGACCATCCCCGCGCGCGAGGCGGCGCCGCTGAACCAGGCCTGATCGAGGTCCACGGCGGGTTCGCATGCGCCGAGGTAGTGCCAGCCTCCGTCCGCGTACACCTCGACCCAGGCGTGGTTGTTGTCCATGAACGGCCAGTACCGCGTGAAGACGGGCCTTGCGGGGATGCCGGCCGACCGCGCCGCGGCGATGTAGAGGATCATCTCCTCCTCGCAGCGCCCGATCCCGCGATTGCGCGTCGTAAGCGGCCCCTGGTCGCGCGCTGTGGTCTGCTGGAACGTGGCGTTCTCGTGGCACCAGCGGTTGACCTCGAGGGCCGCCTCGCGGAGCGACGGCAACTTCGCGACGCGCGGGGCCAGCTCGTCGTGGAACGGCCTGCGATACCGCTCGAAGGGCTCCTGGGCCGAGCGATGGGGCAGGACGAAGGCCTGCCACACCTCGTCGGGGACCTCCCTGGCCCAAGGCGTCTCCTCCCGGGCCTGGACGGCGAGGGCGACGTTTTCGAGGAGGTCCTCGGCGGTCATGGAGGCGAGGTCGGACTGGGGCAGGTACGCGACGAGGAAGGCCATCGCCTCGCGGTGGGCCTCGGGGGCCTTCCGGAGGGCCTCGGCGAGGGCGGGCTCGTTGCCGCCGGCGAGGCGGAGGGCCTCGTTCACGGCGGCGCGGCGGGTCTCGGGGACGAGGCGGGCAAGCTCATCGTCGTCGAGCGTCCCGGACGCGAGGGCGAGAGATGCGCACAAGATGGGCAGAAGTCGGAGCATGGCTGGGGCCGATTCTACACTTAGGGGACACTGCGGGGGAGAGATCGCTCTTCCCTTCGGGGCTGGGAGCTGGGTACACTGCCTTAAGAGGGTTGGGAAGTGACTAGGAAAGACGGCGGGAAGGGAATGCAGCTACTCGGGGTCCTTGTCCTGATGGGACTGGGCTGGGCCCTGTTCGAGGGAGACCCTCTGCTCATCGGCTGGGTCTTCGTGGGGGCGCTGCTGCTCCAGATCGCCTCGACCTCGAAGCGCCTCGGGCGTCGATTCGGCGGCCGCCGTCGCGGCTTCTCCCTCCCGATTTTCGGCCGCGGACGTTCGCAGCACGCCACGTCCTCTCCCAGCTCGAGCCACTCCCACGGCGGCTACTCCGCGCCGAGCGCGGCCCGTGGCCCTCGCGGCTGGTCACGTGCCGGCGCCCCCGCTACCCCCGCCGCCCGCGCCTTCACCCCTTCGCCGCGGTAGCTTACTTCCGCCCGACCCGCACGATGTAGACCTGCGCGGGGTCGATTCCGTCCTCCCCCGAGAGCCGCTCCTCGCGCTCGCCGATGCCGTCCGTCGCGCTATCGTAGGGCGGGGAGATCGACGTCCGCGCGCTCCTGAGTCGCACGGCCATCGACGTGGACGAGGGGGGCGTGAACCCGGTCGGGGAGCAGGGAGCCGGTGTCGGGGACGGCGGCGAGCGTCGCGAGCCCCTCGTCCAGGAGGAACCAGTCGCCAGGGGGAAGCCCCACGAGCTCGTAGCTCCCGTCCTGGTCGGTCACGGTACTGCAGGTGATGCCGTCGTTCGGGCCGACGCCGATCAGGTAGACATGCGTCCGCGTGAGAGGGCTCCCTGCCCGCCGCACGGTGCCCGTGACGACGGGGGTCGTCCGCAGGTCGAAGTCGACCTGCAGGGGCGATTCGCCCTCGACGCGCACCCGGCGCGATAGACGGATGGATGTCTCTCCCTTTCCGCGACCGACGAAAGCGGTGACGTACTGGGTGCCCGGCGAGGCGCCCCTCCACTCGAAACTGCCGGCAGGCGCGCGGGAGGCCGATCCGGACGGCTGGGCGCCGAGGGGCGATACGGTGACAGAGAATCCTGTGGCGGGAAGGCCGTCGAGCAGGACACGGCCGTGGACCCGTGCGCCATCCGGCATCCGCACGTCCCGCTCGACCACTCCCCCTTCGGGCACATCCACGGACACCTCCACGGTCGCGTAGGCCCCGCCGAAGAAGCGGAAGGTGTGCGGGCCCGGAGTGAGGTCCCGCACCTCGAATCGGCCGCCGCTCTCCGTGGACTGGCAACAGCCCCAGCGGCCGAAATTCATCTCCGCATCGAACTGGGCGAGCATCGCCCCGATTGGATTGCCCCCGCTTGCCGAGCGGACGGTGCCGCGAAAGACCCCGCCGGCGAGGAGGGTGACGTCGACGCCCTGGAGGAGCACCCCTTCGGCCACCTCGACGGGCCCGCTCTCGGAGATGGATGTCCCCTCGGCCTTCGCCTGGAGGACGTAGACGCCGGGCGGGGCGTTCTGCATCCGATAGGTGCCGTCCTGGGTCCAGAGGGAGAGCTCGTGTCGATCCCCGTCGATGTCGGGCGCGAACTCACCCCCGGGCGCGGTAGCGGGGCGAAGGGCGACCCTCGTTCCGTCCGGAGGTCTGGCCCCGCCCACTCCGCGAACCCGCCCCTCGATTGTCGCCGCCCGCACGAGCACGATATCCGCCCCGGAGCCCTTCTCCATGTCGACGAACTCGCGCTGGCGGAGGTACCCCTCCCGGGACGCATAGATGTCGAACACGTCGTTCGCGTTCAGCCTGTCCATGCGCCAGGTGCCCTCGGCGTCCGTTCGGGTCATGCGGCTGCGCGGGAAGGGCGGGTTGCCCATCGAGTGGACCTTCACGAGGACGTCGGACAGGGGCCGCCCGCGCGTGTCGAAGACCGTCCCTTCCAGGTGGGTAGCCGTGTTCAGGTGGATGTCGACCTCAACCGTCTCGCCCGCCTTGACCTCGACTTCCCTCCACGTGGGTGCGTACTGCCCGAAGGACGCCTGGACGTAGTTCTTCCAGGGCGTACCGAGGACTTCGAAGCGGCCGTTCTCGTCGGCGATGCGGGCGAAGCAGGGCGCCACATCGGGCGGCGGGTTGGACCACGATGTTCCGGAGCCGAAGGTCGGCGTGTCGAGGAGGAGGACGCTCGCACCGGGGCAAGGTCTCCCCTCGGGGTCGTACACGAAGCCCCGGACCGTGCCGACCTCCTCGAATCGAAGGACGTTTCCGGAGCTGCCGCCCTCCTCGATCCACACGTCGCACGGGGGTGAAATGGCGCCGTCCCCCTCGGCGTGGATCCACCACTGCCCTGGCGGAAGGGACAGGTCAAACACGCCGTCGGCGCCCGCGGAGCCGACGATGCGGCGTTCGGACGGGTCATCGTTCGAGAGGGCGACGACAGCCGAGGGGCACGGCTCGTCGTCTGTCCCGAGCACCTGGCCCGAGGCCCTGTACGTCACCGGAGCGAGAGCGGCCGCCTCGGATCGAGGCCTGTCCTCCCCAGTCCGGTCGCCACCGCCCGGAGGGGCGACCCCGGACGACGCACGCGCTTCGGGGGCCGACGGCGCAGCCGCGCGGCGTGTGGCAGAGGAGCGGCCGGCGGAGAGCAGCCAGGCCACGAGCAAGATCGCCGCGAGGCCGACCGTCGACCATTGCCCCGTCCTGGTGCGCCGCATCACTTCGCCTCGCCGTTTCGACGCTTCGCCACCTCGTCCGGGGAGGCGACGAACACGCCGTCGGGCGTGAGGCAGAAGTCGTAGCCGAGAGGCAGAAGCGCCAGGCAGAGGAAGTCGTCGAGGGAGATGTCGTCCACGCAGATCGACATCGCCTTCGGCGCGTCGGCTCCCACACCCTCGGCGCAGTGCACGATCGCCACCCCCGTCTCCTTCCGTGCCCAAGCGCAAACGTCCGAGGCCCCGACGTTTGTCAGGTCGGCGGAGACCAGGGTCTCGCGCAGGCTATCCTGGAGCGGACCCTTCCACGCGGGCCCGGATTCCTCCAGGCGAGTCGGGGAGAAGCGCTCGTACACGCGCCGTCGCGCGGCGGTGGTGAACACGACGGCGCCGCGCGCAATGACCGGCTCGAGCGAGATGCGCTCCGAGTACCACTCAATCCACGTCCATGCGGGCACGTCCATCGCACACCAGTCCACCACGGGGTCCTTGGGTTCGAGTGCCACGGGGTCGACGACGAAGCTCGCTCGCAGGTACTCGCGCATGTACACGACCATCGTGGTCAGGGGCTCGTTGTGACAGTGAAGGCAGATCTTCGTCTGCTCGAGCCGCTTGCGCAGCGCCTCCCGCCGCAAGGCGTCCGTTCCGGACTTCTCGATTTCCTCGAGGATCGCCTCGCACCGGGCGCGCACCTCGGGGTCGGCGTCGTGTGCGGACTGAGAAAGCAGCGGGATCGCCGGGGCGCCAACCTGGATCAGCCCCCTCGAGGCCTCGTCCCGCGCGCCTGCGTCGTCGCTCCGCAGCGCTTCGATGAGCGCGACCACTCGCCCGCGCGAATCGGGCTCGCTCTCCTGCGCGACCGCGACCCCGCACGCAGCGAGAAGGAGCACGAGTGCGCAACGCATGGCGAACTCCCCGTCGATGCCCGCGCCCCCAGAGGGCCACCCGGGGCAGCTAGAACTCCACGAAGCTCTTCTGGAATTGGGACAGATCGAGCTGTTCCTCCTGCGGGACCAAGCGGATGCCGTACAACTGCATGTCGTCCGCCCCGAAGAGGATGTCGATGGACCTGCCGTCCGAGTCGTGGCCGATCTCGGGGAGGACCAAGGCGCGGAGGAAGATGGGGCGCTTCCGCAGCGTGCCTTGGATGACGCAGGTCTTGCGAATCCTGTGACGCTTGCCCCCGATCTCCGCCAGATGACTCCGCGCCAGAGTGAAGACCCCTCCCCCCGCCGCGGCGCGATCCGAGATGAAGCTGTTCTTCGCTCCGCTGTCGAAGAGTGTGCAGAGGCGAGTCTTGCCGACGTGGATCAAGTCGAAGACGCGTCCCATTTGCCGTTCCGCACGATGACGAGCCCATTCTAGCCCCCGTGGCCGGCACGCGCAACGTCCCCGGTCCGGCCGATGGGCTCTTGCGGATGGATGGCGATCTCGATCCCCGTGCCTACTTCCGCCCGACTCGCACGATGTAGACCTGCGCGGGGTCGATGCCGTCCTCCCCCGAGAGCCGCTCCTCGCGCTCGCCGATGCCGTCCGTCGACTTCTGCGTTGACCAGTACCTCAGCGCCTTCAGCTTGCCGTCGCCGCCCTTCTTCCACTCCAGGAAGATCACCGAGTGCCCCGTGCCGTTGTTCCGCCAGAGCTGCACGAAGTCGCCGGGGCGGGCGTCCTCGATCCGCGTGATGGCCCTCCCCAGCCCCCGGGAGACGATCGCGTGCTGGATCAACGTCTTCTTGTCCCCCGTCGAGCCGAACCAGTCCGAGCGCAGGTCGATGATCGCCTCGCCCTGGATGCCGGGGATCGCGAACGGCAGCTTCTTCGCCTCGCACCAGGCCTTCCAGGCCTTGACGAACACCTCGAACGTAAGGCCGCAGCAGTAGCAGCGCCCCTCGGGGTCCGCCTCGCAGGCCTTCGCGCCCTGGTACTCCACGTCGCACGTCGTCCCCGGCCAGTCGTCCCCCTTCGGCCAGTAGTACTTGTGCGTCCCGTCCGTCGGATAGGTCTTCACGACCGACAGGACGGCATTCGAGAAGTCCGCCTCGCTCGGCACCGTCTCCTCCGCACGCGCGACGACGATCAGGGCCAGGAGCGCCAGGGCGAGCCTCACGCGCGCCCCCCGCCGGACGGGCGATGCCCGCCGCCGCGGAACTCCGCCGCCTTCTCCGCCAGGCCGCGCTCGATCGCCTCCTCGGGAGAAACGCCCTGCGTCGCCGCGTAATCTCGCACCTCCTGCGTGATCTTCATCGAGCAGAACTGCGGGCCGCACATCGAGCAGAACCGCGCGATCTTCGCCCCCTCGCCCGGCAACTCCTCGTCGTGGAAGTCCCGCGCCGTCTCCGGGTCGAGCGCCAGGTGGAACTGGTCCTCCCAGCGGAACTCGAACCGCGCCGCGCTGATCGCGTCGTCCCAGTCCTGCGCCGACGGGTGCCCCTTCGCCAGGTCCGCCGCGTGCGCCGCGATCTTGTACGCGATGACGCCGTCCTTCACGTCCTTACGGTTCGGCAGCCCCAGGTGCTCCTTCGGCGTGACGTAGCAGAGCATCGCCGTGCCGTACCAGCCGATCATCGCCGCCCCGATCGCGCTCGCGATGTGGTCGTACCCAGGCGAGATGTCCGTCGTCAGCGGCCCGAGCGTGTAGAAGGGCGCCTCGTGGCACCACTCGAGCTGCTTCTCCATGTTCTCGCGGATCAGGTGCATCGGGACGTGGCCCGGCCCCTCGTTCATCACCTGGCAGCCGTGCTCCCAGGCGACCGTGGTCAGCTCCCCCTGCGTCTTCAGCTCCCCGAACTGCGCCTCGTCGTTCGCGTCGGCGATCGACCCGGGGCGCAGTCCGTCCCCGAGCGAGAAGCTGACGTCGTACGCCGCCATGATCTCGCAGATCTCGCGGAAGCGCGTGTAGAGGAAGTTCTCCTTGTGGTGCGCCAGGCACCACTTCGCCAGGATGCTCCCCCCGCGGCTCACGATCCCCGTGACGCGCCTCGCCGTCAGCGGGACGTAGCGCAGCAGGACGGCGGCGTGGATCGTGAAATAGTCCACCCCCTGCTCCGCCTGCTCGACCAGGACGTCGCGGAAGACCTCCCACGTCAGGTCCTCGGGCTTCCCGCCGACCCGCTCCAGGGCCTGGTAGATCGGCACCGTGCCGATCGGCACCGGCGAGTTGCGGAGGATCCACTCGCGCGTCTCGCGGATGTCCTTCCCCGTCGAGAGGTCCATCACGGTGTCGGCGCCCCACCGCGTCGACCAGAGCATCTTGTCGACCTCGTCCTGGATCGACGAGGCGACCGCGGAATTCCCGATGTTCGCGTTGATCTTCACGAGGAAGTTGCGGCCGATGATCATCGGCTCCGTCTCGGGGTGGCAGACGTTCGCGGGGATGATCGCGCGGCCGCGGGCCACCTCGCTGCGGACGAACTCGGGCGTGATGACGTCGGGGATCGCGGCGCCGAACGACTGGCCGGGGCGGCGCCCCGGCCGGTCCGTGCGCCCCAGGTTCTCGCGGATGGCGATGAACTCCATCTCGGGCGTGACGACGCCCGCGCGGGCGAGCTGGAGCTGGGTCACGGGGCCGCCCTTCCGCGCGCGGATCCACGACTCGCGGAGGCGCGGGAGGCCGGCGTGGACGTCGGGGACGAAGCCCGGCTCGGTGTACGGCCCGCTCGTGTCGTAGACGCGCACGGGCGCGTTCGGCGTCGGCGCCGCGCCGTTGTGGCCCCGCGAGGGCGAGAGGGCGATCTCGCGGAAGGGGACGCGGACGTCGGGGAACGTCGTCCCCTGGACGTAGGCCTTCTTCGAGGCGGGGAAGCGGTAGTCGCCCTCGTCGTGGGGGGGGGGGGGGGGGGGGGGGGGGGGGGGGGGGGGGGGGGGGGGGGGG
>CAZYRM010000170.1:0-6241 GCA_964649705.1 uncultured Planctomycetia bacterium
CCAACTTCGGGGCGTATCGCCGCAAGGCGTAGGGCACTCTTCGGCCCGAGCCCGTCAGCTAACCTCGTAGGCGTCGAGGAGGAGAACCTCCGGACTTCCCGGAGCGGATCCTCTCCGGTTCGCTCTGCCCGGAGGCTCGCCCATGTCACCCACCACCTCCACCCGCGCTGCACCCAGGCTGTCCCGGCTCTGGCGAGTCCTCGTCGGCGCGCCGAGGAACCTCTGCGACCGCTCCCTGTTCCACCGCCTCGCGCTCTTCCCCTTCCTCGCGTGGGTCGGCCTCGGGGCCGACGGCCTCTCCTCGTCCGCCTACGGGCCCGAGGAGGCCTTCCGCACGCTCCAGGGACACACCTACCTCGCGCTGCCGCTCGCGGCCGTGATGGCGGGGACGATCCTCGTCATCTCCGCCGCCTACAGCCGGATCATCGAGGCGTTCCCGCACGGCGGAGGCGGGTACGTCGTCGCCACGAAGCTCCTGGGCGAGCGCGCGGGCATCGTCTCGGGCTCGGCGCTGCTCGTCGACTACGTCCTCACGATCACGGTCTCGATCGCGGCGGCGGGGCAGGCGCTCTTCAGCTTCCTTCCGCCGCATTGGGCTGTGCTCAAGCTGCCGATCGAGGTCCTCCTCGTCGCCGGCCTCACCGTGCTCAACGTGCGCGGCGTGAGGGAGTCGGTCGTCGCGCTCGTTCCCGTGTTCCTCGTGTTCCTCGCGACGCACGCGGCGCTTCTCGTCATCGGCATGTTCGAGGGCGTCTCGGGGATCGAACGGACCGCGACCGACGTCGCGGCGGGCTTCCGCCACGGCGCGTCGACGCTCGGCGTCGCCGGGATGGCGTTCCTGCTCCTCCGCGCGTTCGCGCTCGGCGGAGGGACCTACACCGGCATCGAGGCCGTGTCGAACGGCATGGCCATGATGCAGGAGCCCAAGGTCCGCACCGCGAAGCGGACGATGCTCTACATGGCGGCGTCGCTGTCCGTCACGGCGTCGGGGCTCCTCGTGTGCTACCTCTTCTGGGGAGTCGCCCCGGTCGAGGGGAAGACGATGAACGCCTCCTTGATCGAGCGGACCATGGGGCTCGACCTGGGCGGCCGGCTGTTCGCCGTGGTGACGCTGCTGTCCGAGGCCGCGCTCCTCATCGTGGCCGCGCAGGCGGGCTACCTGGACGGTCCGCGCGTCCTCGCGAACATGGCCGTCGACGGCTGGGTGCCGAGGCGCTTCGCGGCGCTCTCGGACCGCCTGACGACGCAGAACGGCGTGCTCCTCATGGGGGGCGCGGCGATGCTCGCGCTCCTGTACACGGGGGGCGACGTGCCGGACCTCGTCGTGATGTACAGCATCAACGTCTTCGTGACGTTCTCGCTCTCGATGCTCGCGATGCTGCTTCGCGCGTGGCGCGGAGGGCGCGCCCGTCGCGCGGGCGAGATCGCGCTCTTCGGGACGGGGCTCGCCATGTGCGCGGCGATCCTGCTCTTCACGCTCTACGAGAAGTTCGGCGAGGGCGGCTGGCTCACGTTCCTCGTGACGGGGGGCGTCGTCGGGCTCTGCTTCCTCGTCAGGAGACACTACCGGCGCGTCGGGGGCCTCGTGTCGAAGCTCGACGCCGCGATGCCCAAGGCGCAAGCGGCGGGCTCGGCGCCCGGGATCGACCCGGCGGAGCCGACCGCGGCGATCCTGGTGTCCGCGTACGGCGGCCTCGGCATCCACACGTTCCAGCACGCGCTGAGGTCGAACCCTGGGCTGTTCCGGAACGTGGTCTTCCTCTCGGTCGGCGTGATCGACGCCGGCGCGTTCAAGGGTGAAGAGGCGATGGACGAGCTCCAGGAGCGCACCGAGGGGTCGCTGGCCAGGTACGTCGAGCTGGCCACGGGAATGGGTCTGGCTGCCACGAGCCGCTCCTTCGTGGGCACGGACGCCGCGTGGGAGGCGGAGCAGCTCTGCCGGGAGGTCGCCAGGGAGTTCCCGAAGACGACGTTCTTCGCGGGGAAGGTCGAGTTCGAGGGGGAGGAGTGGTACCACCGCCTCCTTCACAACGAGACTGCCTACGACATCCAGCGGCGGCTGGAGGCGGCAGGACAGCGGACGGTCATTGTCACGACGCGGATCGGATAGGCGGCCGCGATCAGCGACTCGTCGTTGGACCGCCAAGGGCGCCAAGGAGGGGATGGCGATGACGAGCTACTTCAGGCCGAAGCCGTGGGATTCGAGGAACGCGCGCTGCGCCGCACGGCCGCCAAGGTGAGGCATCGTGACGCGACGGGCGGAACGCTGCGACCAGGTGACGGCGGGGTCGCCGCCGACCGAGAGGTAGAACGGCCGCATCCGCTCGTCGTATTCGGAGAGGTCCGCGTCGGGGCCGTACTGATCGCGGAACCAGATCGCGCGCTGAGGGAGTCGCGGCTTGACGTCGGCCTTCGCGTCGGCGCGCGGCCGGCCGAGGCAGTAGCCGAAGAGTCCGAAGACGCCGTCGGGGAGGCCGAGCGCCTCGGCGACCCCCTTCGGGTCGGTGCGGAGCGCGCCGATGTAGCAGACGCCGAGGCCGAGGGACTCGGCGGCGCAGGTCATGCGCTCGGCCGCGAGCGAGGCGTCGATCGCGGCCATCGTGTAGAACTCCAGGTACTGCAGGGCCTGCGGGTCCTCGCCGAGGGCCCGCGCGGCGCGAGTCAGTCGGTGGTGGTCTGCGCAGAACGCGAGGAACCACGCCGCGTCTCGGATCTGCTGCTGGTTGGCGCAGAGCGTGGCGAGACGGTCCCGCCTCTCCCGCTCCTGGACGCTCACGATCGACCAGAGCTGCAGGTTGCTGCTGGTGGCGGCGCTCTGGGCGCAAGCCACGAGCGCGGCGACGGTCTCTTCGGCCACCGGCTCCGCCGAGAACTCGCGGACGCTGCGGTGAGTCAGGAACCGCGCGAGTTCCGGGGCGTTGCCCGACGGCTCCCCGCCGTACCGAAGCCTCCAGGCCTGCGCGAACGTCTCATCGAACATGCGTGGCTCCTCGTTGGGTCGAGGAGGGCATGATCCATGTCGCTGATGGCCCTTGCGAGCGAAACCGCCCGGCTGGCAGGAAGTCGCTGACTCTATGGCGTGGGAATTCCAAGCTCGCGGCAGATTTTCTTGGCAAGGAAGTCGACGATCTCGCGATGGCGCGGAACGGCGGCGTAGTGGCGGTTTGCAGGGTTCAGGTACCAGGAGTGCCGGGCGCCCTCACGTGCCAAGACGCAGCCGTGGGCCTCGATGTGCGCGATCAGCTCGCGACGCTTCACGCGCCCTCGTTGCGCAACCGGACTTCGAGGACCTCCCGGCGTTGCCGCCTGCCGAAGACCGCACGCGGATCGAGCACCGCAAGCTCCTCGAGGGCCTTCCTCAGGCTCTTGCGAGCCTCCTGGAGAGTCCTCTCCTGGGAGTGCACGCCCGGCACACCCGGCAAGTAGCCGACGCACCATCGACCGTGCCGTTCAAACACGGCGTCGAACCGGGCAATCGTCTCGATTGGGAGAGTTCGCGGCATGCTGATCCAGACCTTTCGCCTCTACTCTCGACGACTCCGAGTATAGCTCTCCTCGTTGCTCTGCGTACACCCTCAATGCGTGGTCTTCCCCCTTGCTTCCCCGCACCAGTTCCTCGACGCCGCGATCGAAGACGTGCAGAGATGAGCCGGCGAATCCCACCCTGCGTCCTCCCCTCAGACCATCCTCGACCGTCCGCCTGGCGGCCTTGGCGTCTTGGCGGTGAAACAAGAGGACGTGGACAGCGCCCCTACGCCTCGTCCCCGCCCTGCTCGTCCGCCCCCCTCATCCAGCAGAGGCCGCGCTTGGAGCCACGCAGAAACGCCACGAGCTCGCGCAGCTCGGGGAGGTCCGCCTCCGACTCGAGGCGCGCCATCGCTTCGTCGTGTGACAGACCACGGCGATACAGCGTGCGGTAGGCCTCCTTGATGCGATTGCGGACCACGGACGACAGCCCCGCTCGCCTCAGACCGACCACGTTGAGCGCCCGCACCAACGAGTTCCCCTCGACCAGCGCAAACGGCGGCACGTCCTTCGACACCCGCGCGCCGCCGCCGATCATCGCCAGGCGGCCGATGCGCACGAACTGGTGCACCACCACGTTTCCCGACACGAACGCCCGCTCCCCCAGCTCCACGTACCCCGCCAGGAGCGCCCCGTTCGCCACGATCGCCCGGTCCGCGATGCGGCAGTTGTGCGCCACGTGCGCCGTGGCCATCAGGAAGACGTCGTTGCCGATCACCGTCTCCGACCCCTCGGCCGTTCCGCGGTGGATCGTGGCGTACTCGCGGATCACGTTGCGGTCGCCGATCCGCACGCGCGTCACGCCCCCCTTGAAGCCCACGTCCTGCGGCGCCTCGCCGATCACCGCGCCGCAGCCGATCGTGTTCTCCAGGCCGATCTCGGTGTATCCCGTCAGGTACGCGGACGGCCCGATGCGCGTCCCCGCGCCGACGCGCACGTTCGCGTCGATCACGGCGTGCGGACCGACCTCCACGCCGTCGGCCAGCTCCGCCTTCGGGTCCACGACCGCCGTGGGATGGATGCGCGTCATGTGCGCTTCTTCGTGGGCTCCTCGCCCGTTCGATGGCGGGACGACTTGAAGAATTTCAGCGTCTGGTGCAGCCCCAGCCGCACGAACAGGTCGAGCACGTGAGGGTGCGGGTCGTAGATCTTCAGCACCCCGCCCTTCTCCTGCATCGCGTTCGAGGCGTCCACGATCGCGCTGATCACCCCGCTCGCCGCGGCCTCCACCCCGGCGAGGTCGAGAATCAGCACGGCCTTCGCCTTCTGCGCCTGCTCCGTCAGCGTGATGTCGAGCTCGATGATGTCGTTCCGCTCGATCTTCCCGTCGATCGTGACGCAGGGGTGCTCCTTGTGCATGCCGATCGTCAGCTTCACCTGAGGCTCGCCTCGAGCGCCTTCACGTCCTGCTCGCTCACGCCGAAGTAGTGCGCATCGGGGTGGTGGAACACCAGCGCGCTCACGCTCGCCTCGGGGTCCATCATGAACCCCTCCGTGAGCTTCACCCCCGTGTCCTTCTCGGGCGTCAGCAGCTTGAACAGCTTCTCCTGGTCCTCCAGCCGCGGACAGGCCGGATACCCGAACGAGAACCGCTGCCCCACGTACCGCCCTTGCAGCCTCTCCGCGATCGTCCGCTCCGGCGGGTCGGGGATCCCCCACATCGTGCGGATCTTCCCGTGCAGCAGCTCCGCGAAGGCCTCCGCGCACTCGATCGCCAGCGCCTGGAGCACGTGGCACTTCACGTACTCCCCCTCCGCCTTCATCCGTTCGACGTGCCCGCGCACTCCGTCCCCCGCCGTCGTCACGAACATCGCCACGAAGTCCCGCGCCTGCCCGTCCGGCGGCGCGCAGTAGTCCGCCAGGCACAGCCGGTCCCCCGTCCCCTGCCTCGGGAACGTGAAGCGCTCGATCTCCGCCCGCCCGTCGTCCGCGTAGATGACGAGGTCGTTCCCCACCCCCGCCGCGCGGAAGAAGCGGAACACGCCGTGCGCCTTCATCCAGGTCCGCGACGTCGCAGCCTCCTGGACGTAGTTCACCATGTCGACGAGCTTGAGCGCCTTCTCGTCCTTCGCCTCCAGCAGCTTCTGGAGGTTCCCCCGCAGCCCGAGGTGCTTCGAGTACATCATCTGCGGGTTGACCCACGCGAACAGCTCCTCGAGGGAGTACTCGCGGACGATGTGGCGCTTCAGGTCGGGCGGCGTCGGGATCGGCAGGTCGCGACGGACTTTCGAGGGGCCCACCGTGTCCTCCGCCCCCTTCTTCACGACCGTCTCGCTCGCCTCCACCCCGCCGCGGAGCTGCGCGTACTCGCCGCGGATCCGCGCCTCCAGCACCGGGCGCGTCGCGCGGTCGTGGAGCTGGTTCGCAAGGTCGAGCCCCTGCATCGCGTCCTTCGCGTAGACCACCAGCCCGTCGTACTCGGGGGCGATCCGCGTGTACGCGAACTTCCGCGACAGCGCCGCCCCGCCGATGAAGAGCGGGCAGTCCACCCCCGCCGCGCGCAGGTCGCTCGCCGTCGCGACCATCTGCTGCGCCGACTTCACGAGCAGCCCCGAGAGGCCGATCGCCCAGGGCTTGTGCTCGCGGTACGCCTGGATCAGCGCCTCGCTCGGCACTTTGATGCCGAGGTTCACGATCTGGTACCCGTTGTTCGCGAGGATGATCTCGACGAGGTTCTTCCCGATGTCGTGGACGTCCCCCTTCACCGTGGCGAGGA
>CAZYRM010000170.1:6341-13414 GCA_964649705.1 uncultured Planctomycetia bacterium
ATCTCGACGAGGTTCTTCCCGATGTCGTGGACGTCCCCCTTCACCGTGGCGAGGACGAGCTTCGCCTTGAGCGGCCCCGCCGATTTCTCCATGAACTGCTCGAGGTAGCTGACGGCCGCCTTCATCACCTCGGCGCTCTGGAGGACCTCCGCGACGATGAGCTGGTTGTCGTTGAACAGCCTCCCGACCTCGCTCATCCCGTCCATGAGCGGCCCGTTGACGATCTCGAGCGGCCTGTACTTCTCGAGGGCGAGGTTGAGGTTGTCGATCAACCCCTCTTTCGAACCCTCGACCACGCGACGCGCCAGGCGCTGCTCGACCGTCAGGTGGAGCTGGTCGGCGTCGAGCCTCGGCGGGGCCTTCTCCTTCTTGCGGAACAGCTCCGTCAGGCGCTCCACGGCGTCCTTCCGCCTCGCGAAGATCAGGTCCTCCGCCAGTTCGCGCTCCTCGTCGGGGATCGAGGCGTACCGGGACATGCGCTCGCTGTTCACGATGGCGAAGTCGAGGCCCGCCTTCGTGCAGTGATAGAGGAAGACGGCGTTGACCACCTCACGGGCGTTCGGCAGCAGGCCGAAGCTGACGTTCGAGACTCCGAGCAGGACGCGCGTGTCGGGGAGGGCCTCCTTGATGGCGCGGACCCCCTCGACCGTCGCCGCCGCGGAGCCCCAGTAGTTCTGGTCTCCCGTCCCCGCCGGGAAGACGAGCGGGTCGAAGAGGATGTCGCAGCCGCGGATCCCGTACTTCTCCGTCAGCAGCTTGTACGACCGCTGGGCGATGGCGAGCTTGCGCTCCGCCGTGACGGCCATCGACTGCTGCTTGTCCTCGTCGATGCATCCGACCACGACGGCGGCGCCGTAGTCGCGGATCAGCGGGCAGACGCGCTCGAAGCGCTCCTCGCCGTTCTCGAGGTTGATCGAATTGATGATGCACTTGCCCTGGGTGAGCTTGAGCGCCGTCTCGATCGACCGCGCGTCGGTCGTGTCGATCATCAGCGGGACCTTGACCTTCTTGACGAGGAGGCGGACGAACTGGTCGTAGGCGGCCTGCTCGTCTCCGCCCTCCGTGTCCTGCAGGTTGACGTCGAGGACCTGGGCGCCCCCCTTGACCTGCTTGCGCCCCAGCTCGGCGCCCTCCTCGTACTTCCCCGCGCGGATGAGGTCCTTGAACTTGCGGCTCCCGTAGACGTTGGTCCGCTCGCCGACGATGACGGGGCGGTTGTCCTCTTCGACGGCGAGGAAGTCGATCCCGCTCACCCAGAGGCGCCGCTCGGTCTTCGGCTGCCTGGGCGTCTTCCCCTCGGCCATCTCGGAGAGGAGCTTGATGTGCTGCGGCGTGGTCCCGCAGCAGCCCCCGACGATGTTGAGCCAGCCGCTCGTCGCGAAGCGCTCGAGCTTCTTGGCAATGAGGTCCGGCGTCTCGTGGAACTGGCCGTTCTCATCGGGGAGCCCGGCATTCGGGTAGCACGAGAGGAACGTCGTGGCAATCTCCGAGAGCGCGCGGACGTGGGCGGTCATGAACTCGGGCCCCGTGGAGCAGTTCAGCCCGACGGAGATCGGATCAAGGTGCTCGATGCTCGCGTAGAAGGCCTCGACGCCCTGCCCGGCGAGCATGGTGCCCATGGTCTCGATGGTGCACGACAGCATCACGGGGAGGCGCGTGCCCGTCTCGGCGAAGTGCCTGCGCACGGCGAGGCCGGCGGCCTTGGCGTTCATCGTGTCGAGCGAGGTCTCGATGAGCAGGATGTCGGAGCCGCCGTCGACGAGGCCGCGGACCTGCTCACGGTAGGTGGCGACGAGCTCGTCGAAGGTGATTCCGCCCATGACGGAGAGGGACTTGGTCGTGGGGCCGATGGAGCCCGCGACGAAGCGCGGACGGTTGCGCGTGGTGAAGTGGGCGGCGGCGGCCTTGGCAATGCGGGCGGCGGCGATGTTGATGTCGTAGGCGCGGTGGGAGAGGCCGTACTCGGCGAGGACGAGGGGGGCGCCTCCGAAGGTGTTGGTCTCCACGATGTCGGAGCCGGCGGCGAAGAACCCCTCGTGGATGCCTCGGACGACGTCGGGGCGGGTGAGGTTGAGGGCCTCGTTGCACCCCTCGTACGTCTCGCCTCCGAAGTCGCTGGCGGTCAGGCCGAGCGTGTGGATCGTGGTCCCCATGCCGCCGTCGAGCAGGAGGATGCGGGTGCGGAGGAGGTCGACGAGCTCGGCGGCCTCTCGGCGCGGCGCGGCGACGGCGGGGACGGGCTGTGGCAGGGCGTCTGGCATTCGGCGGTCCCTGGATGAATCTGGCGATTATAGGCCCCTGTGCGTATATCGGCAATGCCGCGCAGGGTCGCCATCACCGAAGGCGGTCGGCCGTGAGCTGGGTATCGAAGACTTCAACCGCCTCGACGATGCGTCCGTTCGCGAAGCGGAAGAAATGGGCGTAGTCGTTGTCGTAGGAGCGCCCGTCTTTCGCGCGCGCGGAGCCCTTGGAGAGGGTGGCGACGCGGTCCCCGTCCGCGATGGCGACCTTGACCTGGACGACGATCCCGCCGTCGAGGGCGGCGCCGAGGGGCTCGAGGACGCGCCGCACAAACTCGTCGCGGCCGCGGCAGACCCCCGAGAACCGCGTGGAGCCGACGAGCGTGAAGACGACGTCCTCGGCGAGCGTATCGAGGAGGGGCTGCGCGTTTCCGCGGCTCAGCTCCGCGAACATCGTCTCGACGGCCCGTCGGTTCTCTTCGGCGCCCATGGGGCCTCCTCTCGGTGGTGAGTGAGGCGGATGGTACACCCCTCGGGCGGGCTCCGCAAGCGGACGGCCCGTCAGCGCGGCCTCGCCACGAGGCGGAACCCGAGATGAGTCTGCATGGTCCTCTCGTGGCCCGAGAATCGGCTCGCCGCGCGAAAGGCCACCTCGGTGCTGTGCGTCCACGCCCCGCCGCGCAGGGGGCGCGTCGGGGCCTCGGGCGACTTGTGGACGTCGCACCACTCCGCGAGCCCGCCCGCCAGGTCCCGCACGCCGTAGGGGCTCTCGTCGGCGGGGAAGACGCCGAACGGCAGGAGCTGCTGGTTCGACTCGCGCGAGAGCGCGCCGTTGCAGAACGACCAGTCGAAGCGGTTCCCCCACGGGAAGGCGCGCCCGTCGACGCCGCGCGCCGCCTTCTCCCACTCCGCCTCGTCGGGCTGGCCAAACGTCACCACGGCGGACGGCGTCAGCGCGCGCTGGAGCCACGCCACGTAGACCCCCGCGGGGCGCCATCGGGCGTTGAACGCCGGGAAGTCGTGACGCGCCCCAGGGACGAGCAGGTTCGTCCTGTAGCTCTGATGCTGGTGCCGGACGTCGTGGACCTCGTCGAGGAGCGACTCGCCGAGGGCCGCCCGCCCCTCTTCCCAGAGCCACGGGTCCTCGTGGAACGCCTCCGTCTCGCCGCAGGAGACCTCGAATCGCCCGATGAAGAAGTCGTTCACGACGAGGTCCTCGCGGTCGTTCGGAGAGGAGGCCAGCGGGTCGTGGCCCATCACGAACGGCCCTTCGGGGACGTAGCACCAGTACTCGGTCGGGTCGGAGGTCCACGCGCCGGGCGGCGCGGGCGGATAGTCCTCCCTGCGCTTCAGCCGCACGGTCCCCTCCCAGGCCCCGCCGCGCCGCGCGCGCACGGGATAGCGGCAGTCGACGCGCCCCTCCGCGCGCAGGACGAGCAGGTAGCTCCCCGCGGGGAGCTCGAAGCGGCCCGGCGTCGTCCCGAGGCGGCAGGGGCCTCCGATCGCGAGCGGGTACGCGGTGCCCGTCCGAACGGCGCGCAGCGCATCGCCCCGGCGCGCGGCGTTCGAGCGCGAGGGCTGCGTAAGGTCGACGTCCTCGGTGCGGACGCCGAACTGGCGGTTCGCGACGACGTCGACCTCGGCCTGTTCCCCGTTGCGCCAGACCGTCACGCGGTACTCGTGCGCCACGCCGTCGTCGCCCGGCTCGCCGGCTCGGCGGACGTCGCGGCGGTCGTCCATCGGCCTGCCGTTGATGGCGAGCACGGCGTCGCCGGCGGCGAGGCGCGCCTCGAAGGCGGGGGAGGCGTCGTGGACGTACGAGACGCGGACGTAGCGCCTCGGGACCGCGCCCGCGGCGACGCCGAGGAGGGTGCGAAACCGCCGGTCGTCGCGGAGGGCGGCGAGCGCGGGGTCGCCGGCGAGGCCGGTCCAGCCGTACGAGACGGCCTCCTCCAGGGCATCGAGTGCCGCCTGCGGGTCCGAGGGCGCGAGCGAGCGGGCGCGGGCGGCGTGCTCGGCGGCGAGCGCGGGGTCGTCCGCGGCGGGCGGGTCCTCGGGGAGTTCGCCGAGGGCCACGGGCGCGGCTTCGGAGGGGGGCGCTGCGAGGACACGGCGCGCGGCGGGGTCGAACGGGTGCGGGAGGAGGCGGTGGTTGACCTCCTCATATCGGAAGACGAACACCTCGGCGCCCGCCGGCTCCGAGGAGAGGGACACGACGCAGGGCCGATCAAACTCCCCGGCGTGGCGCCCCTCCTGGTCGTAGGCCTCCACCTCGCGCCGCGCCTCGCGCATGGCGGCCTCGTCGCCGGCGGCCTCGGCGACGGCGTAGGCCTCCACGCCGAACGCGCAGAGGCGGGCGCGGGTCCCCGGATGCCCCATGCAGTGGCCGAGGGCGCGGACGGCCTGCTGACGGGCGCGAGAGAGGAGCGCCTCGGCGCGCTCGCGGGCGATGCGGGCCTCCTCGTCCATGCGCCAGACGTCGGCCTTGACGGACGGCGGGTCCCAGTCCTTGAGGGCCTTGTGCCTCGTCGCGGCGAGGCCCTCGAGGCGCTCGGCCTCCTGGAGGTAGCTGGCGCGCTCGGCCATGAGGCGGTCCCACTCCGCGCAGCACCTTTCGGCCTGGGCGCGGCCCTCGATCCGCTTGAGGCCGTCATCGGTGGGGGCGAGCTCGATGGCGCGTGCGACGGATTCGAGGGCGGCGTCGACCTCACCGCGGAGGAGATCGTGCTCGGTCTCGGCGCGGAGGCGCGCGATCTCGCGGTTCCGGTGGACGCGGCCGAGGATGGCGGTGGAGGCCCACACGGCGAGGACGGCAAGGAGGACCGCGGAGACAGCGACGCGGGTGGGGTGGCGGCGGACCCAGCGCGCGAGGCGTTCGGCGCGGGATGGGGGCCTCGCCTCGATCTCGGCTCCGGTGAGGAACCGGTCGAGGTCGTCGGCGAGGGGGCGGGCGCCGGCGTAGCGGCGGTGGCGGTCCTTGTGCATGGCCTTGAGGCAGATCACCTCGAGGTCCTGGGAAAGGCCGGGCACCTGGGCGCGCGGGGCGGAGGGGTCCTCGTCGATGACCTTGCGCATGACGGCGGCGGCGCTGGGTCCGTCGAAGGGGGGCCTGCCCGTGAGGGCCTCGTAGAGGACGGCGCCCAGCGAGTAGACGTCGGAGAGGGCGTCGACGTTGTCGCGGTCGCCTCGGGCCTGCTCGGGGGACATGTAGGCGGGGGAGCCGAGGGCGGCTCCGGTCTGGGTGAGGCGGGTGTCGGAGGCGACGTCGCGGGCGAGGCCGAAGTCGGTGAGGACGACGCGGTACTCGGCGAGGTTCCGGCCGCTGGAGAGGGTGATCGACGTATCGGGGGGGCGTCGGCCGCTGACGAGGATGCTGTCTTCGTCGCCGGTGGGCTCGATCATGATGTTGTGGGGTTTGACGTCGCGGTGGACGATTCCCTGGTCGTGGGCGTAGGCGAGGGCGCGGGCGACGTCGCGGGTGATCTTGGCGGCGGGGCGCGGGGGGAGCTTGCCGGACCGGGCGATCATCTGGGAGAGGACCTCGCCCTCGAGGAGCTCCATGGCGAAGTAGGGGGAGCCGGCGTGGGAGCCGACCTCGTAGACGGTGACGACGTTGGGGTGGCGGAGCTTGGAGACGGTCTCGACCTCGCGGCGGAGGCGGACCGCCTGGGCGGGGTCGAGGGCCGCTCCGCCGAAGAGGGTCTTGAGGGCGACGCGGCGTTGGACGCGCTGGTCGAGGGCCTCGTAGACGACGCCCATGCCGCCGCGGCCGAGCTCGCGGAGGACGCGGTACGGGCCGAACTCGGTGGGAGTGGGCGCGGCGTCGCGCGTGGCGGCGGAGGCGTCGCCCGCCTGCGCGGGGTGTGCGGTCGTGGCGCCGGACCCGATGGTGGCCGCGGCGCCGCCGGCCTGCGCGGGATGCGCGGTCGTGGCCCCGGACCCGATGGTGGCCGCGGCGCCACCGGCCTGCGCGGGATGCGCGGTCGTGGCCCCGGACCCGATGGTGGCCGCGGCGCCTGCGCGCGCGGCGGTGACGGCGGGGGCGACGACGGTAGGCGCGGGACCCGCGGCGGGCGGAGGCGGACCGGCGGCGAGGGTCTGGGCCGGCGCCCGTGGTGGCGGGGGCACGGGCTGCGTCTGATCCGGGTCCAGGGGCATTCGCCTGCCTCCGACGAAGGGGCGATTCTCCGCCTCGCGTGGCGGCCTCGTCAACTCCCGTCTCACCTCGAGGTCTTTGGAGAGCCCCGAAGGGGCGTCGGACAGCCCCGAAGGGGCGCCATGGAGTAGCCCAGGGCGGAGCGAAGCGGAGCCCTGGGTCACCGGGCCCCCCAACCAATCGCAGCCCCGAAGGGGCGACATACAAGGGAAGCGACGGTCCCTTGCGCGCCTCTCGTTGCCCCTGTATACAAGCTCTGCCCGTCAATGGAGGACGCCGACCATGGACCAGCCAATGCGCGAGCACCTGTCGAAGGAGCTACGTGGCCTGAAGGAGGCCGGCCTCTACAAGGAGGAGCGGGTCCTTCTCTCGCCGCAGGCGGCGGCAATCAAGGTGAAGAGCGGCGAGGTCCTGAACTTCTGCGCGAACAACTACCTGGGCCTCTCGTCGCACCCGGAGATCGTGAAGGCGGCGAAGGCGGGGATCGACGAGTTCGGCTACGGTCTGTCGAGCGTCCGGTTCATCTGCGGCACGCAGAGCCTGCACAAGGAGTTGGAGAAGCGGATCGCGCGCTTTTTCGGCAAGGACGACGCGATCCTCTACTCCTCGTGCTTCGACGCGAACGGCGGGCTGTTCGAGACGCTCCTCGGGGAGGAGGACGCGATCATCAGCGACGC
>CAZYRM010000171.1:0-13353 GCA_964649705.1 uncultured Planctomycetia bacterium
GGGGTGGATCCCGAAGTCGTCCGCGTTGACGATCAGCCGACGCACGCTAGAAGTGACTCTGCGACATGTAGACCTGCCGCACGGACAGGAAGTAGTTCATGTACCCCGGCGTGGTGTAGTCGGGGTAGGTCCACGGCCACGCCTTCCACTGGCCGTCGACGTACTGGAGCGTGCTCTCCCCGTAGATCCCCTGCTGCATGTACACCCGATGCGCGGCGTTCTTGGTCGTCGCGAGGACGACCTTCATGAGCGTCAGGTACCCGGGGTCGATGTTGACCGGCCGCTTCACGCCCTTGGAGGCGTACTTCTGCGCGAAGTCCTTCTCGATGTAGTTCGAGTAGACCTTCATCTGCGCGAGATCCTCGGATTCGCGGAGCATGGCGAGCGACAGGAAGCGCCTCTTGAGGCCCGGCCCCATCTCGGCCGTGTAGAAGTCGGTCTGGGTGAAGGGGAACGGCTCGCTCTCGCGGTCGACGGGCCCGAAGCGCTTGGCCAGCTCCTTTTTCACGGGCTCGACGAGGTCGTCGAAGGCGGTGAGGAGCCCGACGAAGTACTTCACCTTCTCGACCGGCTTGATCGCGCCCATGTTCCCTCCGGTTGCGGACGGGACATGCTAGCAGCCGCGCGATGGGGTCGCAACGACTTCCCGGAATGCACACGGGCCCCCCTTGCGGGAGGCCCGTTCGCTGCGTTCGCGGAGGGTCCTACGTGCCGCGGATCTCCTCGAGGAACCGCTCGACGGCGGTCCGGATCTTCTCCTCGGTCTCGTACGACCCCGACTCGATCTGCCGGCGGATCTCGTTGACACGGTCCGTGCGGATCTCCGGGGCGTTCCGAAGCGCGCCGGCCCCGAGGAACCGTGCGACGCTCGAAATCTCGACGCGGTCCGCCCCCGCCGCGGGGATGGGGAGGTCGGGAGGCAGGGGCCTCACGCCGCGAGGACCCTGGATACCCGACGGGCCGCCGACCGGATTGGGTCCGGAGATGTCCATGCGAAATCCCCCTCTTGACCTGGGGCCGGACTCCGGCCCCACTGGGTTCATCGGCAAACGAGGGGTCGGATCTTTAGCCCAATTGACGGGATTCGCGAATCCACGCGATCCCCTCGTCCGGCAGCCGTTCAGGGCCAGCTTACGTCTCATGGGGCTCCCCTGTCAATGGATGCCGTTCGGGACCGACGCTCGGTCCCTCCCCCGCTTAGACGCGCGCGCGGGGAAGGAACCTGCCGGGAATTCTGCTTGCTGGGGATCGAACGGCGTCCGTACAATCGCTCACGCTCGCATGGGGCGCGTGAGGAGGAATCGATGGAAATCCGGGTCGATGATCTGCTCAGGGAGCTGGCGGAGAAGGGCGGATCGGACCTCCACCTGAAGGCGGGCCGCCCGCCGATGATGAGGGTGTCGGGGGACCTCCTCCCGACCGACCATCCCATCCTCTCCGCCGACGAAGTGCGCAAGCTCGTCTTCGGCATCATGGACCCCCGCCGCGTCTCGCGCTTCGACGACGACCTCGAGGCGGACTTCTCCTACGAGGTTCCCGGCCTCGCACGGTTCCGCGTGAACGCCTTCCACCAGCTCGGCAAGGTGAGCGCCGTCATGCGGCGCATTCCGATCATGATCCTGTCGCTCGACGAGCTGGGCCATCCGAAAGTCCTGAAGGAGGTCTGCGACCGACCCCAGGGACTGGTCCTCGTCACGGGGCCCACGGGGAGCGGAAAGTCGACGACGCTCGCCGCGATGATCGCGGAGATCAACCGGAAGTCGCCCTGCCACATCATCACCATCGAGGACCCCGTCGAGTTCGTCCACATCGACGACAAGTCGACGATCAACCAGCGCGAGGTGGGGCAGGACGTGAAGGACTTCGAGGCGGCCCTCAAGCGCGCCCTGCGGCAGGACCCCGACGTCATCCTCGTCGGCGAGATGCGCGACCGGATCACGATCGAGACGGCGATCCGCGCGGCCGAGACGGGCCACCTCGTCTTCTCGACCCTGCACACGAACGACTCGAAGCAGACGATCGACCGCATCCTGGACTACTTCCCCGGCGACGAGAAGATCCAGGTGCGCGCGATGCTCGCGCTCTCGCTCGAGGCGGTCGTCAGCCAGCGGCTCGTGCGGCGGGCGGACGGGCGGGGGCGGGTGGCGGCGATGGAGATCATGGTCGCGAGCCCGCAGATCCGCCAGCTCATGCACGAGGGGAAGATCGGCGAGATCGAGAAGGCGATGGCCCAGTCGGGCTCGTACTACGGGATGCAGACCTTCAACCAGTCGCTTGCGAACCTCGTGAAGGACGGCGTCATCTCCAGCGAGGAAGCGCTGGCGGTCTCGACGAACCCCGGCGACCTGGGGCTGCTGCTCCGCGGCATCGGAGGCTCGGGCTCGGGGACCAAGCAGGGTCAGCAGCGCGACACGGACAAGGCGCCCGAGGCCGAGGTGAAGAAGCCCTCGAAGAAGTTCACGTTCTAGCGGTCAGGGCGCCTGTCGCAGGGGCGGCCCGAGGGGTCGCCCCTGGCGGCGAGTCCTGGCGGCCTGGAGCCCGGTCCGCCCTACCTGCGATGCCACCTGCGCCGCATCGCCCCGCGCATGATCCGCAGGTGGCGCGGACGCGCGGACGTGGGGCGCTCCTCGGGAGCGACCGGCTGGCCGGCCGTGATCTTCTCCAGGTCCGCGATCAGCTCCGCCGGCGTCTGGTACCGGTCCTCCCTGTCCTTCTCCATCATCCTTACGATGACGTACGACACGTCCGCGGAGACGAGCGGGTTCCGCTCGCGCGGGGGCTGGATCTCCTCCGTGAGGTGTTTCGCGATGGCGACCGCGGCGTTCTCGGAGGGGAAGGGGACCTCGCCGACGACCATGTGATAGAAGGTCGCGCCGAGGGAGTAGATGTCCGCGCGGATGTCGACCTCTTCAGCGCCGCGCGCCTGCTCGGGCGAGATGTAGTTCGGCGTCCCCATGCTCGCGCCCGGGTCGGTCCGGTTCGAGTCCCCCGGCACGGTGAGCTTCGCGAGGCCGAGGTCGCACAGCTTCGCGACGCCGGCGCGCGTGAGCATGACGTTCTCGGGCTTGATGTCGCGGTGGACGAGCCCCAGGCGGTGCGCGTGGTCCAGGGCCTGGGCGATCTGGAGGACGACGTTGATCGAGCGCTTCTCGTCCAGGGCGCCTCCGCGCTTGAGGAGCTGGCCGACGGTCGGGCCGTCGATGTACTCCATCGCGAAGTAGTGCACGCCGTTGGAGACGCCGACGTCGATCCCCTGGATGATGTTCGGGTGGTTGAGTTTGGCGACGGCGCGGGCCTCGCGGAAGAAGCGCTCGACGAACCGCTCGTTCTGGGCGTACTGGGTCGTGAGGACCTTCACGGCGACGACGCGGTCCATCGAGACCTGGTGCGCCTTGAAGACGGAGCCCATGGCGCCCTGGCCGATCTTCTGGAGGACCTTGTATCCGGCGATCTGGGAGTGGACGCCGCGCCTCCCCTGCTCCTCGTAGACCTTCTGGACCTGCTGCGCGGACATCCAGCCCTTCTCGAGGAGGATCTCCCCGAGCCGCTTCTTGACGTTCTGCTGCTCGAAGAGGGTGCGCTGGATCTGGACGGCCTGAACGACCTTCTCGGCCGTGAGGATGCCGAGCTCGATGGCGACCTGGCCGAAGGTGTTCTGGGGAGCGGGCTGCATGCGTTCTCGTGGGCGGTTGGTCGGAAGATGATACCAGACGGCGCGGGGGCGTTCAACGCCTTCGCCGCGGGGGGCGGTGCGGTTGACAGGTCGCGCGCGGGACGGCTAGAATCCCGCCTCTTTCGGGAATGAGCCGTGACGCCCCGGTCCCTCTTCATCGTGGTGGTCCTCGCCCTCGCCGCGCCCGGTCGCGCGGACGACGGGGCGGTGCCGGCCGGTGGGCCGCCTCCGGAGGCTCCCCCCGCGGTGGAGTGGCTGCCGGCGTATTACGAGGGGTTCGCGAAGGCGCGGCGAGAGGGGAGGCCGATCTGTCTCTACTTCGCGGCCTGCTGGAGCCCCTCGTGCCGTGCGCTCGAGGAGGCGGCGTTCGGCGACCCTGCGGTCCGCGAGGCGCTCGAGCCCTACGCCTGCGTTCGCGTCGACGTGGACGGGGACTTCCTGACGCCCGGCCGCTTCGGTGTGCGGCGCGTGCCGGGGTTCCTGCTCCTCGACCGCGACGAGAAGCCCCTCGTCGAGGTGCCGCTGAAGGAGGCCTCGGCCGCCAGCCTCGCGGAGGCGTTCCGAAAGGGGTACGAGGAGTTCCTGAAGCGGCCTTGACCTTTTCGAGGCGAGGCGGTTAACCTTCCTGGTCCTGGGAGCGGTAGGGGTCCTGGTGGCCCCCCTGGTCTTCAAAACCAGTGCATCGGCCACAAGCTGGTGGGTGGGTTCGATTCCCATGCGCTCCCGCCACTTCCGCGGCGGGCGTCAGCGGGGCTCCGCGGGGGCCAGCGACACCTTCATCCCGCTCGCAAGCTCCCCCTCCGCGTTCGGGATGCTCAGCCTGATTCGCGTCGTCCCCGAGGCGGGCTCCACCAGCGGGCTGATGAACTCGATCGTCGCCTTGACGCGCGTCTTCCCGTCGTAGAGGAGCTCGACCTCCTCCCCCTTCTTCCGCGCCGCCGCGACCGACACCGGAACGTAGAGGTCCGCCCGGAGCTCCAGGATCCGCACGACCGTCAGGACGTGAAAGTCCGCCGGGCCGATGCTCTCCCCGACCTCGCGGCGCACCTCGGTCACCAGCCCGTCCACAGGGCTGCGGAGGACCCGGTTCTCGATCTGCGCGGCCACCCTCTTGCCCCGCGCCCGCTCGATCGCCAGCTCCGCCCGTGCCCGAGCCAGCTCGTCCGGGGAGACCCGGCCCGACTCGTCGATCTGCTCCAGGGCCTTGAGTCGACGGTCCGCCAGCTCCTCCTGCGCCTTGCCCATCTCCGCCTCGGCCTCCAGGACCGCCGTGTCCAGGCGCGCGAGGACCTGGCCCTTCGTCACCTCCTGGCCTTCCCGCACGCCCAGCTCGCGGAGGACCCCCGTCTCGGGGAACGCGAGGCGGATCTCGGCCGCCGGTTGGGTGTAGCCGAACTCGGGGCCGCCCTGGGCGGCCGCGGGCGCCGCCGTCCAGGCGAGGAGGAAGAGGACGACCGTAAGCCGATCGCGTGCACGCATGGGGCTGTTCGACGCCGCCGTACGCGGGTCCCTACTTGCCGCCCTGGGAAGGTGCGGAGCCCTTCTCGAGCCTGATCACCGGCAGGTCGCCCTGCTCGGAGCGCGAGGCCCCGATCTTCGTGTAGCCGAGCAGCGTGCCCTGCGCCCTCTGCAGGTTCAGCACCGCCACCTGGTAGGTCGCCATCGTCTGCGCCAGGGCCCGCTGAGCGTCCGCCTCCCGGTCCTGCGCGGCCATCAGGTCCCCGAGGTACGTGCTCGCCGGGGCGCGCATGGCCTCGATGTCCTTGCGCGCCAGCAGGTGCTCGACCTCCTCGTGCGCCGCGCGCGCCGCCTCGCTCTTCGCCGTGAAGTCCCGCCAGCCCGTGGTCGCCTCCCGCACCGAGATCCGCACCTCGAGGAGGACCGTGTCCACCGTCGTCCTGAGCTGGTTGAACTGTTGACGCATCTCGATCTTGCGGCGCTTCAGGCGGGCCGCTGCCGTGTTGTTGCCGAGCGGCACGTCGAGCACGATCCCGATCGTCCCGCCGACCGTGTCGTCGACCTCCCACTCCTCGCCCACCGCGTCGCCGAGGTGCCGGCCCCCCTCGAGGCCGTGGAGGCGCCCCTCCAGGATCAGGCTCAGCTTCGGCAGGATCTCGTTCTTGTTCATGCCCAGGCGCACCGCCGCGGCGCGGAGCTGCAGGAAGGCCTGCTGGACCTCGGGGCGATTCTCAAGGGCCGCCGTTCCGGACCGGGTCGTGTCCATCGGGAGCGCCTTCAGGTGGATCGGAGAGATCGGGATGATCTCGGTCTGCGACCAGCCGACGTCCTCGTTGACCAGCGCGTGCAGGCGGTCCTGCGCATTGAGGATGGCCAGCTCGGCCCGCACCAGGTCCGCCCGGCGGTTCGTCAGCCCCGCCTCGGCACGGAGGATCTGGTGCCTCAGCGCGTCGGCGTCGGCCCGTGCCTTGAGCTCCTTGAGGATCCCCTCGATCGCCTCGGCCTGGCGGACGTACTGGCAGTACACGGCGCGGGCGGCGTACAGGCTCCAGTAGCCGCGGGCCACCTCCAGGAGGTGCGACTCCGCCTGGCGCACCATCTCCGCCTGGGCGATCTCGCTGTCGAGGCGCGCCAGGTGGAGGACGCTCTTGTTGTACCTGATCCCTCCGCCGGCGAGCAGCGGCTGGACGATGCGGACGGTCAGCGCGGCCGAGTCCTGCCGCTCGGGGACGAAGTAGTCCGCGTTGCTGTCCTTGTCGAGGAAACGCTGCGCGATCGAGACGTCGGCGCCCGTGATCACCTTCTTGCGGAGGCCCACTTCCAATTGGCGCTTGTGCTCGATGAAGCGATCGTCGATCGTAGAGACGAGCGTGCTTCCGACGCCCTCGTTCATGCGGTCGTACTCCGACTCCACGTAGGCGTGGACGTCGAAGGTCCCCTCGGCCTCCTGGATTCCCGTCTCGCGGATGAGCGGCATGTCCGAGAAGACCTGAATCTGATGAGAGTGCTGGAGGGCGTTGACGTAGAGGTCGTCGAGCGTCATTGGCCGCTTCGACTCCGCCTTCGGGAGCAGCGGTCTCCCCGCCTCGTCATGCCAGGAAGGAAGGGTCGCCGCCCCCTCGGCCGTGGGCGGGGCCTCGGATGCGGTCGGCGCGCGTTCCCCGGCGCGGACGCACTCCGCCTTCAGGTCCTCAAGTTGGCGTACGAAGGTCGGCTCGTCGTCGTAATGGGAGTAGTACGAGCAGGATAGCGACAGGACGGCCAGAGTTGCGCCGAGCGCGGCGACTCTGCAGAATCCCCAACTCCGTTGCATCCCTCGAGCTCCCCAGGCTTCCGGCAGGCCCCCCCGCAGACCTCTCCGCGGAGGGGGAAGACTAATCTCATTATCGGCCGGAGTCCACCACTTCCGGAGGTCTAGTAGCCCGCCGGGGTCGGCTGCATGGCGAGCAGTTCGTAGGTCGAGACCGTCTGGCCGAGGCTGAGCGGGTTCCAGTTGGCGAGGAACAGGATGCGCATCCCGTCGGCCGAGTAGGAGGCGAACGCGCGCGGGACGCTCACGGCCTCGTCGGTGAAGAAGCCGCGCATGATCGCCGGCGAGAAGAACGTGCGCAGGTTGTAGATCGCATCCGGCGACTCGTCGTACGAGGCGGCGATGAGCGAGAGCTTCACGCTGTGAGGCTCGTCGTAGATGACGGTGCTCGCGAAGGTTGCGACCCAGTTGCCGCCCGCGTCGACGACCACCGTCTGCGTGCCGATCTCCTGGCCGATCTGGTCCACGAGACGGACGGTCAGCGTGGCGCCGGGCTCCGCGTGCCCGCTGAAGATCGGCATGAGCGGCAGGACGGGGAGCGGGCGGACATGGAGGGGCTCTGGGAAGAACTGGATCGGGAGGCCGCCCACGGTCTCCTCCTCCGGTTCCTCTTCAGTGAACGGCGTGAACGGCGAGTGGTCCACGGAGATCGTCAGCGTGCTCGACGAGGTGTCCCCGTTCGCGTCGGTGCTGGTGTAAGTGAAGACCTCCGTCACCAGCCCGTCCTGCGCGAGGCTCACCGGGGGCGTGTAGCTGTAGCTGCCGTCCGCGTTCAGCGTCAGCGTGCTGCCCGCGGCCGTCGTGAACGGGGTGCCGATCGCGATGCCGACGCCGCCCTGGGTCGCGCCCGTCACCGCGGCGTCCACGTTGCCCAGGTCGTCGTTGTCGATGACGTTTCCGGTGACTGTGTCTCCGCGCTCGATCGTGTCGTCCGTGTCCGGCTGCGCGAGCGGCAGGCGGTTCACGGTGATCGAAAGCGTGGTGGAGGACGTGTCGCCATCGGCGTCCGACATGGTGTAGTCGAACACCTCCACGATGGCCCCGCCTTCCGGAAGGGCGGCCGGGGGCGTATACGAGTAGCTGCCGTCGGCGTTGAGCGTCAGCGTCCCGCCGGCGGCCGTCGCGAACGGGGTCCCGATGGCGATCGCGTTTCCGCCCTGGGCGACGGCAATCACGGCGGCCGGCGTGTTTCCCTCGTCGTCGTTCGGAAGGACGTTGCCGAGCACCGCGGGGCCGCCTTCGACGGCGGCGTCGACGTCGGGCACGGCGACCGGCAGGCGATCCACGAGGATCGTCAGCGTGCTGGACGAGGTGTCGCCGTCGGTGTCCGTGATCGTGTAGTCGAAGACCTCGTTCAGCACGACACCCTCGGGGAGGGCCGCCGGCGGCGTGTACGTGTAGGTCCCGTCAGCGTTGAGCGTGAGGGTCCCGCCCGCGGCCGTCACGAACGGCGTTTCCAGCGTGATCGCGTTGCCGCCCTGGCTCGCCGCCGTCACCTGCGTCGGCGGGTCGCCCAGCGTGTCGTTCGGGATTACGGTCCCTCCGACCGACGGGCCGCCCTCCGTGGCGTTGTTGACGTCCGTCTGGGCAATCGGAAGGCGGTTGACGACGAGCGCCTCGTCCAGGTCGTCGCCCTCGTTCGTCGGGTCGGGCTGGTCGGCATCCGCGGCCGTCGTCTCGTTGATGATCGTGTTGCCGCCCTGGCCGACGTCCACGGTCCCCGTCAGGTCGAGCGTGACGCTCGCGCCGCTGAGCAGCGTGCCGATCGACCAGACGCCTCCCTCGTACGCGCCCTGGCTCGGCGAACTCCCGGTGAGGGTCATCCCGGCCGGCAGGCTGTCGGTCAGGAAGACCCCTGTCGCGCGCGCCGCGCCGTTGTTTGTCACGGTAATCCGGAAGATGACGCTTTCGCCCTCGTTCGGCGTCGCGTCGCCGCTCACCAGGGTCTTCACCGTGACCAGATCGGCGTTGGGGTCGACAACGACGGACTCGTCCAGGTCGTCGCCCTCGTTCGTCGGATCGGGCTGGTCGCCGGTGGCGGGCGCCGTGACGTTCGTCAGCGTCTGGCCGCCCCGGCCGACCTCCACCCTGCCCGTCAAGTCGAGGATGACGAATGCGCCGCGCTCCAGCGTGCCGATCGTCCATACCCCCGTCGTCCGGTCGTAGCCGCCCTGGCTCGCCTCGGCGCTTGTGAAGGTGATGCCCTCAGGTAGCGAATCGGTCAGCGAGACACTCGTCGCCCGCGCGGCGCCATTGTTTCTCACCAGGATGCGGAACGTGACGAGGTCCCCCTCGTTGGGGGTGTCGTCGTTGCCGAGGAGCGATTTCACCGTGACGAGGTCGGCGTTAGGATCGACGTCGACGGACTCGGCGAGGTCGTCGCCGTCCGGCGTCGGGTCGGGCTGATCGCCGTCGGCGGGCGTCGTGAGGTTCGTGATCGTGTTGCCGCCCTGGCCGACGTCTACCGTGCCCGTCAGGTCGAGCGTCACGTTCGCGCCGCGGAGGAGCGTGCCGATCGTCCAGAGGCCCGTGTCGCTGTTGTACCCGCCCTGGCTCGCCGAACTGCCCGTCAGCGTGATCCCAGCGGGCAGGCTGTCCGTCAGCGACACGTTCGTCGCGCGCGCCGCGCCGTTGTTCGTCACAGTGATCCGGAAAGTGACGCTGTCGCCCTCGTTCGGCGTCGCGTCGCCACTCGTGAGCGTCTTCACGGTCACGAGGTTCGCATTCGGGTCGACGTCCACGGCCTCCGTCAGGTCGTTCCCGTCGTCCGTCGGGTCAGGCTGGTCGCCGGTGGCCGGCGTCGTGATGTTCGTGATCGTGTTGCCGCCCTGGCCGACGTCCACGATCCCTGTCAGGTCGAGCGTGACCGAGGCGCCGCGGTTCAGCGTGCCGATTGTCCATATGCCCGTCTCGAGATCGTATCCTCCCGCACTGACCGAGATGGACGCGACCGTCAGGCCCGCGGGCAGGCTGTCCGTCAGCGACACGTTCGTCGCCCTGGCCGCGCCGTTGTTCGTGACGGTGATGCGGAAGGTGACGCTGTCGCCCTCGTTCGGCGTGGCGTCGCCGCTCGTGAGCGTCTTCACGGTGACGAGGTCGGCAATCGGGTCGACGTCCACCGGCTCCTCGAGGTCGTCGCCGTCTGTCGTCGGGTCGGGCTGGTCGCCATCGGCGGGCGTCGTGATGTTCGTGATGGTGATCCCGCCCTGGCCGACATCCACCGTGCCGGTGAGGTCGAGCGTGACGCTCGCGCCGCGGAGGAGCGTCCCGATCGTCCAGAGGCCCGTGTCGCTGTTGTAGCCGCCCTGGCTGGCCGAGCTGCCGGTGAAGGTGATCCCCGCGGGCAGACTGTCGGTCAGGCCGACGTTCGTCGCCCTGGCCGCGCCGTTGTTCGTCACCGTGATGCGGAAGGTGACGCTGTCGCCCTCGTTCGGCGTCGCGTCGCCGCTCGTGAGCGTCTTCACCGTGACGAGGTCGGCATTCGGGTCGACGTCCACGGGCTCATCGAGGTCGTCGCCGTCCGTCGTCGGGTCGGGCTGGTCGCCGTCGGCGGGCGTCGTGATGTTCGTGATCGTGATCCCGCCCTGGCCGACATCCACGGTGCCCGTCAGGTCCAGCGTCACGCTTGCGCCGCGGAGCAGCGTCCCGATCGTCCAGAGGCCCGCGTCGCTGTTGTAGCCGCCCTGGCTGGCCGAGCTGCCCGTGAACGTGATCCCCGCGGGGAGGGAGTCGGTCAGGCCGACGTTGGTCGCCCTGGCCGCGCCGTTGTTCGTCACGGTGATGCGGAAGGTGACGCTGTCGCCCTCGTTCGGCGTCGCGTCGCCGCTCGTGAGCGTCTTCACCGTGACGAGGTCGGCGTTCGGGTCGACGTTCACGGTCTCCGTGAGGTCATTGCCGTCGTCCGTCGGGTCCGGCTGGTCTCCGGTCGCCCTCACCGTGACGTTCGTGATCTCGTTCCCGCCCTGGCCGACATCCACGGTGCCCGTCAGGTCGAGCGTGACGCTCGCACCACGGAGCAGCGTCCCGATGGTCCACAGGCCCGTGTCGCTGTTGTAGCCGCCCTGGCTGGCCGAGCTGCCGGTGAAGGTGATCCCCGCGGGCAGGCTGTCCGTAAGCGACACGTTCGTCGCCCTGGCCGCGCCGTTGTTCGTCACGGTGATGCGGAACGTGACGCTGTCGCCCTCGTTCGGCGTCGCGTCGCCGCTCGTGAGCGTCTTCACCGTGACGAGGTCGGCGTTCGGGTCGACGTTCACGGTCTCCGTGAGGTCATTGCCGTCGTCCGTCGGGTCCGGCTGGTCTCCGGTCGCCCTCACCGTGACGTTCGTGATCTCGTTTCCGCCCTGGCCGACATCCACCGTCCCTGTCAGGTCGAGCGTGACGCTCGCACCACGGAGCAGCGTCCCGATCGTCCAGAGGCCCGTGTCGCTGTTGTAGCCGCCCTGACTCGCCGAGCTGCCCGTGAACGTGATCCCCGCGGGGAGGGAGTCGGTCAGGCCGACGTTGGTCGCCCTGGCCGCGCCATTGTTCGTCACCGTGATGCGGAAGGTGACGCTGTCGCCCTCGTTCGGCGTCGCGTCGCCGCTCGTGAGCGTCTTCACGGTGACGAGGTCGGCGTTCGGGTCGACGTCCACCGTCTCCGTGAGGTCATTGCCGTCGTCCGTCGGGTCCGGCTGGTCTCCGGTCGCCCTCACCGTGACGTTCGTGATCTCGTTCCCGCCCTGGCCGACATCCACGGTGCCCGTCAGGTCGAGCGTGACGCTCGCACCACGGAGCAGCGTCCCGATGGTCCACAGGCCCGTGTCGCTGTTGTAGCCGCCCTGGCTGGCCGAGCTGCCGGTGAAGGTGATCCCCGCGGGCAGGCTGTCCGTAAGCGACACGTTCGTCGCCCTGGCCGCGCCGTTGTTCGTCACGGTGATGCGGAACGTGACGCTGTCGCCCTCGTTCGGCGTCGCGTCGCCGCTCTGGAGCGTCTTCACCGTGATCAGGTTCGCGTTGTCGTCCACGACGACGGCCTCCGTCAGGTCGTCGCCCACGGTCGTCGGGTCGGGCTGGTCGCCATCCGCGGCCGTGGTGGTGTTGGTGATGGTGTTCCCGCCCTCGCCGACGTCGACGGTGCCGGTCAGGTCGAGCGTGACGGTGGCGCCGCTGTTCATCGTGCCGATCGTCCAGACGCCCGTTCCGGAGACGTACGCGCCCTGGCTCGCGGAGTCGCCGGTGTAGGTGATCCCGGCGGGCAGGCTGTCCGTCAGCGTGACGTTCGTCGCCTGCGCGGCGCCGGCGTTCGTCACCGTGATCCGGAACGTGACGCTGGTCCCCTCGTTCGGCGTCGCGTCGCCGCTCTGGAGCGTCTTCACCGTGATCAGGTTCGCGTTGTCGTCCACGACGACGGCCTCCGTCAGGTCGTCGCCCACGGTCGTCGGGTCGGGCTGGTCGCCATCCGCGGCCGTGGTGGTGTTGGTGATGGTGTTCCCGCCCTCGCCGACGTCGACGGTGCCCGTCAAGTCGAGCGTGACGCTCGCACCGCTGTTCATCGTGCCGATCGTCCAGACGCCCGTGCCGGAGACGTACGCGCCCTGGCTCGCGGAGTCGCCGGTGTAGGTGATCCCGGCGGGCAGGCTGTCCGTCAGCGTGACGTTCGTCGCCTGCGCGGCGCCGGCGTTCGTCACCGTGATCCGGAACGTGACGCTGGTCCCCTCGTTCGGCGTCGCGTCGCCGCTCTGGAGCGTCTTCACCGTGATCAGGTTCGCGTTGTCGTCCACGACGACGGCCTCCGTCAGGTCGTCGCCCACGGTCGTCGGGTCGGGCTGGTCGCCATCCGCGGCCGTGGTGGTGTTGGTGATGGTGTTCCCGCCCTCGCCGACGTCGACGGTGCCCGTCAAGTCGAGCGTGACGCTCGCACCGCTGTTCATCGTGCCGATCGTCCAGACGCCCGTGCCGGAGACGTACGCGCCCTGGCTCGCGGAGTCGCCGGTGTACGTGATCCCGGCGGGCAGGCTGTCGGTCAGCGTGACGTTCGTGGCCTGCGCCGCGCCGTTGTTCGTCACGGTGATGCGGAAGGTGACGCTGGCGCCCTCGTTGGGCGTCGCGTCGGCGCTCTGCAGCGTCTTCACCGTCACGAGGTTGGCGTTGTTGTCGACGACGACGGCCTCGGTCAGGTCGTCGCCCACGGTGGTCGGGTCGGGCTGATCGCCGTCGGCGGCCGTGGTCGTGTTCGTGATGGTGTTCCCGCCCTCGCCGACGTCGACGGTGCCGGTCAGGTCGAGCGTGACGGTGGCGCCGCTGTTCATCGTGCCGATCGTCCAGACGCCCGTTCCGGAGACGTACGCGCCCTGGCTCGCGGAGTCGCCGGTGTACGTAATCCCGGCGGGCAGGCTGTCGGTCAGCGTGACGTTCGTGGCCTGCGCCGCGCCGT
>CAZYRM010000172.1:0-13265 GCA_964649705.1 uncultured Planctomycetia bacterium
GCCTCTCAGCGGCCGATCCGCAATCCGCAATCCCCCAATCCGCAATCAATCCGCATTCCGCAATCGAGGAACGCACCCATGTCCTCCTGGCGCGGACGAGCGTCGCTCATCGGCGCCCTGGTCGCCCTGGCCGTCGTTGCGTGGGCCGTCTGGTACGCGGCGCTGCCCGACCCCGGAGACGGCTCGAAGGGGTCCTCGTCCCGAAGCGGGGTGACGAATTCCCCCGCCCCTCGGGCAAGTCACGACTCGCCTCTGCCAGGGGCGCGAGAGGCGGACACGGATCTCGCGGGCGGCTCGGTACAGTCCCGGGACCTGCTCGGACGTCTCCAGGAGGCACTCGCGCAGGGTGACGCGTACGCCCTCCGCGCCGCGGCGCGCGGACTCCGCGCGTCGCTGCTCATGGCCGACCGACCAACTCTCCAGGCGCTCGCGGCGACGTTGCTGGACGCCTCCGTCGACCTGACGCTTCGCCAGGCCCTCGCGATCGTGCTGGGCTCCCTTCCGGGCGAATCCGCGCAGGCGATCGTGGCGGACGCGCTGACCCGATGCACCGGCCCGCCCGAGCTGATCCGCTCGCTCCTGCTTGCCGTCGGCGAGCTGAAGGAGGGCCCCGGCGCGGGCGACTTCGGCGCCGAGGACGTTCCGCACGGCGTGCGCGACGCGAGCGGCCTCGCCGTCCGCGTGCGTGGGCCGCTTGCGGGCCCTGGCGCCTCCGCGGCCGTGGCTCGCCTGGCGGACGCCGACGTCGATACCCGTCGGGTCGCGGCGCTCGTGCTGCGAGACTCTGTCGCGCAGCCTGCCGTTCGCCAGGCGCTCCTCAGCAGGCTCCCCATCGAGACGGACGACGAGGCCTGCGGAGAGGTCGGGGCCGCCCTCGTCGTCACCGCTGTTGACGTTGAACCCTCCGACGCGGGACGAACGGAGGTCGTGCGCGCCCTCCTCGATGCCTCCCGCCGTCCCGATCGAGACGTCACGCGGTTTCGGATCGAGGCGGGCCTGGGATCGGCCACGCTCGACCCCGCCGAGGAGGCCGAGCTGGTCCGCCTGCTCCAGGGCGGCGAGGTCCAGATCCAGTTGTTCGCCCTCGAGGTCCTCGGTCGTCGTCTGAGGGAGGACGCGACGTCGGCGCCCGCGGGCCAGGTGGCGGGGGAGATGGCGCGGCTTCTCCTCGGCTCGCCGGACCCCAAGGTCCGCGAGACCGCCGCACGGGCGATTCAACCCGCTGCGGATCTCCCCGAGGCCGCCGGCGCCCTGGTGCGCGCCTTGGAGACCGACGCCGCATGGGAGGTGCGCGCGACGGCCGCGCAGTCCCTGGGGACGGCGTTGTTGGAGGGGAGGGAGCTCCCTCCGTCGGCGCTCGCCGCTCTCAAGAGGGCCGCCGCCGGGGATGCCCGCGACGAGGTCCGTTCCGCCGCCCAGGCGGCGATTGACCGCGGGCGACGCTGACTACTTCGGGACGGTGACCGCCTTCAAGGCGTTGACGCGGCCCTTCGCGACGTACGTCAGAAGGACGCCGTCGCAGTTCCCCTCGATCTGCCGACGGACGGCGGCGTTGTCGGCTCCGAGCGGCGAAGCCCACACGAGTGCGGCGATCCCTGACGCGAACGGCGTCGACATCGAGGTCCCGCTCAGCTTCCCATACCCGCTGCCGTCGTACTTGGATGGCTTGGCGTAGTTCGGCGAGACCGGCAGAGTCGAGAGGATGTTCGTCCCCGGCGCCGCGACGTCGACCCAGGCGTCCTTCCGCCCGTTCCGGTTGCTGAACGAGGCGAGACCGTCGGTCTCGGTCGAGGCGGCGACGGCGATGGCATTCGCGTACGCCCCAGGGTAGGTCTTCGTCGTGTTCCCGCTGTTTCCCGCCGCGCAACAGACTACGGCCCCCGCGGCCCAGGCGTCGTCCACGCCCTGCTGGCCCGTCGTGCTCGAGAACCTGCCGCCGAGGCTGGCGTTGACGACCCTCGCCCCGCGGGCCGCGCCGTCGCGCATCCCGTTGGCCACCCAGGAGTCGTACCCTGCGCCCGTGCTGTCGAGGACGCGCTCGTCGAGGATGAGCGCACCGGGGGCCGTCCCTGCGCCGCCGAGGGCGTTGTTCGTGGCCGCCGCCGCAATCCCCGCGACGTGGGTCCCGTGATAGTGCCTCGTCGCCGAGGTGTCCGTGGTCCAGTCCACCGACGCGGTCTCCTTGCCGACGAGGTCGGGGTGCGCCTCGTCGACGCCCGTGTCGCAGATGGCGATCGTCACGCCGCCGGCCGATACGTCCCACGCCTCGGGCGCCTGCACCCTGGCGAGTCCCCACTGCTCGGGGGAGCGGGGGTCGTTCACGGCCATCGACATCGTGACGACCTGGTCCACCTCGACGTAGGCGACCTGGCGGGCCCTGCGGAGGGCCGCAATCGCCTCCGCTGGGATGCTCGCCGCGACGGCGTCGGACCCGACGGCATACAGGACCCGTCCGCCGAGCTGGGAGATCACATCGCTGTCTCCGCGAACCCCGACCACGACGCGGATGTCGCCCGCCTGCGCGACCGACGCGGCGAGGGCGACGATGAAGACGGCGAGAGCGGAGTGGCGGCTGCGCATGGAGTCCTCCCCTGGATGAAGTTGCCCCTGGCTTCTTTCGGCATCGCGGACGGTGGATCTGAAGCCAGGGGCATGGGGAGGTGCGCGGCGACGTTACTGGCCGAACTCGATCCGGTTCCAGAAGACCTGCCCGCGGTCGCGGTTCCGGTCGAACACGTCAAGGAGGAAGGCGACGTTGCGCTCCACCTTCGCGTTGGCGACCTCGCGGCCGTTCAGCTTCACGACGACCGGCTGATCGAGGTCCACAATCTCGTCATTCACGAGCACAGCCCCCGCCTGAAGGCCCGCCCCTTGGACCTCGATCGTGTTGCCCTGCGCGGTCACCCTGCACGGAGTCCCGTTGAGGTTGTACGTCTTCGCCTCCAGCCAGTAGCAGGTGGTCAGGTAGGGCAGGTCGTCCTTCAGGTTGTCGTACAGGAAGAACATCGCGTTGAACTCCTTCGGGTACCGCACCCGCTTGTTCTTGAGCATGTACTCGAACCCCTTGGGGTCCAGCTCGGAGAGGTACGTGTGATCCTTTCCCGCGACGAAGTGGAAGACCCCCGGAAGGCCCTTCTCCTTGTAGTAGGCCTCCGCCTCGCGGAAGCGCTTCAGGCGATCCTCGGTGTCGCCGAGCCCGACGGCGAAGAACCCCGGGACATGACGGAGCACGTCCATGCACGGCTGCGGGCTCTCCTCCACGTTCGAGTAGACCGCGCCCATCGCGTAGAAGGCCGCGAAGCGGTGCGGCCAGGTCTGGGCATGGAAGAAGGACGCCGCGCCGCCCGCGGAGAAGCCCGAGAGGTAGACCCGGTCCGTGTCCACGTTGAAGTTCCGCAGCAGGTGGCGATACGTGTTGTCCACGAGGGCTCGCGCCCCGCGCTCCTGCCATGACTGGCGGTTTCTGGAGGGGATCTGCGGCGCGACGACGATCGCCTTGGCCAGGGCCTTCTCGTCCGGGCCGTTCATCATGTCCAGGCCGGAGCCCTCGGATCCATGGAACCGGAAGATCACCGGTGCCGCCGTCTTCCCGTTGTACTTCTCCGGGAGCTTGATGACGACCGGGGCGTCCTTGACCTCGCCGCCCGGGGCCTCGATGGTCTCGATGATCGTCAGGTCCTTGGGAGGGGTCTTCGAGGGGGGGCGGAACGGCATGACGACGAGTGCGTCCCAGATCGCCTTGCGGTCCTGCTCTCGTGTCTTGAGGAGCGTCTCCCGCGCCTTCGCCGCCTTCTTCTCGTCCCCGCCGAAGACATCCGCGACGAGCCGCTTCGCGTCGGAGGAAGACAGCTTCGCGCCCTCCTCCTGCCCCTGTGCAAGCGCCATGCCGCAGGAACCCGTCACGAGCAACAGGACCAGGGTCAGACTGCGAATGCCGTCGAGCATCGACCGCCTCCCGAGAGAATCCAGGGTGAAGGATGCGTCGGCTGGTCGCGCGGGCGCGCGCGGGACCCGCGGCACGACCGGGCACGACGCGTGGCGGCATGGGATTCTACGTCCACGGCCGGTTGTCGCGAAGCCTTTCGAGGCACGACTCTCATCGATGGGCCGCACGCTCCTGGCCGGCCACGCCGCCGCCCGCTGTTACGTCTCGAAATGGACGTGACGCCACCATGGCGACAGGTCGATTCCCGCGGCGTGGCCCTTCATCCTACAGCGGCGCTCGACAGCGGGTTGCGACGCGCGCGATCAGATTGCACTCACGGACCACGCTGGCCAGGCGATTGCGTTAAGAGCGTCTTCCATCGTCGAAGAGGCTCGCAGATGAAGTCACGTTCGTTCCTGACGCCGCTCATCGTCCTGGCGCTCTCGGCCGTCGCGCTGGCGCAGAGCAGGCCCAATACGATCTGGTACCCCGCCAGTCCGGCGAACTACACCCGGGTCAACGGGTCGAGGTCGATCAACTACGTCGTGATCCACACGACGGAGGGGAACGGCATGGGGGCCATGCCGTGGTTCGCCAACCCCGCCTCGCACGTGAGCGCGCACTACGTCGTCCAGTGGGACGGGCGGATCTACCAGTGCCTGCGGGACCAGGACATCGGCTGGCACGCCGCGAACAACTTCTACAACGACCACAGCATCGGGATCGAGCACGCGGGGTACGCATTCCGGAACACCTGGACGGAGATCGAGTACCGCCGCTCCGCGCAGCTTACCCGCTGGATCTGCGCGAGGTACGGCGTGCCGATCGACCGCAGGCACCTCGTTGGGCACTCGGAGGTCCCCGGAGCGACGCACCGCGACCCGGGGCCGTTCTTCAACTGGAGCTACTACCTCGCGCTCGTCCGGGGAGCGACGCTGGCGCCGGCGAGCCTCCAGGCCCAGGAGGTCACCGGGGAGGCGCCGAACGTCCGCAGCGGCCCGGGCGGGTCCTTCTCCATCGTGGGGACGGCTCGTCGCGGACAGATGTACGTCAGCCACGAGCGCCAGGGGAGCTGGCTAAAGGTCTACTTCGACGACCGCAGCGGCTGGGTCCTGGATGGCGCCGTGGTCCGCCGCCGAGGCGGCATTGGCAGGCGAATCGTCGGAGGCGAGCACCGCGTGCGGAGTGGGCCCGACTGGGGCACGACTGTCATCGGCTCCTGCCGCACGGGCCAGGTCTTCATCGCCAACGCGCAGCAAGGACCGTGGCTGCGCATCTGGTACGCCGGCCGCCAGGGGTGGATCCGCGAGGGCGACACGACGAGGCTGTACTTCCCGTAGGAGCGCCCCGGAGCACAGGCCGACGGTCGCTCGGATCCGACGGGCATCCGATCGGGAACGACTGGCTCCCGGACTGCATTTACCCGCACGGCATCCGCGACGGCGCCTCCGGGCCTGGCACCGTAGTGGGGCGGCTCCAGATCAGCGCAGCTCCATCCCGACTTCCTTCGCGAACGCCTGCTGCGCCGCGCGGACCTCTTGCACCTTGGCCTGCTCCCGCTGCTGGGCCTCGAAGAAGACCGGCGCCAGCTTCACCATCTCCCTCTCCACCTCCTCACGGCTCAGCTTGCTGTCGGAGAGCAGGTCCACCATCTTCTTGATGTCCCTCTGCACGATCTCGCGCTCCAGATCGAGGAACTCCTTCGCCTTCGCGACGAATGCGCGCGCCGTCGCGCGATTCGGGGTCTCCATGGCGTTGAGGGACTTCTCCACATCGTCGATCGTCGCGAGGCACGCCAGATATCCTGCCTGGAGCTGCGCCCCGTCGACGGGATTCCCGACCTGGTAGGCGTTGAGCTGCGGCTGAATCGGCTCCGTCACCTGCTCCAGCCGGCCGTAGGTCTTGACCACCGAGTCGTTGAACTTGCGGCAGCGCTCCGCGTCCATCTTCCTCCAGACGGCAAAGGCGCCTCCCCCAAGGACGAGGACGAGGACCAGCACGCCGCCGATCACGTTTCCGGAGATCCCCGAGGTCCTCGGGGCCGGCCTGGGGACGGGCATCGGAAACGGCATCTCGGACGGCTCGGCGATCCTGGCGACGGGGATCTCGGGGGGGAGGAGCAGGTCGTCGGAGGCCGCCGACGCAGGCGCGCGAGGCGCGGCGGGGCGTTGGGGCAGAGGCGCGGCGGCGGGTTTCGCGGGCGGCCTGGCGGGCGTCGGCGCAGGCGCGCGCGGGGCTGCCGGCCGCGGGGGGGAGCCGGCGGGCGTCGCTCCGGCGGTGGGAGGCTGCACGCCGACCGTGTCGCCGTCCGCCGTGGCGGGGAATCGGTATGTCCCCTTGCACTTCGGGCACCGACCCGTCTTCCCGAGGAACTTCTCGGCGCCGGGGATCGCGTGAGCGCAGAACGGGCAAGCGAGCATGCCGGTCCTCCTCCCTCCGTATGGGGGGAGCATATCAGGAGGGAGGAGTCGGCGCTATGCCTCGGCTAGCGTCCCTGGCCGTCCTGCGGACGCCGCTCGTCCTGTTCCTCGGCCGCCTGCCGCTCGACCACCTGCGCGAGGGCGGCGAGCGCCTCCTCGATCGGGACCTGCTTCTCGGGCCAGCGCACCAACAGCTCGTCGACTTGCCCCTCGACCACGGGCCTTGCGCCGTACTGCCAGTTGACCGTCGCATACAACGGGCGGGAGAGCTTGCGGAGGAAGAGCACGTACTTCCCCCCGACCTCGAAGGACGTCGTGTCACAGGCATAGTCCGTGTTGAAGCCGACCTCGACCGTCTCGGCCTCGAGTTTGCCCTTCACCACGCGTTCGATCTTCACGACCGCCGCGTTGTGGGCCGTCTCGGCGATGTCCGTGTTCAAGGTGACCTTCTCGTACGCATCCTTGATCTCCGTGACGGTCCCCACGAGGATCAGCTCGGACTCCTTGATCTTCTCCTCGGCCTCCATGGGCCCGTGCTTGGCCCAACCAAGGCTCGTGACGAAGAGGAAGGACAGGGCGAGGGATACGGCTCGACGCATGACGTGACCCCCTTGATGGTTGCCTCTGAAATGCGAGCCGTTGGACGCGACCTCGGGGGCGAAGTTCCCCTGAGTTTCCAAGGAACTCGCGCCGCCAGGCGGTCGTCCTACTCGCTGTCCTCGAAACACACCCAATGACCCCATCAGGAGACACGCCCGTGAGGCTCCGCTTCCCGTCCAGCCGTCACGTCGTCCTCTTCCCCCTCTCCTGCATCGCCCTCCTCGTCGTCCTCCATGCCGAAGACCCCGCCGGGTTCCCCAAGGACCTCGGCGGAGGCGACCGCGCCAGGGCCTTCCTCGCGACCGACAAGCCGATGTACCGCGAGGGCGAAACCGTCTATGCCCGCGGCGTCGTCCTCGACGCCCTGTCAGGCGCGCTCAAGGCCGACGGGCTGTACGCGCAGTTCGAGGTGAAGGGGCCCAAGGGAGACGTCGTCGCCCAGACGATGTCGAGCCTCCAGGCCGGGACCGCACCCTTCACGTGGGAGGTCCCCGAGGGGACGCCCGGCGGCGAGTACACCCTCGTCGCGAGCTTCCCGTGGAACGGCTACGCCCCCGCCGAGACGAAGTTCGACGTCCGCGCCTATCGCGTGCCGCGGCTGAAGGGCGAGATCGTGTTCGCGAAGAAGGGGTACGGCCCCGGCGACGAGGTCTCCGCGTCGCTCTCGGTGACCCGCGCCGAGGGCGGGATCCCCGCCGGCGCGAAGGCCACCGCGGTCGCCCGCGTGGACGGTAACGAGGTCGCCCGCCAGGAGGTGACGCTCGATGCGCGCGGCGCATGCTCCGTGAGCTTCCCGCTGCCGAAGGACATGGCCGCGGGAGACGGCGACCTCGCCATCGTCGTCCAGGACGGTGGCACGACCGAGACGTTCGCGAAGACGCTGCCCATCCTCCTCAACAAGGTCGCGATCTCGTTCTTCCCGGAGGGAGGCGACCTCGTCGCCGGCCTCGAGAACCGGCTCTACTTCGAGGCGCGCGACACGCGCCAGAAGCCCGCCGACGTGCAGGGGCGGATCCTCGACCGCGGAGGCAAGGACGTCGCGACGTTCGCCACCTCCCACGAGGGGCGCGGGACGACGCGGTTCACTCCCAAGGACGGCGAGACATACTCCGCCGTGATCGACGTCCCCGCCGCCAACACGCAGCGCTTCGAACTGCCCAAGGCGCTCGCGAGCGGGTGCCTCCTCTCCGCAGCGTCCGACACGTACGACGCGAGCGGTTCCGTCGCCTTCACCGTCGCCTCGACCGAGGAGAGAAACGTCCGCCTCTCGTTGTTCCGAGTCGACCGCGAGGTGTCGGGGATCGCGTTCTCCGTCTCCGCGTCCTGCCCGACTCAGGTGACGCTCCGTCCGTCGGCCGCGGCCGAGGGGGTCCTCAGGGCCACGCTGACCGACGACGCGGGCGCCCCGCTCGCGGAGCGGCTGATCTTCCGCCGCCCCGCGCACAAGGTAAACCTGAAGGTCGTCGCGAGCCCCGACTCGACGACCCCCGCGGGGAGGGTGAGCCTCGCCATCCTCGCGACCGACGAGACCGGCAAGCCGGTCGAGACTACGCTGTGCATCTCCGTGACCGACGAGGCCGTACTCCAGCAGATCGAGAAGCGCGAGCAGGCCCCGCGCCTGCCCGTGCAGGTCCTCCTCGGGTCCGACGTCAAGGAGCTGGCCGACGCGCACCTCTACCTGTCCGACGCCCCCGAGGCGCCGCGCGCCGTCGACCTCCTCCTGGGAACCCAGGGGTGGAGGCGGTTCTGCTTCTTCCACGCGGCCGAGTTCGTCAAGGCGCAGGAAGACGCGGCGAAGCGCGTGCTGGCGCTGCGCGACCAGGCCGAGGTGGAGCGTCTCCGGGAGTTCGGCGGCGGAGGATTGGAGATGGAGGAGGCGGATGGCGCCATGCCACCGGCCCCCGCCGCGCCCATGCCGCAGGCGCACGCCATGAAGCTCGCGAAGAAGCCCGCCGCCGACCCGGCCCAGGGGCCCGCGGCGGAGAAGAAGGACGCGATGGCCGGCCGCCGCAGGGCGGGGAACCTGAAGGCCCTCGACAAGGAGAGGGCGTTTGCCGGCGAGATGGCCTACATTCGCGAATACGCCCACGTCGCCCAGGCGGGGCGCCCGGCCGACGAGCGGAGCGACTTCGCGGAGACCGTGTACTGGAACGCGGGTGTCAAGACCGCGGCCGACGGCACGGCGACCGTGACGTTCGACCTCTCCGACTCGATCACGATGTTCAGCGCGCGGGTGGACGCGATCACGGCCTCCGGTGCGCTCGGCCAGGCCGACGCCGCGATCACGGCGAAGAAGGCCTTCTACATCGAGCCGAAGCTGCCGCTCGAGATCACCGCGGGAGACCTCGTCGAGGTCCCCGTCGCCCTCGTCAACGGGACGCAGGCGCAGATCGAGGCGCTCCTCGAGACGACGATCGGCGAGGGGATCGCCCGAGAGGGGAACGAGCCCCGCGTGACGCTCGCCGCGGACGCCTCGGGACGCCTGTTCCTGACGCTCGTCGCGAAGCAGCACTACGGGCCGGTTCAGGTCCACCTGATCGGCAAGGCAGGGGACCACACCGACGAGGTGAAGCGAGCCATCCAGGTGGTCCCGTCCGGCTTCCCCGTGGAGGAGTCGGCGGGCGGGCTGCTCTCCGGCTCGGCGTCGCACGAGATCGTCATGCCCGAGCAGTTCGACGCCGCGAGCGTGGAGGCGGTCGCGAAGGTCTACCCGAGCCCGCTCGCGACGCTGACCGACGCGCTCAAGGGGCTCCTGCGCGAGCCCGGCGGCTGCTTCGAGCAGACCAGCTCCAACGCCTACCCGAACATCATGGTGATGAACTACTTCACGACCCACCACGTCGAGGACGCCGCGCTAATGGCCAGGGCGAGCGACCTGCTCGACCGCGGCTACAAGCGGCTCGTCGGCTACGAGTGCCCGCAGAAGGGGTACGAGTGGTTCGGAGGGGACCCCGGCCACGAGGCCCTCACGGCGTACGGCGTGATGGAGTTCAGCGACATGGCGAAGGTCTACCCCGTGGACGCGGGGATGATCGAGCGGACCCGCGCGTGGCTGCTCTCGCGCCGCGACGGCAAGGGAGGCTTCACGCGGAACCCGCGCGCGCTCGACTCGTTCGGAGGTGCGCCGGACGACGTGACGAACGCCTACATCCTCTGGGCGCTCGCGGAGTCGGGGGAGAAGGGGCTCGAGAAGGAGATCGAGTGGGCGAAGGCGCGGGCGGGGGAGACGCAGGACTCGTACGTCCTCGGGCTCATCGCCAACGCGCTCTTGAAGGTCGGGGACCCCGCGGCGGCGGAGATCGCCTCGAAGATCGCGAAGGGACAGGAGGCGGACGGCTGCGTGCGCGGCGCCGCGACGAGCATCACGAGGTCGGGCGGGGAGTGCCTGGAGATCGAGACGACCTCTCTCGCGGTCCTGGCATGGCTCCGCGTGCCTGAGATGCAGGGGAACGTCGAGAAGGCCGCCACTTGGCTCTTCGAGAGGTGCAAGGGCGGGCGGTTCGGGTCGACGCAGAGCACGATCATGGCGCTGAGGGCGATCCTGGGCTACGACGCCGCGCGCGCGGTGCCGAAGGCGCCGGGGACGGCGATCCTGGTCGTCGATGGAGCCGAGGTCGGGCGCGTCGACTTCACGCCGGAGACGAAGGGCGACCTGACCCTCCCGTCGTTCGCGAGCCGGTTGACGCCGGGGGCGCACACGATCGAGGTGAAGATGGAGGGCGGGGCGGAGATGCCGTACGCCGTAGACGTGAGGTACCACGCGCCGAAGCCGGCGAACAGCGAGGCGTGCCAGGTGCGCGTGGAGACGGCGCTGTCGGCGAGCGAGGTCAAGGAGGGGGAGACGGTCGACGTCGTCGCGAAGGTGACGAGCCTGTCGAAGGAAGGCCTGCCGATGACCCTGGCGATCGTCGGGCTGCCGGGAGGCCTGGAGCCGAGGCACGATCAGCTCAAGGAGCTGGTGAAGTCGGGGGCGATCGACTTCTACGAGGTGCTGGGCCGCGACGTGGTGCTCTACTGGCGGGACATGGCGCCCGAGCAGGTCGCCGAGGTGAGGATGAGCTGCATCGCGGCCGTGCCGGGGAAGTACACGGGCGCCGCGTCGCGTGCGTACCTCTACTACACGGACAATGACAAGTGGTGGGTGGAGGGGCTGCGGGTGACCATCACGCACGAGTAGGGGAGAGGCCGAGAACGAGACCGAGAACGGGCACGAGAACGAATTCGAGCCCGATTACGAGCACGCCACCGCCACCGATACGGTTGGGAGAACGTTGAACGTTGAACGTTGACTGGCTGAATGCTATGGTGCGCGCCTCGCCAGAGACGGAGGAGGAAGCACCATGGCCAGGCCGAAGATCGGCGTGATCGGCGCAGGGTTCGTCGGGATGACGGTCGCCCAGCGCATCGCGGAGCGGGAGCTCGGGGACGTCGTCCTCATGGACATCATCCCCGACATGCCCAAGGGCAAGGCCCTCGACCTCTGCGAGTCGGGCCCCGTCGAGGGGTACGATTCCCGCGTGACCGGCACCAGCACGACCGACGAGGTCGTCGGGTGCGACGTCGTCGTCATTACCTCGGGCCTGCCGCGCAAGCCTGGCATGTCGCGCGAGGACTTGATCGACAAGAACGCGGAGATCGTCCGCGACGTCTCGTCCAAGGTCGGGAAGAACAACCCGAACGCGATCATCGTCACGGTGACGAACCCGCTCGACATCATGACCTACCTCTGCTGGAAGGTCACTGGCTTCCCGAAGCAGCGGGTCGTCGGGATGGCGGGGGTCCTCGACAGCGCGCGGTTCTGCTACTTCATCGCGGAGAAGATGAACATCTCCATGCGGGACATCTCCGCGATGGTCCTGGGCGGCCATGGCGACGACATGGTCCCGCTGCCCAGGTACACCACGGTCTCAGGGATTTCGATCAACGACCTCCTGCCGAAGGAGACGGTCGATCAGCTCGTCGACAGGACCCGCAAGGGCGGCGCGGAGATCGTCAACCTCCTGAAGCAGGGCTCGGCCTACTACGCGCCGTCGGCCTCGGTCGCGGCGATGGTGGAGAGCATCCTGCGCGACGAGAGGCGGATCCTGCCTTGCTGCGCCATGCTCGAGGGGGAGTACGGCCTCCGCGAGGTGTGCGCCGGCGTTCCGGTGACGCTCGGCCGCAACGGCGTCGAGCAGGTCCACGTGCTGAAGCTGACGGAAGAAGAGACGAAGGCCCTGCACAAGTCGGCCGACGGGGTCAAGAGCGGGATCAAGCACCTCAAGCTGTGAGCGGAATCACGAGACGCGGGTTTCTGAGGCTCGCCGCGGGGGCGCTCGTCCTCCGCGGCGTCCTCCGCGTCTCGGCTGAGGAGGGCCCGCGTGGGCTCTTCTCGATCCCCCATCCCCAGTACGCCCGCCCCCTCGGCGGAGGGGCGTTCCTCGTGACGTGGATCACGGACGGGGGGATGTCGCGCTTGTCCGTGGTTTCTCCCGAGGGCACTCGCGACTGGGCGAGCACGGGCAGCGCCGACGGGAGCCTGCTCCATCCCCAGGGAGTCTGCCGGGACGAGGACGGCGCGGTGTATGTGTGCGACTCCAGGAACGGACGGGTTGCCGTGTTCGACTCGGAGGGGAAGGCGCAGGCCCCGATCGGCAGGATGGGGTTCCTCCCCGGCCAGTTCCACCTCCCTCAGGGGTGCGACGTGCGCGGGACGCTGCTCGCGGTCGCGGACACGCAGAACCACCGCGTCCAGCTCATCGATACGCTCACGCTGGATGTGCAGAGCGTGATCGGACGCCTCGGGGACGGCGATGGCGAGTTCCGGAGGCCGAGCGACGTCGCGTTCGTGGATGACGACACGCTCTGGATTCTCGATTCGGGGCATGGCCGCGCGCTGCGATACGACCTCGATGGGAAGCCCCTCAGTCAGCTCACGGTGCCGGTCGGCGCCCAGGGCCTGATGATCCTCCCGACTCCGATCCCACCACAGCACGGATGCCAGCACATCGCGGGACTGGAAGTGCATGGAGATCACATGGACTGTGTGGTCGTCACGGATACGCGAGGAAGCCGAGTCTTGATCTGCGCACCCGATGAGTTCATCACATATTCCGTCGATGGCCTGTCGTCGCCTCGCGGGGTGTGCTCCGACGGAGAGGGCGGAATTGTCGTCTGCGAAAGCGGGGCGAACCGTCTCGCGATTTACTCCACACCCTGGTAGGGTCCTGACTCGCCGCTCAAGGCGGTCATCGGTGGCGGTGGCGTGCTCGTAATCGGGCTCGCAATCGTTCTCCTGCTCGTTCTCGGTCTCGTTCTCGGCTCGTGCGCGCTCAAGCCGA
>CAZYRM010000173.1:0-13237 GCA_964649705.1 uncultured Planctomycetia bacterium
ACGGCGGGCTGTTCGAGACGCTCCTCGGGGAGGAGGACGCGATCATCAGCGACGCGCTGAACCACGCGAGCATCATCGACGGCGTGCGGCTCTGCAAGGCGGAGCGCCTCCGCTACGCGCACATGGACATGGGGGAGCTCGAGACGCACCTCCAGGCGACTCAGGGCCGTCGCTTCCGGATGATCGCGACGGACGGGGTCTTCTCGATGGACGGGGACCTGGCGCCGCTGGACAAGATCTGCGACCTGGCGGAGAAGCACCACGCGCTGGTGATGGTGGACGACAGCCACGCGACGGGGTTCGTAGGCGCGACGGGGCGAGGGACGCCGGAGCACTTCGGCGTGATGAACCGCGTGGACATCATCACGTCGACGATGGGGAAGGCGCTGGGGGGTGCGGCGGGGGGCTTCATCACGGGGCACGGCGAGATCATCGACTGGCTCAGGAACCGCTCTCGCCCCTACCTCTTCTCGAACTCGGTCCCGCCCGCGGTGGCTGCGGCCTCGTGCAAGGCATTCGACCTGTTGTCGCAGACGACGCACCTCCGGGACAAGCTGGACGCGAACGCCCGGAGCTTCCGCGAGAAGATCGCCTCGAAGGGGTTCGAGGTGCGGCCCGGGTTCCACCCGATCGTGCCGATCATGCTGGGGGACGCGAAGCTGGCGCAGGAAATGGCGCGAGCCCTTCTCGAGGAGGGCATCTACGTGATCGGCTTCAGCTTCCCGGTGGTCCCGAAGGGCCAAGCGCGCATTCGCGTCCAGATCAGCGCCGCGCACACCCCCGAGATGATCGACCGCTGCGTCAGTGCCTTCGAGCGCGTCGGCCGGAAGCTGGGGGTCTTGAAGTAGCCTGCCGTCCGACGGCCAAAGAGAGCGTGCTCCTTCGCCTCCTACGCGGCGAGCAGCGTGGCGCACAACTGGAAGACGGCCGCCGGGAGCTCATGCTGCAACCGCCACGTGATGCTCATGGGGCGGCTTCCCGAGTGCGACTCATAGATGCATGGGCCGAACACCAAGAACGGGTCGCGGATGGTTGGCCTCGCGAAAAGCTGAAAGACCCAACCGTTCGCCGCCTGCTCCGCGTATCGTCGCCCGGTCTCCGAATCCTCCCGCGTCGCCCCCTGAGACTGCCAGTGGAAGTGCCGCGAGTCGATGGCGTAGTCCTCATAGCTCGTAGTCGGTGAAAAGCTGTCCTCCGACTTGTCGAGTGTCACGAAGAGCAACTCGGTCTTCTCGGCGCGGAGTCGCACAACCCCCTCCCGCGAGGCAGGCTTTCGGGACGCAGTCCAGTACCCCGTGGCGGTGAGGATCTCGCGGCGATCGTAGGAGCGGTGAAGTGCCAGAGGCCAGTCCGCTCGGATCGCCTGTGGGCGCGAGGGGTGGCTCCTCGCGGCCAGCACGTCGGCGACCTCACCCATTTCCTCCCGCAGCTCGGACGACAACCGCGCAACCCAGTCTGCCGGGCCGAAGATGTCCTTTGGTTCGTGGAAGAGCTGGTATCCGATTGCATGCAGGAGCCGTCCGGGCTCGAGCGTGCGAAGGAGAGCAATCCGATCCGGGTCGTCCAGGTGGAGGAGCTTGTCAAACCTGCGGTTGAGCCGCGCCTCGCCCTCGTTCCCTGGCGGCAGGTGACCTGCTAGGCGGAGCAGAGTCGTCCATCCGCCCGCATCATAGACGTCCTGGAGGTCGCGCCCGGTCTTGTCGAGAAACTCCGCCAAGCGGACCCGACCGATGGCCCGAACCTCGTCCGTGAGTCGCTTCTGCCCTCCCCCGATGGAGGCCTGGAGGTTCTTGAGGATGGAGTCGCACGACACGCGGTCCAAGACGATCTGGCAGCCGGAGGGAAGCACCGGGAATCCACTCTCGACCGCCCTCTTCAAGTGGCCGCGCGGGATCCCAGTCATGGCGGTGAGGAGGCGGTCGAAACGGAACTCCTGGCGATGCTGCCCGATGAAGTCGAGCACCAAGCACGACGTCTTGCCGGGTTCGAGCCGCAGGCCGCGGCCAAGCTGCTGCAGGAACAGGGTGGTCGATGTGGTCGGTCGCAGGAGGAGGACGGTTTCGACGAAGGGGAGATCGACCCCCTCGTTGTAGAGATCGCAGGTGAAGAGCACTCGGACCTCGCCGTCCCGCAGGCGGCGCGGGGCGGAGCGACGCTCTTCCTCGGGTGTTCCCCCGTGGACCGCAATCGCGGGGATGCCCGCCTTGCTGAACGTGCGAGCCATGAACTCCGCGTGGTCCACGCTAACGCAGAAGCCGAGAGCCTTGCCTCCGCAGAGATGCGCGTACCTTTCGGCGATCAGGTCAGCGCGACGCTGGTTTCCCATGTATAGCGCATCCAGCGCGGTCGTCGAGTAGCTCCCGCGCGCCCATTCGACCAGCCCGAGGTCGGTGCCGTCGGCGATGCCGTAGTACTCGAAGGGCGCTACGAGCTGCCTCTCGATGGCGTGCCAGAGTCGGATTTCCGCGGCGACGTGACCGTCGAAGTCAGGGAGGAGCGACTGGTTGTCGGTCCGCTCGGGGGTTGCAGTGAGGCCCAGCAGGGTGGACGGCCGCAGTCGCTCAATGATCGCCCGGTAGGAGGGAGCTGGGAGGTGATGGCACTCGTCGAGCACCACGTACGGCCAATGGTCGGGTCCAGGCTGGGAGAGAAGGTCCCGACCAAGGAAGCTCTGGACCGTGGCGAACAGGTGGCCGAGGGTCGACGGCGACTCGTCCCCTGCCAGAAGCTCGCCGAAGGACTCGTCGCGGAGGACGTGACGAAACGCCTGTCGGGCCTGCTCCAGAATCTCCCGACGGTGCGCGAGGAACAGGAGTCCCGGTCGGGGCGACTGGCGTGCGTAGTCGAAGGCGGCGATCAGGGTCTTCCCCGTGCCAGTCGCCGCCACAATCAGGCTCCGTCTCCGTCCCAGGCACTCTCGCTGCTCCTTGAGGTCGTCAAGGATGACCTGCTGAAATGGGTAGGGACGGAGGGCGAAAAAGAGGGGCGCGCTCCGCGAGCCGTCACGCCGGCCTGTTCCTCGGGCGCCATGCAAGGCGTCCTCCAGGCGCTTCATGTCGCGCTCCGGGTCGAATGGCTCGAATTCCTCGTCGGCCCAGAGGCTGTCGAATGCGCCTCGGAACATTTCGATGACGTGGCGCAGGTCGGCCTCGGAGGCCTTCATCATCCACTCCAGGCCGCCTCCCAGGGCCGAAGCCGAGACGTTGGCGGAGCCGACGTAGGCGGTACTAAAGCCACTCGCGCGATGAAACAGCCATGCCTTTGCGTGGAGGCGCGAGCGGCGTCCGTCATACGAGATCTTCACCTGCGTATGGGGCAGGCGGGCGAGGCGCTGGAGCGCACCGGCGTCAGTTGCTCCCGTGTAGGTCGTGGTGATCAGGCGGAGGGGGACCCCGCGGTCTGCGCGTTCCGCGAGGGCGGAGAAGAGCCGTCGCATCCCGGTGGAAGTGACGAAGGCGATAAGGGCGTCCACGCGGTCAGAGCTTCCGATTTCGCACCCCAGCTCATGACCGAGTTCCGGCCGCCCCGGGCGCGCAAGGAGAGTGGAGACGGCCAGCGGCGTGGCAGGGCGTGGCGGCGCGGGCCCGCGGGAGACAGCCTGGAGTAGCTCGGGGGGAATGGAGAGCGTCTCGGGCTCGGCCTTCGGAGCATGTTGGCGGAGAAACGCCAGCAGGGAATTGGCGAAGGCCGCCTGTTCGGGGGCATTGCCCAGATCCCGAAGGGCGCGCTCGATCTCGTCTGCGAGGAAGCGCGACAGTCGTCGATGCGCATCGCTCGCGTCGAGGGGAGACCGACTGACGGTCCGGTCGTGCGCCAACGACAGGGCTGCTTGCAGCCGCTCGGTCAAGAGTTGATCGTATAGGCCATCGTGCACCACGGGATGCTACGCCGCTCCGCACAGTCCGTCAACTGGGGGCAAGGGATGCTCCTGGCGTCGACTCGCCCGCCGCCATCCCGCGTCTCGCGCCGACGCGCGTCAGGGATGACCGTTGCTCTGCGGCCCGGCGCGGCCTATAATTCCGCCAGCTCGGGAGGGTGACGATGGGGGAGAATGATCGCGGCGACGCGGGAGTTCCTCCGATTCGTCAGTTTCCGGATCGCGCGCTTCGCTGGCTGCTCCAGTCACCAGCGAATTTGCGCGGGCTGTTGCTGGCGGCGTACCCCGAGGCCGCGGACCGCGTCGACTACTCGCGCGTCCGCGAGGTCCCCGCGACGTTCATCCTCGAGTCGTTCCGCGAGCGGGAGGCGGACATCGTTCGCAAAGCCCCCTACCGCTCGCCCTCCGGAGAGAGCGAAGTCTGGATCTACGTCCTGGTGGAGCATCAGTCGACGCCGGATCGGCTGATGCCGTTCCGCCTGCTCCTCGCGATGGTTCAGCTCTGGGAGATGGAGCGGCGCGACCAGGCGGAGCGGAAGATTCCTGAGGGTGAGCAGCAGCTCTCCACGATTCTGCCGGTGGTGTTCTACACCGGGAGGAGGGAGTGGGCGGGCCCGGGCCCTCTATCGGACCTGGTAGACGTACCAGACGAGTTGCGGAGCTTCGTGCCCAAGCACGAAGTCGTCTACCTGGACGTGGCGCGGAGTCCCGAGAGTCGCCTGACGACGGGAGGCGAGCCATTCGGATGGGCGTTGCGGCTGCTGCAGGAGGAGCAGAGCGATCTGGCAACCTTCGAGCAAGTTGAGAGGGGCGCTCTGCAGGTGATTCGCCAGCTATGGCAGGGACAGGACCTCGAACGAGGAAGGGTGCTGCTTCGATTCCTAGTGGCGCTGGTGCACCATCGGCGGGCGCGGGAGGAGCAGGAGGAGCTGATGAACGTCGCGCGGCGGGCACTGGTGCCATTCGTGAGCGACGAGGAGGTATCGAGAATGGCGAAGACGTACGGAGAGGAACTCATCGAGGAGGGGATGGCGAAGGGGATCGCGGTGGGGCGCGAGAGGGGGCGGGCGGAGGGGCAGGCCGAGGGCAAGCAGAGTGCGCTCCTGGCGATCCTACGCGCTCGGTTCGGGGCGCTACGCTCGGAGACTGAGGCTGAGGTTTCGGCGATCACCGACCTCGCGCGATTGGACGAGTTGCTGGCGCAGGTGCTGGGTGCCAAGAGCGTCGAGGACCTTGGTCTTGGGAGGCGTCCGGAAGCCCCCGGGCACCGTTCATAGTCGGGAGCGACGAAGCACATCGGTGGCCCGCCAGGGCACTGACGCTGTGCTCAAATGATGCGGGCAAGCATGGCAGCACGAGCCCTCCATCCGGGCGTACCCGCGTAGACTCCGCATAGGGGAGCTACCAAACGACCAGGTCGCCCGAAGGACACATGTTGCGGGACTATCAGATTACGATCTGGGTTCTCTGACTGAGTCGGAGACACCGTGAATAGAGAGTACACATCGCGAAACGGACCCTGTCCATGTGGCAGTGGTAAGAAGTACAAGCGATGCTGCTCCTACAAAGCGCAGGCCCAGACCGACACCGGGCAACGCCCAGTCGTGCACAGAGTCTCCACAGAGCAATCACTCTTGACCGAGACCTTGGCATTCATCGACGAGGCTTGCGAGTTGGCCGGCGTCGCCATTCATGCCGACGGTCAATCTGGGACGGCCCGGGGACCCCAAGACGCTAGGACAGTACGAACAGTCTACGAGCGGTTGCTCCACCATCTGCCACACACATCTGACTATCGCGCGATTCTTGAGGACATCCGTACATCCGACTTCGTTGGTGTCTACCTCGGGAGTCCGAACCTCTCGTCGATAGCGAACCACCTGACTCGCTTCAGCCTTTACACACAGAAGATTCTGGTCACCAATCCGTTCTGCGACGGGCTAGTTCATTCCGAAGGCGTTTCACCATTAGATGCCCCGGAGAAGTGGGTGCAAGTAGTAGTTCAGCAAGCAGTCTACCTAGCGGCACTCCGCCCTTGGATCGCCGCCGGGATAGTAGTCTGTGTCCCTCCCCTTCCATGGTATGAAAGGGACTTCTTCCGCGGCGAGATCGTTCCCCGATCAAGAGACCGCGTGAGCAGGATGCCCGCCACTCTAAGGAGACAGCTGGCAACGGATGCTACGATTCACTTCCTTAAGTCGCTGCACCCCGATGATGTTCCGTTGGCTCTGGAGTCGATCCTGGGACGCGCGATGAGTGCAGAGCAAGCGCGCGAACTGCAGGAGGCCCTCGGCGATCCAGACTACAACCCGCCAATCAATTATGCGTTCTCACGGCCTGCGGAGGGGAGGAGCACGATTCTGAAGTATGGAAGTGGCCAGACCTTGGAAATGGCCCTGGCCACAGCCGCAGGAGTCGGTGGCTACCTCCTCATGGGCGAGGAGCTTCACTTTCAAGCATATGAACATGCTCTCGCGGACGGCGGGTCTCCGGCATCCCCAGAACTGACTGATCTGTCCCTCGCGATGTCCCAGTGCCGGTTCTCATTTCTGAATGGTGTTCCCCTAGACTTCGCTCTCTCCTTGCGGACGGAGAACCGGCTTGCAGGGCTGCGTGCGTTCCTGGTGAAGCTCTGGAGGGAGGTTGACTCTGGGACATCGCTATCGCATCGCCAGAATGTTGTCATGTACCGTGATGCGCTCGAAGAGGAATACCAGAAGTACAAGAGAGAGTGGGAGGACATCGATCGCAATCTCGCAAGTCTGGGAATTACAACGGGCGTCGGAAGCGCTCTCGCGACACTCGTGGGTACGCTCTCATGGCAGGGCGGTATGGCGATATCCGCAACTGCCTGGGTAGGCGAACTCATTAGCTCGTGGCATCGGCGACGAGTCGCGCGCAGAGCACCGCTTGCGGTGTTTTTCGATCTTGAGCGGCGACAAGCTCGCGGTCGTTGACGCTCATTGCCAGTCAACTTCCGTGCGCAACTCATCACGACTTCGGCTTGCTGCTCAGCCGATCGAGCAGCCAGGCGCGTTCGGCCGCGAAGTCGCGATCCGAGGCCACCTCGGCCGAGAGGAGGCCCGAGAGTTCGGATTGCACCAGCTCGCGCAGCTTCCTCAGCGCCCCCCGCACCTTCCCGCGCTCCACACCCAGCCGCGCCGCGAGCTGCTCCTGCGTCAAGGCCTCGAACCCCTCGCGGTCCCGACGCAGCCAGGCGTTCAGCTCCCAAACAACCGACTCCGGATCGAGGCTGCGCTCGACCCGCCGATGCACGTCCAGCACCAGCTCCCGAAGCCACCCCTCCTCCAGCACCGCCTCCGCTCCCGCGTACGGGTCCACCGCCATCCCCTCTTCCAGCGGCACCGTCCGCCTGCGCGACGCCCTCCGCCAGAAGTCCGTCAGGTGGTTCCTGAGCGCCGCCTTCAGGAACGCACGGAAGCTCCCGCGATCCGCCCGCACCCGCGCCAGCAGCGTCCCGTCCATCACCTTCACCACGAAGTCCTGCGCCGCGTCCCGCGCGTCGTGCTCGCCCAACCTCCCTGCCTTGCACGCGTGGTAGAACGGCCGCTGGTACCGCTTCGCCAGCTCCCCACGAGCCTGCCTCGCCTCCTCCCCGCGCCCCTGCGCCGAACGGATGTCGGTCCAGATCGTCGATACGTCGCAGAGCCTGGACGCCGAACCGTCGTCCCAGCCGTAGACCGTTCCCATACGCGGGATTCTAGCCCGCCCTCCCCCTCCCTCGGAAGCCCCGCGAGGAGCGCCTCCTTTTCCGGAATCTTCAGCCCGGCGCCTCCGCCCGTTCGTACTGATCATGACGGGGACGCCCCCAGGCCCTCTTCCCAGGGCCCGCCGCGTCCCCCAGACCACGACCGCAACCAGGAGGGTGGCACGATGAACACGCGACGCTGGTCCTGCCCCGATACCCACCGCTATCAGGCCGGCAACCTCACCTGGGACGACTTCCCTACCCGAAGCGCGGAGTTCGCACGGACCCTCCAGCGCGCTCGCGAGATCGCCCAGTCCGACCTCCGCGCCCTCCTCCAGGGAGAGACCGGCACCGGGAAGAACTTCCTCGCCCGAGCCATCCATAACGCCAGCCGACGCGCCAGGGCCCCCTTCGTCGAGGTCAACCTCGCAGGGCTCCCACGCGAGATGGCCTACGGCGAACTCTTCGGCTACCGAGCCGGCGCCTTTACCGGAGCCCACCATGCCCGCAAGGGCGCCTTCGAGCAGGCCCACGGCGGCACCCTCTTTCTCGACGAGGTCGGCGACCTCCCCCTCGACCTCCAACCCCTCCTCCTCCGCGCCATCGCCCAACGCAAGTTCACCCCCCTCGGCGAGGACGACCGCGTCGTCGATGTCCGCATCATCGCCGCTACCCACCAGGACCTCGGCCGCCTCGTCTCCGAACGCCGCTTCCGAGAGGACCTCCGCTACCGAGTCGAGGACCTCGTCCTCCGCGTCCCTCCCCTCCGCGCACGCAGGGAGGACGTCCACGACCTCTTCCTCGCCCAGCTCGCCGAGGCCGGCCGCGCCGACCTCGCACGGAAGGACGCCTTCGAGCCGGACGCCTGGAGCTTCCTCGAGCGCCACTCCTGGCCCGGAAATCTCCGCGACCTGCGCGCCGCCGCCCATCGCGTCGCCGTCCACACGAAGGGGCGCCTCGTCGCCGTGGCCGACTTCGCCGTCGAACCCGCCTCGATCGAGCCGGTCTCCACCGAGCGCGTCCTCCCTCGCCCCGAGGACATCCTCCCCGCCGACGAGGTCCTCCGCGACTACGTCGTCCAGGCCGTTCGCGCCACCGGGGGGAACTTCAAGGAGGCCGCCCGTCGGCTCCGCCTGGCCAGGAACACCGTGAGGCGGCGCTGGAGGGAGGCGCACCCCGCTTGACCGGTCTACGGCGCCACCCCGCCATGCCTGGGATCGGGTTCGAAGGGCGATGGCAGGCCGACAAGGAGGAGTACGTCTTCCCCGAGCGGAACCCGCTCGCCCTCTCTTCCGTAACGACGGACCAGGAACGATCGGCCACCGGGACCGGTCCCGTGATCGACGTCTCGCCCGAGCTGGCGCTGGCGCGGCAGTTCGAGGAGAGGCTGCGCCGCGCGACGCGTGATGGCGCCTTCCTCGCGCTGACGGTGCCGCCGGCGCAGCATGACGCCGCCAGGGAGGAGCTCTGCCGGCGGTTTCCGGTCCAGGCCGTGGACTTCGAGAACCTGTTCCTCCGGGCGTTGAAGGACGCGGCTGTGCGCGAGAAGATCGAGGACTGGCAGATGGTCCTGGAGGCCGACGCGGCCCCCCGGGAATCGGAGGACTGGAGGAACCTGTCGCGACTGATCGGGCGTGCGCTGCCGGCGGTGGAGAAGGAGGTGATGGCCGCGGACCGGACGGTCTTGATCCTCTATCCCGGCCCGCTGGCGCGCTACCGGCGAATGGACATGATGGAACGCCTGCGGGATCGTGTCGGCAGGCCGGGTACGCCCCCGGCCCTCTGGGTCCTGATCCCGAGCGATGACCAACACGAACTGCCCACGTTGGACGGTTGCCCGGTGCCGGTACTCACGCCCGGCCAGCGGGCGCGCATCCCCGTGGCGTGGGTGTACAACCGGCACCGCGCGGCAACGACCAGCGCGTAGGCACGCCCACCCGATCTGAACGCCTGCGTCGGTCTCCTGTTCGAGGGAGCGCCACTCCAGGCTGAAGATCGGCATTGATCCGGACCTTGAACTAGCCGAAGATCGTGAGTAGAGTTGCGCGCCCCAACGGAGTTCTGGTGGTCGGGCCAGAGGTAGTCGATGAATCCCCTCGAAGCAGAATTCAAGTGGTACCTTGAGCACCAGGAAGAGCTGCTCCAGCGGTTCGAGGGCAGGGTCCTGGTCATCAAGGGCCAGGCGGTCATTGGCGACTACGCGACCGATGCTGAAGCGGTCATGGCCGCACGGAAGAACCACGAGATGGGGACCTTCCTCGTTCAGCGTTGCTCCCGCGGCTCCGCAGACTACACCCAGCACTTCCACTCCCGCGTTTCCTTCAAGGTCTAGAGACCCTGAGTCGTGGCGAGCGCCTTCACGGTTCGATACGCGGGACGGAGCCCGGTCCTCGTCACCGATGTCAGCGTGATGGAGCCCTTCGATCCCGCCACGGAGAAGCCCGGGAAGGGTGCCTCCTTCAAGGCCATCTGGGATACTGGGGCGACGAACACCGTCATCACCCAGCGAGTGGTCGACGGCCTCGGGTTGAAGCCGATTGGTGTCGCCCGAGCATCCGGGGCCAACGGTGAATACGATACCGACGTGTACATGGTGAACCTGTGGCTGCCCAACAACGTGGGGTTCCAGTTCGTGCGGGTCTCGCGTGGTGGGTTCACCGGGGGCGATGTCCTCATCGGCATGGACGTCATCGGCCTGGGGGACTTTGCGGTCACGAACCTCCGGGGAAGGACGACCTTCACGTTCAGGCTTCCATCCTGCGAGGAGATCGATTTCGTCCAAGGCAAGCCCAAGCCCACTGTGGCGGCCGACACGCCCAGCCGCAATGCCCCCTGCCCCTGTGGGAGCGGCAAGAAGTACAAGCACTGCTGCGGTAAGGGAAGTACAGGTCCGTAGGCCCTTGTCCATGGAGATCGTCAACATGGCGAGCCCCGCGCGGCATCGACGGTTTCGTCAGTTGTGCGACCTCATCATCGGAGACGTTCGAAGAGCTGACGGGTACTTTGCCGAGGGTGCCCTGACGGACGAGGGCCTCGGATTTGTCGTGGAGGTCCTGGCGCATCTCGAGGAGCTCTACCGCTGCGGTTGGGGCGAGGGCGAGTACCTGAAGCGCGTCGTCGTAGCGATTCAGTCGCAGGTGAACAACGCGGCGTGGGACCGGGCCCATCTGGCCTTCCTGCAGGAGTTCATGCCGTACCTGCGGAACCTTCAGCAGGTCGACGACAAGACGGTCGACGTGTGCTTCGCGGCGATCAGGCGACACGATCTAGACCCCTTCCGGGGCTCCTTGTCGATGGATGGGTCGCTGCGGAGACACGGCATCGAAGACGTACGTGAGCCCTGATCGTCCATGCCTCGGTGCTGCGCCGAGTCCAGGGGGGCAGGCGGGATAGCGCCCTCCTCCTGGGCGAGACCGGCATGGGGAAGAACTTCCTCGCCCGAGCCATCCACAACGCCAGCCCCCGCGCCAATGGGCCCTTCGTCGAGGTCAACCTCGCAGGTCTCCCGCGAGAGATGGCCTACGGCGAGCTCTTCGGCTACCGAGCCGGCGCCTTCACCGGCGCCCTCCATGCCCGCAAGGGCGCCTTCGAGCAGGCCCACCGCAGCACCCTCTTCCTCGACGAGGTCGGCGACCTCCCCCTCGACGTCCAGCCCCTCCTCCTCCGCGCCATCGCCCAGCGGAAGGTCACCCCGCTCGGCGAGGAAGACCGCGTCGTCGATGTCCGTATCCTCGCCGCCACCCACCAGGACCTCGCACGCCTCGTCGCCGAGCGCCGCTTCCGAGAGGTCCTCCGCGACTACGTCGTCCAGGCCGTTCGCGCCACCGGGGGGAACTTCAAGGAGGCCGCCCGACGGCTCCGGCTGGCCAGGAACACCGTCAAGCGGCGCTGGAGGGAGGCGCACCCCGCTTGACCGGTCCACGCCGCGGCCCCGCCATGCCAGGAGTCGGCCCGCACGACGCGCATTCGGACCGCGCACACCCACACGCCCATCACGGCGGGGCGCAACACCGACCCGGACCGCACTTCGGCGGCCGGCCACGCGCCCGCGACGACCGCGATCCTCCGTACGGGGTCAACTTCCGGGCGAACGACGCGCACGGAGTCCCTCGCGACGAATCTGAACCGGCGTAGGGCGACGCGGCAGGCGCGTGGGGCGACCGCGCGATCGCCCATTGCCACCTCGCACCAGCCTGCATGGACCGCGACCACGCAATCGACCGCCGAGCGGCCGCGCACAATGACCTTGCACGCCCTCACAGCGACCGCGGGGCCGCGCACGATCGCCTCGTGGACGTGCTCTGCGAGCCGGAAGGCGCGCGATTCGATCACGACGCCACGCACGGGGACCGCCCGGACGCGCTCCACGGCAGAGCAGGCGCACGAACCGACCGAGGACGGGCCCAAGGCGCCCGCCCTGTCGCTGGATGCGACTGCGAAGACGCAAGACGCGACCCTGCCGTCGTAAATTGCGACCGCGAAGCGGCGCAAGGCGGCCGCGGAGGCGCGCAGGACTATCGCGGAGAAGCTCACGACGACCCCGCGGACGCGCCGATCGGCTCCCTTGCAGCGCGCGGAGACCGCGGGCAGGCGCACGGCGACCTCGGCCCTGCGAATCTCGACAGCGTAGCCGCGCGCCAGGACCGCGCCGCCGCGCAGGGCCGCCTCCCGGCGTCTCGCATCGAGCCTTGGGGGTCAATTCCTGATCCCCCCGTCCAGTGGTTGGACCCCTCGGTCCAATCCCTGGACCACCCAGATCCACTTATTGAGTCTCCGCTCGCGCGATTCGCGGCACGCGACAGACCGAACCCTCCATCGCGATTCGGATTCGGGCAGGTCCCTCGCCGTGATGCGACGACGACGCCAGGCTGGCACGAGGATCGCATCACTGAGCCGCGGATGCGCCGAGGCGTTTTCCCCGCATGCGCGGGGGGCCGAGGCGCGCCTGGAGGACTACCAGTAGGAGGTACTACGATGAAGTCCTCTCTCGCAACGCTGCTCCACCTGGTGCAGCTCATGGTCGGGAACGCTCTAGGCGATCCCGAGGTCAAGGCCTTCCTCGAGACGATGCGGTTTCCCCTGGACCGCCTCGCCGAAGGGATGCGGCGGTTCGAGTCGGCACAGGGCGCCGTCGTGCGGCGCGAGGTGGCGCAGGGGCGTCAGATGACGCTGACCCAGACCCTGCGCGCCTTCTTCGCGGCGATCCGCGAGGAGGCGGCCCACCTCCGCTTCACGATCACGACGGTCCTCCGCGCGAGGCGAGACCTGCTGGCGAAGGTCGGCATCTCGATCGCCCTGCCGCACAAGGGCGCGGCAGGTCCGCCAGTCGCGAACGGAGCGACGCAGCCCCCCGCGCCGAAGGAGGAGGAGAAGCGGCCGGGCTACGTCTGGGCCAACGTGGAGCGGTTCCTCGTGGATGCGCGCGCGATGGTCCAGGCCGCGATGGACGAGGCCGAGATCGTCGAGGCCGTGGCCCCGTTCGGATACACGAAGGAAACCCTCGAGGGGTTCCTCGCGCGGCTGACGGAGCTCGAGCGGCTGGGCCGCGAGCAGGAGTCCGCAAAGGGCATGAAGCAGTCTGCGACGGCGGAGCTGTCGAAGACCGGCAAGGCCCTGCGCACCTGGTACCTCCCGTGGAGGAAGCGCATGAA